>CAYORO010000130.1:0-10253 GCA_964406355.1 uncultured Limibaculum sp.
CTGGCTGAGGTGATCGGCCCGGATCATCTGGCCGTAATTGTCCTCGTGGCACTGGTTGCAGGCCATATCGAGCTGGCCGACGCGGGTGTAGTAGAGGTCCTTGCCGCGCTCGATCCAGTCGGCCATCGGCCCGTCGGTCTGGACCGTCATGGGCTCACCGCGGGATTGCAGGCCGATCAGGGCCGTCATGGCCAGCATCTCGGCGCTTTCCCACTTCCAGGCATCGGCGCCTTGGTGCTCGGTGATCGACCAGTTGATCCAGTGCTCCAGCGACCAGGGCTTGCCGGCCTGCTCGTTCCAGAGCGGCATGTTCGCCCTGAAGCCGGCCATCGACTCCTCGACATCGCCGTGGCAGTCGGCACAGCTCTGCGCCGAGCTGCCCGCCGCGGTCTCCCAGAGATCCCGTGCATAGTCGACCGCAACCATGGCCGGGTTCTCGAAATCGTCGGTCTCGAGGGCCTGTGTCTCCGTGGTGCGAAACCGCCATCCCGAATAGACGGTGTCGAGCGGATGACCGTCAGCGGTCTTTACTTCAGTCACCAGCTCCTGCCCCTCGATCACCAGGGTCTTGTCGTCAGGCCCCGGCCCCGCAAGCGCGAGACCGGCAACGCCGGAGCTGGCTATAAGAAGCGCAAGCTTCTTCATCACGTTCCTCCCAGGCTCTTCTGTTTTTCGGCGATCAGCCTCAGCCGATCGCGATACTTTTTTCCTGCGTGTAGACAGAGCCATCGTCGTCGACCCACTCGAACTCGAGCGTGCCCGCTTCAGGGACGACCATGTCGAAGCTGAAATAGGGGTTGGCCGAGACCGCTGGTTCGATCGTCGCCTCGAACACCACCTCGCCGTTAAACTTGGCGCTGAAGTGGTTGATGATCCGGCGCGGGATGAGCTCTCCGGTCTTCCGATCCTTGCGCTGGCCCGACTCCATCGGGTGGCTGATCAGCGTCTTGATCGTGACGATTTCGCCAGCCTGGGCTTTGCGAGGCACCTTCACGCGGGGTTTGATCTTCGCCATCTGTCTGTCCTCCCTGCCTCAGCCGCCGCAGCCGCCGATGGTCACCTTCACGGTGCGCTTGACCATGGTGAACGCACCGCTCTCGAGCTCAGCGACCGCGATCACGTCCTGCGTCTGGGCAAGTCGGATGCGCGTGGCGGCCGACCGGTTCGGCGCGAGCTTGCCGAACTTGAACGTCGCCACACCCGGGTTGGGGTTCCCTGCAGCGAGGAGCAGAATCGCCGCGGCACCATCGGCCGAGACCTCGACGGGCACAGTGTTCCCGTTCTCGGCGATCTCGGGCGTGGTCAGCTCGATGCCACCGTCACCGGGTGTCGCACCGCCGGTGAACGCCGCAATCGCCTCCTCCACCGCGTCGGTGCCGGCGAGTGCCGGCAGAGCAGGCGCCAGAGCGAGCGTAGCCGCGCCCAGGCCGATCCGGCAGACTGTTCGACGAGATACGTCCATCTTTCCTCCCTTGGGCCTTGAGCCCGTGATTGCAGAGCCGGGCGCGAGCCCGATCATTCTGTGAGTGTCCGGAGATAGGCGACGATGTCCTCGACCTGTTGGGCGGTCAGGATCGTCTTGCCATCAAAGTCCGCGAGCGTACGATTAAAGCCCGTGTCACGGTAGAACGCGGGCATAATCGTGTGCTCGCCAAAGACCTGCTTCGAGTTGATGACGATCGCGCGCAGTTCCGCCTCGCTCCAGCGGTCCGCGACGCCGTCGAGCGGCGGACCCACCTCGCCGTGAAAAAGTTCCTCGCCCTCCAGATCGCCATTCTGGTGGCACGCCAAACAGTTGCCGAGCTTCCGTCCGGCGAAGGCGGCACGTCCGCTGGTCGGATCACCTGGCGTGCCGGTCAATGGCGTCGCCACCGCACCATCCGCGATCACGACATCCGACGGCGCCATCTCCGCGAAAGCGGCGCAAGACAGAACCGTGACCGCGGTCACGGCGGTAGCCAGGGTTCGAGCCCCCATCATGTGCGTCTCTCCCAGTGAGTCTTTTTCGTTGACACGGAGGGTGTCAAAGAGTCGGGCCTCACGCAACAACAAATTCAAATTTGAGCATATGTTGCCCTGCATCAGAGCTGCGCTTGGTAAAAAAAGTCATTGTGCACCATGATGTTGGTCGACCAGCGGCGAACGGCACCCAAAGGTTTGGCCGATATGTCGCAGTTAGAGGCGACCTTCCGCCCGGAGCTGTTCGATGTTGCGCGCGTGGAACTTCTGGAAGTGCTCGTCGCCCTCATATCCCTTGATCCGGACCCAGCGGAACATATCGAGGGTTGTCCATTTCCCGAAGGCGCCGGGCATCGTTTCGACGGCGACCTCGTCCACCGTGGCGTCCTCCGCCGCCGCTTCCGGTAAGAAGATGACGGTCGGCGTGAACGCGACAGCCCAGCGGCGCACTGCCTCGCGCTCCGTCATCACCTCGCCGTCGAGATCGGTGACTTCTTCATCGCCGAACATGTTGAGCTGGACGACAACAAAATTCTCCTTGATGTAATTGGCCACTTCGGGGTCGGAAAGCACCTCCTCATGGAGTTTTCGGCAATATATGCACCCGTATTGCTCAATAATGATGGCAAGACGCTTGCCTTCGTCGGTGGCGGTCTCGAGATCCTCGCGCATATCCTTGAAGGTGACCGCGAACCATTCCTTGTGGTGCAACGCGCCAGGGGCGGGCTCGGCCTGAACACCAGGGGCCAGCAGAAGAGCGGCGGCGAGGCTGAGGCTGGCGAGATGGCGGCTTCTCATGGGGGTCTCCTGTTCGGTCAGCCCATGGCGGGCAGATAATCCAACATCCAGGCGGCGATGTCGGCGATGCTGTTGGTGATGAAGAGCACGCCGGTGAGGACGAGCGCCCCGCCCATGACACGCTCGACAAGTCCGAGATGGCGCCGTGCCCCGCGCATCAGCGCCATGAAGGGGCGCACGAAGCCGGCTGCCAGGACGAACGGCAGTCCCATCCCGAGCGCATAGGCGCCAAGCAGCAATGCCCCTTCGAGCGCCGTCTCGCGTCCAGCGGCGGTGAAGAGGATGGCCGCGAGAACGGGCCCCACGCAGGGTGTCCAGCCAAAGCCGAATGCAAGTCCGACCACATAGGAGCCGGCGAGCGTTGCGGGCCGTCGATCGACATCGACCCGCGCCTCCCGATAGAGGAGTGGGATCCGAAGGATGCCGAGGAAGTGCAACCCCATCACGAGAATGACGCCGCCGGCGATCCAGCGCAGCATGTCGTAATGGCGGCTCATGGCCTGCCCGATGCTGCTGGCAGTCGCACCGAGCGCGACGAAGACCGTCGCGAACCCGAGCGCGAAAAAAAGTGCGGCAAGGATCACGCGCCGATCGGCACCGGGCCGCCGCTCGCCCTCACCGCGCAGGTCCTCGAGGCTTACGCCCGCGAGAAAGCAGAGATAGGGTGGGACAATCGGCAGGACGCATGGCGATGCGAAGGACATGAGCCCCGCCAGTGCCGCGCCGGCATGGCCGATATCAAACTCCATAGACGGTTCATCCCCGAGCTTGTCATATTCATATATTCAGGAAATGCTATGTCTAAGCCGTCGAGGGAGTCAATCAAGCTTATGCAGCGAATGGTCCTTGGTCTCGCCCTGCTCCTGCTCGCCGCCGCGCCCGCGCATGCCGAGATGGTGCTGCTGATGCTCGATCAGCCTGGTTGCGAGTGGTGCGAGCGATGGGATGAGGAGATCGGCCAAGCCTATCATCTCACCGATGAGGGCGGGCGGGCACCGCTTCAGCGCGCCAACATCCACGAGGCGCTGCCCGATGGCGTGGAATTGAACCGTCGCGCCCATTTCACGCCAACCTTCGTCCTTCTGCGAGACGGCCGCGAGATTGGTCGGCTCGAGGGGTACGCGGGTGAGGACTTCTTCTACCCAATGCTCGACCGGCTGTTGTCCGACGCGCAGGACGACGGATCGTGAGGAGCCAAGTTTGTGGTCCCTATGAGGTCTATCTTTGCCGCCACGCTTACGATGACGACGGTTCTCGAGGTGTCGGCTGTGGCAGAGGAGGCCAACCCGCGCACCGCTTCCGCCGTCACGACAGTCGCTTCGGCCGATGCGCGCGCAGACGACAGGGGGCGATCGACGCGGGGCAATGACGACTGTGCATATGCGGGAATCGTTGCTATCTCCAACTGGCTAGAGTTCGAGGCGGGGCGCAGATCCCATGGCATTGCCGGCCATCAGTGACGGTCTGGACGAGGCGGAAATGGCGCGCATGATGGAGAACGCGCGTCATGCGGCCGATTTCCTGAAAGCCCTTGCCCATGAGGGGCGCCTGATGATCCTTTGCCATCTGGCCCAAGGCGAGCGGTCGGTCACCGAGCTGGAACGTCTGCTTTCGCAACGTCAGGCCGCTGTGAGCCAGCAGCTCGCCCGCCTGCGCCTCGAAGGGCTCGTCGAGAGCCGGCGTGAAGGTAAGGCGATCTTCTACCGGCTCGCTGACGGCCGGGCCGAGCAGGTGATAAGTGTCGTGTATGACATGTTTTGCAACGACGAGCGCGGCGCCACCACGTCCTGAACCGCAGCTGTTGCCAGATGGTCCATTCCGTTCCTACTCTTGGCAGATAAGGGGAGGACCGGATCGTGCTTGAGAGCGATGGCGCGCTTTTGGCCAGCGGTGCCGGCATGTTCGCCGGCATCACACTGGGCTTTGCGGCCCGCGTCGGCCGCTTTTGCATGATGGGGTCGATCGAGGACGCCGCGTATGGTGACGACCTCAGCCGACTCCGCATGGTGATGCTGGCTGCGGCGACCGCGATATTGGCAACAACGCTCATCGCCGCCGCGGGGATCTTCGATCCGGCTCAAACTCTGTATGCACGGTTGGACTGGTCTCCGGTCGCAGCCGTGTTCGGTGGTCTGATGTTCGGTGTAGGCATGGCGCTGGTGGGCACCTGCGGCTTCGGAGCAGTTGCGCGCGTGGGCGGTGGAGACCTGCGATCCTTCCTCATGGTGATCGTGATTGGCCTCGCGGCATATGCGACATTGAACGGCCCATTGTCCGGTGTGCGAACTGGCCTCTTGGCGATCGCGCCGCAGCCGGGAACGAGCCTGACCGAGACCGTCGGCGGCGTCCTCGGGCTACCTCCGATGCTTGTTGGCATGAGCGTGGGTCTCGTCTTGGCCGGCGTGGCGCTCGGCTGGGGCGGCACGCGTCTCGACCGACGGAGCATCATAACCGGGATCGTCGTCGGACTTGTGATCCCCTTTGCCTGGGTGGCGACGAGCTATGCGGGCAGCGTCGGCTTCGACGTCGTTCCGGTCGAATCGGTCACGTTCTCCCAACCTCTGGGCGAGGCGATTATCTTCGCGATGCTCAGTCCACTGGGGACAGTTCCGGGCTTCGCTGTTGCATCGGTCGTCGGCGTTGTGATCGGCGCGGCGGCGGGATCGCTTTGGTGCGGCGCGTTTCAATGGGAGGCGTGCGATGATGCGCGCGAGTTGCGCCGCCAGATGCTCGGAGCTGTCATGATGGGCGCAGGAGGTGTGCTCGCGCTCGGCTGTACCGTTGGCCAAGGGCTGTCTGCGCTATCGGTTCTCAGTCCGAGCGCGCCGATCGTGGTTCTGTCGATCATCGCCGGCGCCCGCTTCGGGCTCTATCTCCTGGTGGAAGGTCTCCCGAGCACCCGGTAGGCCATCTGGCACGGTGATCTCGTACCCCTGTTTGCTCGCGCTGCCTCGCGGTCAAGACGATTGGCAGAGGCCCGACGCTTGACTTTGGCGGTCCTTGTCGACGGTTGGCTCCTGTGGTCTGCCGCGAGTTGGGCCAGCGCCTCAGGATCCGAGACCGCGATCATGCCGCGCGACTGGGCGATCCAACCGCAGTTGGAGCAAGATCACCTCGCGTGCCGTGCCGTGCCGCGCTCGCCGACGGGTCGCCTTCACCCCGAGCGCCTCTGCCGCCATGCTCGATGGGCGTTGCGCCAAACGCATGTCGATGGGGCCAGAGGCAACCTCATCGATCACCCGGAAGAGATCGGTGATGCGCCGGGAACAGGCCTTGAGGACAAAGCTGCGGAACTCGGGCGATCGCGCAGAATGGTCGTCGAACACCGCCCGCGGGATCGCGACGGCCTCCATATCGGTCTCCGCCACACCCAAGACTGCGGGTGGAGTGCCGGCCCTTAAGTGGGCAATCTGCCGGGACAGGTTATCCCGTGCCGAGGAGGACCAAGACATGGCCGGGAAGCGGGGCGAGGACTGACCGCGCGCCATTCACCTTCTGAGATGCAGGATTGTCCATGTCATGGCTTGACGGTATGAATTTTACTGTCTGGTCGAGCGACACGCGTCGACCGGCGGTCAAGGCTCCGGCATTGGCCCAACCAAACATCAGGGCGACGAGGCGGGCAGATGGCAACCTTTATCGTGACGACGGCGGACGACGAGCTCGACAGCTTTGGCACGCCGAGCATCGCGGCCTTCGGCGGGGCAAACGACATCTCGCTCCGCGAGGCGATCGCGCTCGCCAACGCAACCTCCGGCATCGACGAGATCACCTTCGACCCAACGGTGTTCGAGGGTGGACCCGGCGACGTGATCTTCCTCTCGCCGGACCTCGACGAGTTCCTCATCACCGATAGAGTCGCGATCCGCGGCGATCTCGACGGCGACGGCACGCCGGATGTGGAGATCTCCGCCGACAGCGCCGAGGGCGCTGACGACGCCGACAGCCGGATCTTCCTCATCGGCGATGGCGATGGGTCAACCATCTTAAGCGTCACCCTCGATGGGCTGGTCCTTCGCGACGGCAATCAAGTGGGCAACGGAAGCGAAGGCAGTGGCGGCGCGATCCGGTATGACGGCACGCTGCAGATCGTCAATTCGATACTGCGCGACAACGTGTCGGAAGATGCGGGCGGTGCGATCAACGCTAATGGCCGATTTGCGAGAACCGTGATCTACAACAGTTCGTTCTTGTCCAACACCGCCCTGGATGGTGGCGGCGGCGCGTTCTATAGCAGCTACGGCTTCGTCACCGCCATCAACAGCACGTTCACTGGAAACAGGGCCGCTGATTTCGATGGCGGAGCGATCTACAACGGCAACGGCGATATCACACTGACGCGCAGCACGCTCACCGGCAACTATGCCGCAAGCGCGGGGGGGGGCGATCTTCTCTGGCGATGCTGAGCTCAGCATTTACGACTCCGTCGTCTCGATGAACGAGAGCGCGGGGAGTGGTGGTGCGATCCATATCCGCGGCGACGGCAATTCCGACAACAGTATCAACGGTATCACCATTGCCGACAGCACCTTCTCCGACAACACGGCCGGAGCGTCGGGCGGCGCACTCTACATCATAACCTCCGAGCCCGATCTCGCCGAGATACGGATCGAGCGGACGGCGATCCTGGGCAACGCCGCCGACGGCACTGGCGGCGGTGTGCATCTCACGACGGAAAGCACGCTCGAGATCACCGACAGTACGATCGGCGGCAACATGGCCTCGGATGATGGCGGTGGTGTCTATGCCGGTTTTAACAACCGGGTGGCGCTTGTCCGCAGCGATGTCAGCGGCAACTATTCGGGCGACGATGGCGGCGGCCTGTACCTTTTTTTTACGGACTTTTATTCGGTGCAGAGCGCCATCCGTAACAATACGACAGACAACGGGGGTGGCGGCTTTTACAGTCTCGCAACGGCCTATTATACAACCACGCTGATCTCGACCACCGTTTCCGGCAACGGCTCAATCACTGGTGGAGGTGGCGGGGGCATACTCCTCGGCGGGGCCCTCCTGGCACTCAACAGCGCATTCGTTGACAACACGACGTCGGGTCCCTTCGCGCCTGGCGGCGCCCTGCTGTTTTTCGGGGGCGACCATGTCGTCGCGAACACCACGATCACCGGCAACGCCACGTCGGCCACCGGCCCGGAGGCGTATGGCGGCGCGATCGACAGCGAAGCTAACAGTCTGAACCTCGTCAACAGCATCCTGGTCGGGAACTATGAAACCAATGCAGGCGGCGAGGTGAACATCTCCGGTGGGGGGGCGCCCATCACCCTCTCGGGCGGCAACCTCATCGGCAGCACTCTCTACAGCGGCGACACCAGTCTGCTGGACATCACGCCGGCGCAGGTCTTTGTCTCGACAGCGCTGACCGAGGTCGATGACGACGCGGACGGCGTGGCGGAGACGCCGAATACGGCCTCGGTTTTCCAGGGAGAGCTGGCGCTTGTCGGCCCGATGGTCGGCGCACCGGGGCTGGAGGTCCCGCTCGGGGCCGTGCCGCTCCTGCTCGATGCGGCGAACCCGGTCCGCGATCTCGGGGGTGCGGACGCATCGTTCCCGATGATCGACGAGAGCGCGATCGGCATCGACGGCGTCGATGTCAATGGCAACGGCACCACCGATGACATGATCTCGGTGCCGGCCGATCTTACCTTCGACCTGATCGGGGGGCCGCGCATCGCCGACTTCGCGGACGTGCCCGGAGCGATCGATCCCGGCTCGTTCGAGCTGCAGACCCTGGCGCTCGATCCCGCACTCCCGCAGTCCTTGGTCGTCAACACCGCCGAGGACGAGCTCGACGACGTGACCGCGGCCGATTTCGACTTCGGCGATCTGTCGCTGCGCGAGGCGATCGCCTTCACCAACATGGACCCCAACGTCGCCGACGAGATCTCCTTCGACCAGAGCGTCTTCACCGGCGGCGCGGCGAGCCTGATCCGGCTCGTCCAGGGCCGGCTCGAGATCCGCGGCGAGGTGACGATCGACGCCACCGGCGCGACCGATGTCACCATCACGGGCGATGTGTCCGGCGATGACGACACGTTGCCCGGCGGCCTCACCGACCTCACCACCACCCCGAACGATCGGCTCGACGACAATGTGCGGGTCATCCGCTCGGAGGCGCCGCTGGTCCTCAAGGGCCTCACGCTGACCGGGGGCATCGCGCCGGACGACGAAGCGTTCGATCGCGGGGGCGCGGTCTATGCCGCCGCGGGCCTCGAGCTCGAGCAGGTGACGATCCGCGGCAACGGGCTGACGGTGGGGTCCAACATCTATATCTACGACGTCGACCGCGGCGAGCGACCCGGAGGCGGCGGGGTCTTCGCCCAGGGCGATGTCACGATCCTGTCGAGCGATCTCAGCGCCAACCGCGCCTTCCGCGGGCTAGACTCGGTTGAGGAGGGGTCCGACGGTGTCGGCAATGGCGGCGCGCTTCTGATCGTCGGCGGCGATCTCGAGATCCGGGACAGCACCTTCAACGACAACTATGCAGGCGACGAAGGCGGCGCGATCCGGACCTATGACAGCAATGTCCGGATCTTCGACAGCGAGTTTGCGCGCAACAACACCGTCGCGCTCGATCCCATCGGCTACAATGGCGAGGGCGGTGCGATCTATGGCGAGGGCGGCGATGTGCTCGTCGTGCGCAGCCGGATCGTCGACAACATCACCGATGATGAGGGCGGCGGCATCTATCTCCTGACCGGTGCCCTGACCGTGGTCTCCAGCCTTGTCTCCGGCAATGTCGCCGGTGAGGAGGGCGGCGGCCTCTATATTGGCGGTGGCGGGGAAGAAGACGGCGGAACGGTGCCGCTGATCGTGATCAACAGCATCGTCACCAACAACTTCTCTGGGGCTGACTACGACGGTACAGGGCCCGGCGACGAGGGCGGTGGCATCCAGAACGACAATGGCGACATTATCGTTCTCAACTCCGTGGTCGCAAATAACCAGGTCTATGGCGGCGAAGGCGGCGGTATTTACCTTTCTGAAGCGAACTCAGGTTATTCAAATCCGGGTTTGACCACATCTGTATTTGTGATCAATAGCACGGTTACAGGAAATGCGGCTGTTGGTGAGGAGGCGAATTCGGGCGGCATCGGCTCGGATGACGGCGACATCGTACTCGTCAACAGCATCGTCTCGGGCAACACGGTCGAGCCCGACGGGGAGGACGAGGTCGGGTTCCAGGGCGACGGCTCGCTCATCCTGATCGGGCAGAACATCGTGGGCGACCAGTTCACCGTCGATGGCGAGAGCCCGCAGACCGTGGCGCCCGAGCAGATCTTCGCCGAGACCGAACTGGTGATGATCGACAGCAACCTCGACGAGGTCCCCGACACGACCACCGACACCGTCACGGGCGTGCTGGACGACAATGGCGGGATCGGCCCGTCGGTTGCGCTGCTCCCTGTTGGGCGCAACCCGGCGGTTGATGCGGCCGAGACGGCGTTTGATCCGGATCTGGCGCTGCCGGTCGTGCTCGA
>CAYORO010000131.1:0-10204 GCA_964406355.1 uncultured Limibaculum sp.
CCAAGACCCGGCGCACCGGGATCTGCGGCGCCGCCGAGTGCCTGCTGATCGACCGCCCGCTTGCCCATGATCTCGGCGCCATCCTGATCGGCGACCTCCTCGAGGCCGGCGTCACCGTCCATGGCTGCACCGAGATCGCCGCGCTCGACCCGCGCGTCGTGCCTGCCACCCCGGAGGATTGGGGCCATGAATACCTCTCGATGGACATCGCCGCGCGCGTCGTCGGCGACATCGACGAGGCGATGGCGCATATCCGCACCCATGGCTCGGGCCATACCGAAGCGATTATCACCGAGAGCGACGCCAAGGCCGCGCGGTTCTTCGCAGGTCTCGACAGCGCGATCCTGATGCGCAACGCCTCGACCCAGTTCGCCGATGGCGGCGAGTTCGGCATGGGGGCGGAAATCGGCATCGCCACCGGCAAGCTCCACGCCCGCGGTCCGGTCGGCGCCGAACAACTCACGAGTTTTAAGTATCTCGTCGCGGGCGACGGCACCGTCCGCCCCTGAGCCGGCGGCAACTAAGATCCCTGCTCCCAGCCGCTGTGACGCGATCTTTTTTGTGGCCAGCGGCACTGACATCTTGCCGATCCGCTCCCGCTCGCATAGATCGGACGGGCGACGGAAGTTTGTGGATTTGAGAGAAGAGTTTCGATGCGGCCTGCTTTGCAGGCATCCGCACGGGTCGGAGAACGAACATGGCACTCGACACCGACAAACTTCTGCAGAGCTTGGGCGACGATGCGCCGAGCGGCCCCAATCTTGAAGACGATCTGCAGTTTCTCGAACTGGAGCGGGCTGCGCAGTTCACGCCGGAGCGCCAGATCGGCAAGACCATCGTCCCGGCCGAGGAGCCCGACTACGGCAAAGTGCTCGAGCTCGCCGAGCAGGTGCTGGAACGCAGCCACGACCTCAGGGCCGCCCTGCATTACACCCACGCGGTGCTCCGCGAGGAAGGGATCACGGGCTTTGCCAACGCGGTCAACTATGTGCGCCGCTGCCTCGAGGAGTATTGGGACACCTGCCATCCCCAGCTCGATGCCGAGGAAGACAACGACCCCACCGAGCGGGTGAACTGTGTCCGTGGCCTCGCCGATCCCGAGATGATGCTGCGCTCGCTGCGGCTTGCGCCGCTGGCGGAGTCCATGCGCGTCGGGCGCTTCGGGCTTCGTGAGATCCTGATCACACGCAACGAGTTCACCGCGGCCGCCGACGAGCAAGTCGACCAGAACCTCATCTCCGCTGCGTTCCAGGACACGCCGGCCGACAAGCTGAAGGCCCGCTTTGAGGCCATCAAGAGCACACGGGCCGACCTCAAGGTCATCGACCAGATCTTTGACGAAAACACACCCGGATTTGGCCCCGACCTCCAGGCTCTCGCCAAGTACCTCTATGTGATGGAACAATCGCTCGCCGAATACGTCGAGAGCGATGCGGTCGAGCCCGAGGACGCTGCGGACGAACCGATCACGGACGGCAGCGACGAGGAGTTGGCGGCCCAGCCCACCGCGAAAGCCGCACCGACGGGTGGGCCGCGCGGTGTGGGCCAGATCGCCAGCCGCGAAGACGTCATGACGGCCATAGATCGGATTTGCGACTATTATACGCGGCACGAGCCCTCCAGCCCACTGCCGATGCTGCTCCGCCGGGCGCAGCGTTTGGTAATGTCGGATTTCGAGACGATCCTGCAGGATCTCGCGCCCCAGGGCATCGACCACTTTCGCGTCATCGCAGGGTCGGCCGCGTCCGAGGACGAGGCGGACGGCGGTGACAAGGGCGGAGGTCGCAAGTGATGCCTGCCGCAGCTTCTCTTTCCTTGACGAGTCGGGGCCGGCTCGCGTTTACTCCAACTCGGGTTCATTAGGGAGGACGCGGCTATGTCGGAGAGCAGTCAGAAATTCATCGCACGTAACCGCGCACCGCGCGTCCAGATCGAATACGACGTCGAAGTTTATGGCTCAGATAAAAAGGTGCAATTGCCTTTCATTATGGGCGTGATGTCGGATCTCAGCGGCAAGCCGGAAGATCCCCTGCCGCCTGTGGCAGATCGGAAGTTTCTTGAAATTGATGTCGACAACTTCGACAATCGCATGAAATCAATGAAGCCGCGCGTCGCGTTTAGCGTGCCCAACACACTGACCGGCGAAGGCAACTTGCCCGTGGCTATCACGTTCGAAACCATGGACGACTTCACGCCGGGAGCGATTGCGCGCAAGATCGAGCCGCTGCGCAAGCTGCTCGAGGCGCGCACCCAGCTCGCCAATCTGCTGACCTACATGGACGGCAAGTCCGGTGCGGAGGACCTGATCGGCAACATCATGAAGGATCCGGCGATGCTGCAGGCGCTGTCGTCGGCGCCGAAGCTCAATGTCGGCAGTCCGACGACCGAGAACGAGGAGGATTGATCTGATGGCAGATACAGAAGCCCAGGTCGGCGCTGCCGAAGGCGCAACTGCGTTCGAGGCAGACGAGTTCAGTCGCCTCCTCGAACAGGAGTTTCGTCCGAAATCCAAAATCGCTGGCGAGGCGGTTGCCGACGCGGTCAAGACGTTTGCCGAAGAGGCTCTCAAGAATTCGGCGTTGCTCTCCAACGACACGCTTCGCTCGATCGAGTCGATGATTGCAGAGATCGATCGGAAACTGAGCGAGCAGGTCAACGAGATCCTGCACCACCCGGATTTTCAGAAGCTGGAAAGTGCTTGGCGCGGCCTCCATTATCTCGTCAACAATACCGAGACGGACGAGGGCCTCAAAATCAGGGTCATGAACATCTCCAAGAAGGATGTTGGCAAAACACTGAAAAAATTCAAAGGAACCGCCTGGGATCAGTCGCCGCTCTTTAAGAAGATCTACGAAGAAGAGTACGGTCAATTCGGTGGTGAACCATATGGTTGTTTTGTCGCAGATTACTATTTCGATCATAGCCCGCCCGACGTTGAGTTGCTAAGTGAGCTCAGCAAAGTCATGGCTGCGGCCCACTCACCACTTATGACAGCTCCGTCTCCGACGCTGTTTCAGATGGACAGCTGGCAGGAGTTGTCCAACCCTCGCGACCTGACCAAGATCTTCCAGACAGCTGAATATGCGCCTTGGCGGTCGCTCCGCGAGAGCGAGGACAGCCGCTACATCGGAATGGCAATGCCGCGGTTTCTCGGTCGCTATCCCTACGGTGCCAAGACCAATCCGGTTGATGAGTTTGACTTTGAGGAAGATACCGACGGCTCGGATCACAATAAGTACTGCTGGGTGAACGCTGCCTACGGTATGGCTGTGAACATTAATCGCGCGCACAAGATGTATGGGTGGTGCACCCGGATCCGTGGTGTCGAGTCTGGCGGTGCCGTCCCAAACTTACCGACACACACTTTCCCAACGGACGACGGCGGAGTGGATATGAAGTGTCCAACAGAGATCGCCATCTCCGACCGGCGCGAGGCCGAGCTGGCGAAGAACGGGATGATGCCGCTCATCCACCGCAAGAACTCGGACGTCGCCGCGTTCATTGGTGCCCAATCGTTGCAAAAGCCGTTCGAGTACGAAGACCCGGACGCGACCGCAAACGCCAACCTATCGGCTCGGCTGCCGTATCTCTTCCCGGTATGTCGCTTCGCACATTACTTGAAGTGCATGGTGCGCGACAAAATCGGGTCGTTCAAAGAGCGCAACGACATGGAGCAGTGGCTGAACCGGTGGATTTCCCAATATGTCGATAGCGGTGCGTCATCGAGTGAACGGATAAAGGCGCGCAAGCCGCTTGCCCAGGCGCAGGTAATCGTAGAGGAAGTCGAAGGAAACCCTGGGTATTACACTTCGAAATTTTTCCTTCGCCCGCATTACCAGTTGGAGGGCCTCTCAGTATCTCTCCGACTGGTCTCTAAGCTTCCGTCCGAAAAGGGCGGTTGATCAGGCGAAAGCAGCCGCTTTCGTATTTTTCGGAAACGCCGTTTGTCATGGCGAACAATGGAGTGAACACAGATGGCTGATGCTGAACCTCAAGACGTCCTGATGTGGATGACCAGTATTGAAAACGACGACATCCCTGGGGATTTTGACCCATTCATTGTAGGCGAGTCGAACGATAAAGACGCTACGTTGTATGCAGGTAATGCATTCGAACTTACAGAGTTTTCTGTGAAGGGCGAAAATTCGACCAACATCGGCTCTTCAACGGGGGGTGGTGCAGGCGCAGGCAAAGTGAAATTTGATCGCTTGACCTGCAAGAAGTTCTCTGACAAAGCTACCACCCAATTGCTGTTCCATCTCGCCAATGGGTCCACATTTATGGACGTCTACATTATGCTCCGGTCGAACAACAAGCCGTACATTGAAATGACGTTTAAGATGTGCATTTTGTCTGAGCTTGAGTTTTCGCAGTCGGGCGAGGATCAGGCTGAGGACTCGTTTGTACTCGACTGGGGGGCAATGAACGTAAAATATTACGAGCAGACCCAGCAAGGCAACTTCAATGCGATTGAGCCGCAGGCAAACTGGAGCCGGGTGTGCAATGAGCCTGCCTTCGTAATCGAGGCTTGAGGGTCGACCTTGGTTGATGGAGTTAGCGGCGTGTCGATCTGGCACGCCGCTATGCTTCTAGCTTGACGTTGGAATCTGAGGCCAGTCCTTAATTTTCGATGACACGGTGAACTTATGTCTGACTCGCAAAATGACGCCTATATAATCTTTAGCGACCCTGGTCGAATCGAGGGTGGCGGGACTGTCGAAATTCTCGGTGAATCTTACGATAGCGACGAAGAGACTTGGTACGGGTATGCGTCCGAGATCAACTCCGTTACATTTGGCGTGGAAACAGAGGGAAAGACCGGCAACACAGCTAGTACTGACAAAGTGAAGTGTAAGGAAGTTCAGATTCAGAAGTTCACTGACTGGGCAACCGCGAAGTACATTGTCGGTATGGTTGAGGCGGCGGAATTTCCTAAGGCAACCATATTGCTGCGCGCGAACTACAAAGAATACCTGCGAATTGAACTTGAAAGGGTGACTATCAAAAGCGTGAACTTTCAGCAAACAGGGGCGGACCAGGCTACGGACACAATCCAGCTGGAGTACAAAGAGTTCTTTTTTAGATATGCGGGGGTCAAGCCTCCGGAAGATCTGAGGCCTGATGAGAACACCTTTTCCGAGGCTCGATATGACAAGACATTGAACAAAGGTGACAATGTGGGTCGGTGACGTAGTTTACTTGTGTGGCGTCCAACGCTTGACATTGGGTGAAGATGCGCGCCACTCTTAACTTGGGACGTCAATCCGGCCGAGGAGAGTAGGATGACCGCGCTGGACTTTGTGAAGGACGGTGATCTTGACGACGCCTTGGCGGCCTTGAAGGATGAAGTTAAGGCAGATCCGAGCGACCCGAAGAACCGAGTTTTTCTGTTTCAGCTTTTGTGTGCGATCGGGGACTGGACGCGGGCGGTTGCCCAACTGCAAATCTGCGCAAAGCTGGACGTGGCTGCGATGCCGATGGCGCAGGCTTATCGCGAGGCGATTGCTTGCGAACTCGTGCGCGACCGCGTGTTCCGTGGTGAGACCGGGCCACTTGTATTTGGCGAGCCACAGCAGTGGATCGCCCTGCTCGTAGAGTCGCTGGGTTTGCTGGCCCGGGGGGATGCCGCCTCGGCAAAGGCGCTGCGTGATCAAGCATTTGCGGATGCGCCGACGACATCCGGTACGATGAATGGAGATCGGTTTTCCTGGATCGCCGACGCGGATATGCGGCTTGGGCCCATCTTGGAGATCATCCTGAATGGTCAGTATTATTGGCTGCCTTTCAACCGCATTGTATCGCTGAAAATAGAGGCGCCGACCGACTTGCGAGATCGTGTCTGGACGCCTGTTGTTGTGACCGTGGCGGCCGGTGGCGAGATGCCAGGTTTTGTGCCGACGCGCTATGCGGGAACGATCGAAACGGGAGACAGTCATCTCAAGCTGTCGCGCGCGACTGAATGGGTCGATATTGGCGGCGAGACTTTCGTTGGCCATGGTCAGCGGGTGATCGCAACGGATGTCGCGGAAATGGCGCTGATGGATGTCCGCGACCTGACATTGGATGTGGAGCTTATGCCCGACGACGCGGCCAGCGGCGGCGACGCGGCCGGGACCCCGGGCGGAGATGACAGCGCCGCGGTCGGCCATGACTAGTTCGATCGTCGCCGAGCGGCTTCAGCCGTCGCTGCTTGACAGATTGACGGATGATAACCCCGAGAAGCGCACGGAGACCGCTGACGAACGCGTTATGGACATGGATCAACTGAAGATGATTGTGCTTCGCGATCTCGTTAGTTTGTTGAATACTGTTAATCTCGAGGCTGTGATCGACCTGACGAGATATCCTCGGGCGCAGATGTCGGTGATCAATTACGGGTCACCGGATATGTTCGGCGGGCTGTCGTCGTTTGTGAAGGCGAAGGATCTGCCAAGGCGCATCAAGGCGGTTGTTCAGACCTTCGAGCCGCGCGTCATTCCCGAAACCCTCGACATCAAACTTGACGAAGAGGTCAAAGGACACGAGGTCGTCTTGTCGCTGATCATGAGCGGCGAGCTTTGGGCAATGCCAATGCCGATCGAGCTCTATATGCGCACGGCGCTCGATATGAACGGAGGCATCACGGTCCAAGAAGAAGACCTGTAAGGCACAGCGATGGATACCCGGCTCCTCAAGTACTACGAGCAGGAACTCGGCTTCTTGCGCGAGATGGGAGCTGAATTTTCCGAGGCTTTTCCGAAGGTGGCTGCGCGCCTCGGAATGGAGGGGCTCGACGTGCTCGATCCCTATGTCGAGCGCCTGATGGAGGGGTTCGCCTTCCTCTCCGCTCGGGTTCAGCTCGAGCTCGCGCTGCAGTATCCGACCTTCACCCAACATCTGTTGGAGATCGTCTACCCGCATTATGTGGCGCCGACGCCGTCGATGATTATCGCACAACTCCGCCCCGATCCGACCCAGGGCGGTCTCGAGAATGGGTATATGCTGCCGCGCGGCACGGCGTTGCGCAGCCCGCTGCGTGAAGGCGACACCACCGCCTGTGTGTTCACGACCGGGAACGAGCTCGTCCTCTGGCCGTTGGAGATCAGTGAGGCGGAGTACATCGATGGCCGGGGCGAACTGGTGGCAACCGGGATGGGCGAGGTGCCCGATGCGCGCGCCGCCATCCGCCTGCGTCTGCGACACCTGACCGGCGAGTCGCTGTCCAACCTCTCGCTCGACAAGCTGCTGGTGTATCTTGACGGCGAGGGCGGCCAGCCGTGGCGGCTCTACGAGCATCTTGCAAAGGACGGTGTCGCGATATTTGGTCGCTCGACCAATCGGCGTGCGGATTGGGTCATGCGGCTCGGCGGCAATCTGCCGTTGGGCGAGCGGCCGATCCGGCCGATGGGTTTCTCGCAGGAGGAGCGGCTGCTGCCCTATCCCGGACCGTCCTTCGACGGCTATCGGCTGTTCCAAGAGTACTTCGCGCTGCCGCAGCGGTTTTTCTTCATCGAGCTGTCCCACCTGCAGGCGGCGATCTCGCGCACCGACGAATCCGCGCTCGACATCTACGTGTTGATGAACGAGAGCGCGCCCGGGCTGCGCGAGACCATCGATCGCGAGAACTTCCGCCTCCATGTCGTGCCGGCGATCAACCTCTTCGAGAAGCGCTGCGACCGGGTCCGGGTCCGGGAGACGGATATCGAGAGCCATGTGGTGCCGGACCGGACGGCGCCGATGGATTTCGAAGTGCACCACCTCACGCGGGTGACCGGCATCGGCAGCCAGGGCGAGGACGATGTCGAGTTTCGTCCGTTCTACAGCGCCGACGATCTGACTGCCGCGGGCGAAAGCCATGCCGCCTATTACGCCGTGAAACGCCGGATGCGCCAGCGCTCGGAACGCCAGCGGCTCCGCGGCGCCCGCACCTCGTATCTGGGCTCGGAGCTGTACCTCTCCCTCGTCGACCGCGAGAACGCGCCATATCCGAAAACGATCGAGCAGCTCGCCGTGGTGGCCGCCTGCTCCAACCGCGACCTGCCGCTTATCCTGTCGATCGGCAGTGGGCGAACCGACTTCTACCTGCCCGAGGGCGGGCCGGTCGCCGAGATCCGCGCAATCGTCTCGCCGACACGCCCGCGGCCCTCGCTCGGCCAGGGCGACAGCGCCTGGCGGCTGATCAGCCATTTGAGCCTCAACTATCTGTCGATCTCGGACAGCGAACGGGGCTCCGGCGCCGCGGCGCTGCGCGAGCTCTTGTCGATCTATGCCCCGCTCGGCGACCGGGCGATGCACAAGCAGCTCGAGGGCATCATCAATGTGCGCTCGCGACCGATCGTGCGCCGCCTGCGCGACCAGTTGCTGACGACAGCGGTGCGCGGTGTCGAGGTCGAGGTCGCGTTCGATGAGAGCTTCTTCGAGGGCACCGGGGTGTATCTGCTCGGGGCTGTGCTCGAGCGCTTCTTCGCGAAGTACGTCGCCCTCAACAGCTTCACCGAGACGGTGATCCGCAGCCAGGATCGAGGGGAGATCACGCGATGGCGTCCAAGGAGCGGAAATCGGCTCCTGATCTGACCCGCCTCGAGTTGCTGGCGCGGGAGCCCGAGCGCTTTCACATCTTCAAGGCACTGAGGCTGATCGAGGCCGTCTATCTCGATGCGCCGCGGCTCGGTCGGGCGCGCAAGCCAGCGCAGGACCCGATCCGGCTCACCCAGGAGCCCGAGCTCGCGTTCCCGCCCTCGACGGTGCTCGATTTCAAGCCCGCCAAGGGCGAGAACAACGGACACCTCGTGAACCGCTTCTTCGGCCTCTGGGGGCCGAACGGGCCGATGCCGCTCCACCTCACCGAATACGCACGGTCGCGCATGCGCAACGAGCGCGACCGGACCTTGGTGAGCTTCGCCAACATGTTCCACCACAGGATGTTCGCGCTGTTCTATCGGGCCTGGGCGCAGGCCGAGCCCGCGCCCTGTTTCGATCGCGACGACGACGATCCCTTCGGCGAGAAGGTGGCGGCGGTCGCGGGGCTTCTCGGCGGCGGCTTCGTCGATCGCGACGAGATGCCGGACACGGCCAAACAGCACTTCGCCGGTCGCCTCGCCCAGGGGCCGCGCAACGAAGAGGGGTTGCTGGCCATCGTCTCGCACTTCTTCCGGGCAAAAGTGTCGATCGAGAGCTTCGTCGGCTGCTGGCTGACGCTCGACATGCGCGAGCGCTTCGCCTTTCCGACCGGGCGCGCGCGCGACCAGCTCGGCCTCTCGATCACCGTCGGCGAGCAGGTTTGGAGCCGGCAGGCGAAGTTTCGCATCCGCATAGGCCCCTTGACGCTCGGCGCCTATCACCGCCTCCTGCCGGGGGGCGACAGTCTCCGTCGCCTCCGCTCGATCGTGCGCAACTATGCGGGCGACACCATGGCCTGGGATGTCCGGCTCGTGCTCCGGCACGAAGACGTGCCGCGGGCGATCCTCGGGCGCCAGGGCGAGCTCGGCTGGACGATGTGGATCGGCCAGCGGCCGGACGGACAGGACGCCGACGAACTCGTCGTGGCGCCGCAAACGCAACCGGGGCCGGACACGGAGACCCCGGCAGAACGGAAAGAGGGGAACTGAGGATATGTCAGGCATCAGTCGGGTCGCATTGTTCGGCAAGCTCAACGCGCTCGGATACCGCGCGATCGAGAGCGCAACCGTCTTCTGCAAGATGCGGGGCAACCCGTATGTCGAGCTCGTCCATTGGATCCATCAGATCCTGCAACTTCAGGACAGCGACCTGCACCGGGTGATCAAGCACTACGAGGTGGACGCCGCCCATCTGGTGCGCGACATCACAGCGGCGCTCGACATGCTGCCGCGCGGCGCGACCGCGATCTCGGATCTCTCGCCCCATCTCGAGGAGGCGGTGGAACGCGCCTGGGTCTATGCCTCGCTCCAGTTCAACTCGAACCACGCGCGGACCGGGCATCTTGCGCTCGGCCTCGTCAAGACGCCGACGCTGACCAATGCCTTCATCGCCATCTCGTCCGAGTTCAAGAAGATCAAGAGCGACGATCTCTCGGAAAACCTGATGGAGATCATCGAGGGCTCGCCGGAAGACCATCTCGCGCCCAAGGACGGCTCCGCGGTCGGCGGCGGCGCCGTGCCGGGCGAGGCCTCGGGTGCGATGGCGCCGGCCCAGATGGGCAAGGAGGAGGCGCTCAAGCGCTTCTGCGTCGACCTGACCGAGAAGG
>CAYORO010000132.1:0-10184 GCA_964406355.1 uncultured Limibaculum sp.
CTGCAGGCCGAAGTCCGACATCTTGCCCTTGCGCCGCTGGCCGTGCTGGCCCGGGCCGTATTCGCGGCGGTTGACCGGGGATTTCGGGCGACCCCAGATGTTCTCGCCCATCCGGCGGTCGATCTTGTACTTGGCGGCGGTCCGCTTGGTCATGCGTGCACCTCTGGCGCAAAAGGTTGGCGCGCCCCTCCTCTGCCCTTTCGGGACGACAGACCGGGTCTCGAAGACCGGGTCACGGGGCGCAACGGGCGGCCTTTCGGCCGAAGAATGCGTCTGATAGTCCCGGGGCAGAGGGGCTGTCAACGCGAGGAGCCGCCATGATCGCCGTCATCTTCGAGGTCGAGCCCGCCGACGGGCAGATGGAGAGCTATCTCGACCACGCCGCGAAACTGCGCCCGATGCTGGAAGAGATGGACGGGTTCGTCTCGGTCGAGCGGTTCGAGAGCCTGACGACGCCGGGCAAGCTGCTCTCGCTCTCGATCTGGCGCGACGAGGCGGCGGTGGCGGCCTGGCGCACCCACAGCGTGCACCGGCGCTATCAGGCCATGGGGCGCGACGGGCTCTTCGCGGGGTATCGCCTGCGCGTTGCGGGGATCATCCGCGACTACGGGATGCATGAGCGCGACGAGGCGCCGGCCGACAGCCGCGCCGTCTTCGTCTGAGCGCCGCGCGTCAGGGAAGCTGGGCGGCCTGATGCGCGGTCATCCGCCACTGGCCGTCCTCGAGCCGGTAGAGATTGACCGCCATCAGCGCGACCCCGTCGAGCCGCTCGACACAGAGGACAAGCGCCGTGGCTCCGGTGACCACGGCCGAGGGCTCCTCGCAGAGGATCGCCAGCGGGTGGCGTGGGTCGAGGATGAGCTCCCAGCTCTCCATCACCGCCGCGCGCCCGACCAGCATCGCGCGGCCGGGATGGGTGCAGATCACCTGTCCCTGACGGGCCCAGAGGCGGTCCATCGCCTCCCGGTCGCCCTGTTGCATGGCCCGGTAGAAGGCCTCGTTGGCCTTCAGGATCTCGCGGTCGCGGACCGACATGCGCCCCCCTTGTCCACCTCAGGCGACAATCGCATCGGGCGGGGACGGGCGCAAGCGCCGCTCCGGTCAGACCAGCGTGAGGGGCGCGACCCCGAGCGGCACCGAGAAGCGCTCGCACCAGAGCCAGACCTCGGTGTAGTCGCCGATGTCGAGATCGGGGCGAAGCGCATAGGCTTGGCGGCCCTCATTGGCCCGGAGCGGCGAGAGCAGCGTGCCCGGGACATAGCCGTCATTGCCGAGGCCAATGCGCGGATCGGGCGCGCCGTCGAAGAAGAAGTCCTCGCCGAGCTCGATCACCCACTGCCCGCCGCTGCGCACCACCCGGGCGCCGCCGCTGGTGACATGGTCCGAGCGGCCCTCGAAGGCGCCGACCGCGGTGACGAGGGCATCCGCGCCGACGGCGGGCTCGGTCGCGGTGGCGACGGGCGGGCCGCTCGGCGTCGGTGCGCAGCCTGCGGCCAAGCCGGCCCCGCCGATGCAGATGAGGGCGAGCGCGCGCCGGCGGGTCGGACGGCTGGCGGGGCGGGGTGGCAGGGCGATCTCTGTCATGGCGGGTCCTTCGCGGCGTTGCTGTCGGGTCGGCTGCTGCGAAGATAGCCTCGCGGGTCCCGGCGCGCAGGAGGTGCGATGCCCGGTTGACGCGGATGTTCGCGGATGTGAGACGCCGCGGGGCAGGGCTGACCCGAGGAGAGCATGGCGCGATACGCGGTGATCGGCTGGGGGTCGCTGATCTGGGACCTCGACACCCTGGCGGAGAGCGTGGAGGGCGGCTGGCAGATGGGTGCAGGCCCGGCGCTGCCGCTTGAGTTTGCGCGGGTGAGCGCCAAGCGGCGCCAGGCCCTGACGGTCGTGGTCGACGAAACCCACGGCGTGCCCTGCCCGTCCCATGTAATCGCGTCGCGGCGGGGCGGGGTCGGCGAGGCGGTAGCCGATCTCGCGGCGCGCGAGCGCGCGCCCGTCGAGCGGATCGGCGCGGTCTGTCGTGTGAGCGGCGCGATGCAGGCGAGCACGCCGCGGGTTGCCGAACGGGTCGCCGACTGGTGTGCGGCCGCGGGATGGGCCGGCGCCGTCTGGACCGATCTGCCCGGCAACTTTGCCGAGATCACGGGGCGGACCTTTGCCATCGAGACGGCCATCGCCTATCTGCGGACGCTGCCCGAGAGCGGGCTCGCCGAGGCGGTCCGCTATATCGAGAGCGCGCCGGTCGCGACCGACACCCCGCTCCGCCGCGCACTCGCCGCTGATCCCTGGTGGCGGGCCGAGCGCCGAAACCGCGGTCAGCGCTAGGCGGAGACCCCGTCGGCCACGAGCCAGATCGCCGAGAGCGCCAGCAACACGCCCATCGCGGCGTTGAAGACGCGGAGCCGGGTCCCCGTCCCCAGCACGCGCGCGAGCACGGCACCGAACCCGCTCCAGCCCTGCGACGAGGTGAGCCCCGCCAGCACGAACACCCCGGCCGCAACCGCCGCCTCTAGCACCGGCGCCGCGCCTGAGGCATAGGTCGCCGCCACGCCGATCGCGAGCAGCCAGGCTTTCGGGTTGATCCACTGAAACCCCGCCGCCTCGAGAAAGCTCAGCGGGCGCGAGCGCCGTGGCCCGCTGCCGGCGGCCGAGGCCGTCCCGATCCGCCAGGCGAGCCAGAGCATCACCGCGCCGCCCGCCCAGGTCAGCACGGTCCTGAGCGTGGGCGAGGACTGGAACACCTCGCCGAGCCCGAGCGCGATCAGGAACAGCATCGTCGGGAAGCCGAGCGCCACGCCCATCGCATGGGGCACCGTGCGCCGCCAGCCGAAGGTCGCGCCCGAGGAGGCGAGCATCATGTTGTTGGGCCCCGGGGTCCAGGTCCCGGCGAAGGCGAAGCCCGCGAGGGCGAGGATCTGATCGAGCGGCATCGGCACGGGTCCTTGGCGGACGGCGGGGTGGCGGGGTATTTGGTCAGCCTCACTGACCTTTGCCGCCAACCTCCTCGATCAGCGCCGCCCTGTCCAGCGTGAAATCGCTCGCGCGCCAAAGGGCGCGGGCCTCGGCGAGCGCCCGGCCGAGCGCCGGCCCCGGGCGCCACCCGGCGGCGATAAGGTCGGCGGCGGCGAGCGGCATCACCGCACCCGTCCCTCGCGCGATGGCGGCCTCGAAATCCTCGGGCAGCGGGCTGCCCCGCCGGGCCGCACGCACAAGGCTGCCGGCCCGCGCCGCCTCCGCGCCCTCGGCCTCGGCCGCCTGGGCCGGGGGCATTTGCGCCTCGGCCACGCGCAAAATGGCCGCCAGGAGACGGCCCTCCGCCCGGCTGAGCCGCAGCGCGGCTTCGGGGTCCTGCCCTCCGACCGCCGCAAGCCGTGTCGGCCAGTGCGGCCCCATACCCGCCGCCCGCTCTCGGGCGAGCAGCGCGGCGAGCGGGGCCGCCTCCGCACCCGGCAGCACGCGGGCGAGCACCCCCGCCTCGGCCATCGCTGAGGTCGCGGCCACCGGGTCGGGTGCTGCGAGGAGCTTGCGCATCTCGGTGCCGAGCCGCTCATGGGCGAGCGCCTCGACGCCGACAGCCTCGGCCCGACACGCCGCGAGGCCGCCCGCATCCATCCCCTCGGCATACCAGGCGGTGAACCGGAAGAAGCGCAGGATGCGCAGCCGGTCCTCCCGGATCCGCGCCACCGGGTCGCCGATGAAGCGCAGGCGCCGCGCGCGGAGATCGGGCAGGCCGCCGATCGGGTCGAGCACCTGCCCCTCGGCATCCGCATAGAGCGCGTTGACGGTGAAATCGCGCCGGGCCGCGTCCTCGGCCATATCGGTGGTGAAGCGCACCACAGCGCGGCGCCCGTCGGTCTCGACATCGGCGCGGAAGGTGGTGATCTCGACCGGGTGGCCCTCCCAGACCGCCGTGATCGTGCCGTGCTCGATGCCCGTCGGGACCGCCTTGAGCCCCGCCGCCTCGAGACGCTCGGTCACGGCCTCGGGGGTCAGCGGCGTGGCGAGATCGAGATCGGTCGCCGGAGCGCCCAGAAGCGCGTTGCGCACGCAGCCGCCGACGAAGAACGCAGCGCCCCCGAGCGCCGCAATCACCACCGGCGCCGCGCCCTGCCCGATCCAGTCCTCCGTGATCCGGGGAGCGGTCCCAGCGGGGGTCACGGGGGTGCTCCCGGGGGCGATCCCGGGGGCGCTCCCGGGGGCGCCCGGGGGTGCGATCGGGCGGGCGATCGGGGGCGGGGCGCTCACCCGGCCCCCTCGGCCGGCGAGCCGGCGGCCGCAACCCGCCCGAGCCGGTCGGACAGACCCTTCAGCATCGCCGCGGTCGCGCCCCAGATGTAATGGCCGTCCCACGGCATCGCCCAGTAGTGCCGCCGCTCGGCGCCGCGCATGTAGCTGCTGCGCTGTCGGTTGACCGGGTCCATCAGGAAGTCGAGCGGAGCCTCGAAGACGAGATCGACCTCCGCGCGGTCGGGCTGCGCCTCGAAGCGCGGATCGACGATGCCGACGAAGGGGCGCACGCGGAACCCCGTGATCGTGAGGTAGCTGTCGAGCTCGCCGAGCACCCGCACCTGGCCCGCGGCGAGGCCGATCTCCTCCTGCGATTCGCGGAGCGCGGCGGCGAGCGCATCCGGGTCACCGGGGTCGAGACGGCCTCCGGGAAACGAGATCTGCCCGGCATGGTTGCGCAGATGCGCCGCCCGGCGCGTCAGCACCACCCCGAGCCCCGCGGCGCGCGGCACGAGCCCGCAGAGCACCGCGGCCGGTCGCACCGACCCCACGGCCTCCGCGCCCTGATCGCCCGCCTGGCCCGGCGGCGCGAGCGCGAGCGCGGCGGAAACGTCGTCCTCGGTGATCGGGCGGGGCATCTCGGGATCCGGCATCTGCATCCGGTCTCTAGATGCGCTGTCGGGCCGCGGCCGGCAAGTGGCCGTGGCCTGAGGACCGCGCAAGCGTTGGCCTCTCGGCGTCGGACCTGTATAAGCCCGCTTGAGTGTGCCCAACGGAATCGGAGGCCGAAATGGACCGACGCGACAGACATTTCCTGCTGCAGTTTATCTCGCGGGTGCTGGCGTCGATCCTGATCGTCTTCGCCACCTACAACCCGGCCGGATACTCCTATTTCCACTGGTTGCGCGGCGGCTTTGAGACCAACCTGCCGCTCAAGGTGTTGGTCGGCCTGGTGTTGCTCATCGCCTATGTCGTGCTGATCCGGGCGACGCTCAACTCGATCCGGATCGCCGGCGTCGTGCTGGTGGGGCTCCTGGTGGCTGCGATCGTGTGGTCGATGACCTATTACGGCGTGCTCAGCCTGTCCCAACCGGGGGTGATCGACTGGATCATCCTGATCGGCGTCGGCTTGATCCTCGGGGTCGGGCTCTCCTGGGCGATCATCCGGCGGCGCCTCAGCGGCCAGTATGTCGTCGACGAGGCCGAGGGCGCGGAGGGCACCTGAGGCCCTGCCGCATTCCGCGCCGTTTGGTGCGGCGCAACAACACCTCCGCGACAAATCTGCGGCATGGCCGGGATGCCCTTCCGGCCGACACCCGGCGGGACTAAATGGCGAACCAAGACGGAGCGCCAAGACCCGTCGCCGGAGGCGTCCGGGGCTCTCGCATGGTCCCGACGGAGTGGTGAATGATGAGCGCGAAGGCCTGTCCGGCCTGGTACGGAGGGCTCGCACGATCCGATGCCCCTCTGGTCGTTGCCCACTGGCAGCGGTTGCCCGATGACTGCATCCGACGTCGGTTCCTGCGGCGGATGCGCAAGGCGGATTTCGAGCGCCATGCCCAGGCGATCCTCGGCCCCGGTGCCCACGCCATCGGCTGGTTCTGCGACGGCGCGCTCCGCGGGGTGGCCGAGCTCTTCGCGATGCCCGGCGGGGGCGAGGCCGCCTTCACGGTCGAGCCCGACTGGCGCCGCCGCGGGGTCGGCCAGGGGCTGATGCGCCGGGTGCTGCGCCGCGCCTCCCATCTCGGCATGCACGAGGTCGTGGTGATGACCACGCGCGACAATCTCCCGATGATACGCCTCGCCGAGAGCGTTGGCGCGCGGCTCTCTTTCGACGGCTGCGAGGTGACCGGCACGATCCCGCTCGCCCCCGCCACCGCCGCGAGCCGCATGATCGAGGCCGCGGAGGAGACCGCCTCGGGCTTCGCCACGGTGGTTGACGGCGCGGCGCGGATTGCCGCGGCCTGGGCGGACCCCACGCGCTGAGGCGGGCCCGGGATCGCCCGCCCGGATGGCACTCCGCGGGCCGCTTTTCGCCCGTGGGGTCGACAGACGGCGAGCGAGGCGATAGGGAGCGAGCGCCGGTGCCAGTGCTCGGTCGCGGCCGACGCACGGCCCCGATCCTGCCGCTGAGCCGGCCGATGACCCGCCCCGAGGACATGACGGCGATGCAGAACATCATCCTTGTGATCCATCTCCTGATCGCGATCTGCCTGATCGCGGTGGTGCTGCTGCAGCGCTCCGAGGGCGGGGCGCTCGGCATCGGCGGCGGAGGCGGCGGCGGGCTCGTCTCCTCGCGGGGCGCGGCGACCGCACTGTCGAAGCTCACCTGGGCGCTGGCGAGCGCCTTCCTCGCCACCTCGATCACGCTGGCGATCCTCGCGGGCGGCGACCCGACGGGCGGATCGGTGATCGATCTCGAGGGCGGCGCCGAGGGCGCGATCCCGCTGCCCGACCTGCCTCCGGCACCCGACACTGCCCCTGCCGGCGATGGCGGCGCCACCGGCCCGGCGCCGGCCTTCCCGCTCCCCTCGCTGCCGAGCGCGGGCGATATCGGGCCCGCCGACACCGGCGCGGGCGGGGCGCCGGCGCCCGCCCCGGCACCGGGCAGCGATCCCGGCCCGGCCAGCCCGCCCGTGGCCGACTGAGGCCGGGGCGCAGGCGGCGCGATGGCGGGCCCGACCGGCTCCACCGCCCGGACGACGGGCGCCCCGTCCGCCCCCGCCGCGCGCGGCACGCTGATGGACCGGGCCGAGCGCGGGCTCGCCCGCCTGCTGGCCTTCGCCGCCCGCTCGTTCTGGCACCGCAGCCTCGTGATCCTCGCGGCCGCGCTCCTCGCAACGCTCCCCGGCCTTGTCAGCCTGCCGGTCACCGACCGTGACGAGGGCCGCTTTGCCCAGGCCTCGAAGCAGATGCTCGAGACCGGCGAATTCGTCGATATCCGCTTCCAGGACGAGCCGCGCTGGAAGAAGCCCGCCGGGATCTACTGGCTCCAGGCGGGCGCGGCGACGGCCGCAGGCGGGCCCGAGGCGGCGGGGATCTGGGCCTACCGGCTGCCCTCGCTGCTCGGCGTCGTCGGGGCCGCGCTGCTGCTGCCCTGGGCGCTCGCGCCGCTGGTCGGGGCGCGGACCGCGACGCTCGCGGCGCTGATGCTCGGCACGACGCTGCTCGCGATGACCGAGGCGAACATCGCCAAGACCGACGCGATGATGCTGCTGACCGCAGTGGTGGCCTTCGGCGGGCTCGCGCGGCTCCTCCCCGCCGAGGAGCGCCCCGGGCTCGGCGCGGCGCTCGGCGTCTGGGTCGCGCTCGCAGGGGCCGTGCTGCTCAAAGGGCCGATCGTGCCGACAATCCTGGCGCTCGCCCTTCTCGGCCTCTGGGCGCTCCGCCGACGCCGCCCGCCGCTCGGCCGGCTCCGCCCGCTGATCGGCCTGCCGCTGCTCGCGCTGCTGGTCGCGCCCTGGCTGGTGGCGATCTGGGTGATCTCCGACGGCGCGTTCTTCGCCGAGAGCGTCGGTCGCGACCTGCTTGGCAAGCTCGCCGAGGGGCAGGAGAAGCATTGGGGCCCGCCGGGGCTCTATCTCCTGCTGGTCTGGCTGACGCTCTGGCCCTGGGCCGCGCTGATCCCCGGGGCCGCGCGCTGGGCCTGGGAGAAGCGGCGAAGCGCGCTCCTCACCGCGGCGGTCGCCTGGGTCTTGCCGTTCTGGATCGTGCTCGAGGCGACGCCGACCAAGCTGCCCCACTATGTGCTTCCGCTCTACCCGGCGATGATCGCGGTGCTCGCCGCCTCGGCCTTCGCGGCGGACCGGCCGGCGCCGACCCGCCGCGCCGCCTGGCTCGGGGCGCTTCTCGTCGCGGTGCCGGGCTGCGCGGTGGCGATCGCGCTCGTCGCCCTGCCCGCCTTCATGGAGGCGCGGATCGTCCCGCTCGCGGTCCTCGCCGCGGGGATCGGTGCCACGGCGTCGGTCGTCGCGGCCCGCGCGGCGCTGGCCGACCGCCCGCGCGCCCAGATCGGCGCGAGCCTCGTCGCCTCGCTCGCGATCGTCGGCGGCACGCTGCAGGCCGGGCTCCCGGCGCTCGCGAGCGTCTTCGCAAGCCCGCGCATCGCCGCCATCGCCGAGCCCTGGCGCGCCTGCGCCTCGGGGCCGCTGATCACGGCGGGCTATCGCGAGCCCTCGCTGGTCTTCCTCGCCGGCACCGACACCCACCTCGCCACCCCGGCCGAAGCGGCGCTCGCGCTCGACACCGACCCGGGCGCGCTCGTGCTCCTTGAGGACCGCTGGCGCCCGCTGCTGATGCAGCACTGGCTGGCCGAGCCGCGGCTGATCGAGCGCGGGCGGCTCATCTATTTCAACTACAATCGCGGCAAGCTCGAAAGCGCGGCGCTGGTCACGCCCGACGATCCGCGCTGGGAGGCCTGCGCGCCATGACCGATCGCCCGCGCTTCACAGTGGTTGCGCCGATGCTGAACGAGGCCGACGCCGTCGGGCCGATGGCCGACGAGATCGCCGCCGCCTGCGCCCCCCTCGGCCCCTTCGAGGCGATCTTCGTCGATGACGGCTCGACCGACGCCACGCCCGAGCGGATCGCCGAGGCGCAGGCCCGCCATCCCTGGCTGCGGACGATCCGTCATGCGCGCGCCTGCGGCCAGTCGGCGGCGGTGCGCACCGGTGTCCTCGGGGCCCGTGCGCAGATCATCTGCACGATCGACGGCGACAACCAGAACCCGCCGGCCGAGATCCCGAAGCTCGTCGGCCCCCTGCTGGAGGAACGGCCCGGGAGCAGCACCGGGACCGGTGCCGGCATCGGCCTCGTGGCCGGCCAGCGTGTCGGGCGGCAGGACACGGCCTCCAAGCGCCTCGCCTCGCGGATGGCCAATGCGCTCCGCGCGCGGCTCCTGAAGGACGGCACCCGCGACACCGGCTGCGGCCTAAAAGCGTTTCCGCGCGAGGTGTTCCTCGCCCTGCCGTTCTTCGACCACATCCACCGCTATCTGCCGGCGCTGGTGCGGCGCGAGGGCTTCGAGGTGCTGCATGTGGATGTCTCGCACCGGGCCCGCGCCGCCGGCCGCTCGAAATATACGAATATCGGCCGGGCGATCGTGGGCGTGACCGACCTCCTCGGTGTCTGGTGGCTGATCCGCCGGCGCCGCCTGGCCGAGGTGCTGCCGGAGACGCAGGCTGCCGAGGCAGCCTCGCCCGAGGAGGCGCTCGCCCGCGAGGCCCGCTGATGGAGGCGCCGCCGGCCTGGCTCGCGCGCGCGCTGCTCGTCGACAGCTGGCCGGCCATCTGGCTCGCGCTCTTCGGGCTCGCCGCGCAGGCGGTCTTCATGGCGCGGATGCTGGTGCAGTGGATCGCCTCGGAGCGCGCCCGCCGCTCGGTCGTGCCGGTCGCCTTCTGGTGGCTCTCGCTCGTCGGCGCCGCGATGCTTCTGCTCTACGGAATTCTCCGGCGTGATATTGTAATTATCCTCGCTCAAAGTTTCGGCCTCGTCGTCTATCTGAGGAACCTCGCGCTGATCAGATCGGTCGCTCGAAAAGGCGAGCCGCCGCTGGACTAGGGCTCATTAGAGAACATAATACACCATTAGCGTCGCTTCTCGCCTGGAGTCGGGGGATTCCACGCGGTAGGGTCGCGTGACGGGGGATTGTGCGCGCGTCGCCGGATCGCGGCGCCAGCAGGGAGACGACGAATGATCACACTCGACAGACTGTCCGCCGAGCTGAAGGCGGGACGGATCAGCCGGCGCCGGTTTATGGAGGGGGCGCTCGGCCTCGGGGTCACGGTGGTTGCCGCGCAGCAGATGGCCGGGCGTGCGCTTGCGGCCCCGCAGAAAGGCGGCACCTACATCCAGGCGCTGACGGGCGGTGCGACCTCGGACGTGCTCGACCCCGCCAAGATCCTCGACAGCTACATGATCAATGTCAGCTCGCAGCTGCGCAACAACCTGACCGAGATCGG
>CAYORO010000133.1:0-6610 GCA_964406355.1 uncultured Limibaculum sp.
AGCCGAGCCGGCCAAGGAGCGCGGTCGCGACCGAGCCGACACCGCCGGCGGCCCCCGTCACCAGCACCGACCCCTGCCCCGGCGCGAGCCCGTGCTCCTCAAGCGCCATCACCGCCAGCATGGCCGTGAAGCCCGCCGTGCCGACCGCCATCGCGCGGCGCGCATCGAGCCCGTCGGGCAGCCGCGTCAGCCACTTGGCCTTGACCCGCGCGCGCTCGGCATAGCCGCCCCACCAGGCCTCGCCGACGCGCCAGCCGGTCAGCACGACCGGATCGCCCGCGCGAAACTCCTCGACCTCGGAGGCCACCACCGTGCCCGCGAAATCGATCCCCGGGATGTGCGGATAGGTGCGCACGAGCCCGCCCGCACCAGTCAGGCACAGCCCGTCCTTGTAGTTGAGCGTGGTGTGGGAGACCGCGACCGTCACGCTCTCGCCCGGCGCTTCGGGCAGCGCGGTTTCCTCCAGCGTGGTGATCTCGCCCGAGACCTTGCCGTCCGCGTCCTTGTCGACCACGAGCGCGCGAAATGCCATCCGTTCCTCCCTCGTCGCCCGCGGGTCCGTTGCCCGGGCGCTCGGCGAAATTGTCAAACATCCCGCGGCGGGGCAAGCTCCGGCAGATCCCCAGAGGAGGGCCGGCGATGGCCGATGGCAGCGAGGATCGGACCGGGAAAGCGCCGCCCAGGGGCGGGCCCGGCCCGCCGGCCGATCTGCGGATCGCCGACGCGCTGCGGTGCCGCATCCTCGACGGCTCGCTGGCGCCGGGCACGCGGCTGCCGGGGGAGGCAGCACTCGGGGCGCTTCACGGCGTCTCTCGCCCCACGATGCGCGAGGCACTGCGGCGGCTGTCGGCGGAGGGGCTGATCGTCACCCGCCGGGGCGCGCGCGGCGGCAGCGAGGTGCCCCGGCTCGGTACGGAAGAGGCCGGCACGCGGATCGGCTCGGTGCTCGGGCTCCTCGGGCGCGGCGCGACCGACGGGGCCGCGGCGCTGGTCGAGGCACGGCTCGCGCTCGAGACCGCAGCAGCCCCCCTCGCGGCCGCGCGCCGGACGGAGGCGGATCTTGCAGCACTCCGGGCCGCCGCGGCGGCTGCGCGGGGGGGCCCTGACGCCGCCACGGGGCCGGACGAGACGCCGCACGCCTTTGCCCGCGCCTATGCCGCGGCGACGGGCAACCCCGCGCTCACCGCAGCGCTCCTCGGCCTAGCCGAAGCGATCGGCCATCTCGGGGCCCGTATCGCCCCGACGGGCGCCGAGGCCGCGGAGATCGCGCTCATCGAGGCCCGCATTGCCGAGCGTCTCGCGCGCCGCGACGCCACCGGCACGGTCGAGGAATTCGCACGCCTCGCCGCGATCACCGCAGCCCGCCTCGCGGCGCCCCCCTGCCGAGGTGCCGGCGTCCCGCGCTAGGCGCGCCGGCGACCCGGGGCCAACCGCTTGCCGCAACGGCGCGGCTGTGTCAGAGAAACCGCGCCCGATGGGACAGGGGAGCGCATCGGGACGCCGTGCGCGGGGACAGCCGCGCCGCGACATGCCCGGGGGGGACCATGCGGCCGGCCGACACCATGAAGCTCATCGCGGGCAACGCGAACCGCCCCCTCGCCGAGGCGATCTCGCGCCGGATCTCGGTCCATGACGGCGGGCTGGGGCTGACCTCGGCGCGGGTCGAGCGGTTCAACGACAGCGAGGTCTGGGTCGAGATCCACGACAATGTGCGGGGCGAGGACGTGTTCATCCTCCAGCCCACCTCGAAACCCGCCAACGACAACCTGATGGAGCTGCTGATCATCACCGACGCGCTGCGCCGCTCCTCGGCCCGGAGGATCACCGCGGTGATGCCCTATTTCGGCTATGCCCGGCAGGACCGGCGCACCTCGGCGCGCACGCCGATCTCGGCGAAGCTGATCGCCAATATGATCACCCATGCCGGCATCGATCGCGTGCTGACGATGGATCTTCATGCCGGCCAGATCCAGGGCTTCTTCGACATCCCCGTTGACAACCTATATGCCGCGCCGGTCTTCGCGCTCGACATCCGCCACCATCTGCCGGACCGGGACGACCTGATGATCGTCTCGCCCGATGTCGGCGGCGTGGTGCGCGCGCGCGATCTCGCCAAGCGGCTGAATGCCGGGCTCGCGATCGTCGACAAGCGCCGGGTCCGGGTCGGCGAGGTCGAGGAGATGGTGCTGATCGGCGATGTGACGGGGCGGACCTGCGTGATCGTCGACGACATCTGCGACACCGCCGGCACGCTCTGCAAGGCGGCGCAGCTCCTCAAGGACGAGGGGGCGGCCGAGGTGCATGCCTATATCTCGCACGGGGTGCTCTCGGGTCCGGCGATCGAGCGTGTCTCCACCTCGGCGATGTCGAGCCTCGTCGTCACCGATTCGATCGCGCCCACCGCGGCGGTGAAACAGGCGCCCAACATCCGCGTCGTCTCGATCGCGCCGCTGTTCGCCCAGGCGATCCTCAACGTCGCCAAGGACACCAGCGTCTCCTCGCTCTTCGTCGAGGCGACGCTCGGCCCGGTCTATGAGGCGCATTACCGGATCGACTGATCCGCCTGATCTCTTCCCACAGTTTCCGTTTACGTCACCCAGCGCACCGGCTAGCCTGAATGATCCCTAGATCATCGGGGGTATATGAGTGCTTGGCAGGAGTAATATAACATGGGAAAATCAACAACCGACTGGATCGTCGACATTGGTACAAAAGGAGCAACCAAGGTTCTTGGTGGTGTATCCAAACCTATTCTCGGATATCATAAAGCTCATTTCAAGCTGCTCGGCCAAGCGCTCAAGGTGGCCCATAAAGACAGGAAGTTCCAGGATGCCACGAACAAAATCAGCAAGAACATCCAGAGATTAGTCGATCTTGGCGCACAAATTCTTCACAAGATCCCCTCAAAACCTGAGCCACCGGGTGTTTATGATCACAACTCTACGACAGATGAGGAAATCTCTCAATGGAAGCAAGACGTGAAGACATTCATTGTCGGGGTCAACGAGGTACGCAAGGTGCTCGGAGCATACATCTCCGAAGCCAAGGTAGTGGCCAATGAAACCCGCAGGAAACTTTCGAAACTTGAAAGTCAACTAAAGTACATGGAGAAGAACGTAGGAGTATCAAACACAATCAGCAGCGCGGCGCGCTATCGAGATATTCAACTCGTTCTCGGGGTGGAGCTGCCAAAGCTCGACAGGAAGCTCTCGGATGCCCAGCAGCGGCTGAAGGAGTACAACAACATCTGAGCAAGCCTCCGCTCAGCGAAGCACCATCTCCACCCGGCGATTGGCGGCGCGGCCGGTATCGCTGTCATTGGGGGCTGCGGGGGCGAGGAAGCCCACGCCATGGGCCGACATTCGCGCGCCCGCGATCCCGTAGCGCGCCGCCAGCGCCTCGCGCACCGCGCCGGCCCGCCGCTCGGAGAGGCCCATGTTGTAGTCGAGCGCGCCCACATTGTCGGTGTGCCCGACGATCAGCACCTCGACCGCAGGGTTGGCCTGGAGATAGCCCGCCATCTCGGCGAGCACGGGCTCGGCCTCGGCGCGCAGGACCGCCGCGCGGTCTCGAAGCTCGGACCGTCAACCGCACGGGGTCCGCGGCGGGCTCAGCCCTTGAGCTTATCGAGGCGCGCCTTGATTTTCTTCAGATCATCATAGATTTCCTTCACTTGTTCTTTGCTCCATTTGGCGTCCGCAAATGCATACTGAGCTTCAAAGGCCACGTCCGACAATTCGTCTTCGCATTTTCCGACTCGATCTTTGAGGATTTTGAAGTTCTTTTGCATTTCGGCGATCTATTTGCTGTTGTCGGCAGGGAGATTCTTCCGATAATCCTTCGCCATTTGCTCAGCGGCCTTCTGGAGCTCTTTTTTCATCTCGGGGGACATCTTGGCCATCGGTCGACTATCCTCGTGAGGTCTGGGTCAATTACATCCTTTACGGCTACCGACCGGAGACGGCTGCATCAAGCGGTTTGACCCTTGCGGTCAGGCCCGAAAATCCATACTAGGCCGGTTCTAACCGACACCGCGCGCTGGGCGACCTGCTGCGCCCCTGACCCGGAATCCAGAGACCGTAAGATGAAAGCCGATATCCACCCGGAGTACCACATGATCGAGGTCAAGCTCACGGATGGCACCACCATCCAGATGCGCTCGACCTACGGCAAGGAAGGCGACACGCTCAACCTGGAGATCGACCCCTCGGTGCATCCGGCCTGGACCGGCGGCAACCAGCGGCTGATGGACACCGGCGGGCGCGTGTCGAAGTTCAAGAAGAAGTTCCAGGACTTCGGTTTCTGAGACCCGTCGCCCCGAGGGCGGCCTGACTGCGGGAGAGCCGGGGGGTGAGTGCCCGCGCCCATGTGATCGTTCTTGGCAACGAGAAGGGAGGGTCGGGGAAATCCACCTCGGCCATGCACCTGCTCGTGGCGCTGCTGCGCAACGGCAAGACCGTCGGTGCGCTGGATCTCGATCTGCGCCAGAAATCCTTCTTCCGCTATCTCGAGAACCGCGAGGCCTATGGCACGCGCCACGGCACGCAGCTCCTGTTGCCGCGCCGGATCGAGATCCGCCGCTCTGAGCTCGCGCTGCGCGACCATGCCGCCGAGGCGGACCGCCAGACCCTTGAGGCGGCGATCGACGACCTCTCGCGCGACTGCGAGTTCATCGTGATCGACACGCCCGGTGCCGTCAGCGCGTTGACCCAGTCGGCCCACGCCGCGGCCGACACGCTGATCACGCCGATCAATGACAGCCTGGTGGATTTCGACCTGCTCGGCCGGGTCGACCCCGAGAGCGGCAAGGTGCTCGGGCCATCGGTCTATTCCGAGATGGTCTGGACCGCGCGCCAGCGCCGCGCCTCGAGCGGGCGCCCGCCGACCGACTGGGTCGTGCTGCGCAACCGCATCGCGACGCTCGAGAGCCGCAACAAGCGCCGGGTCAGCTCGGTGCTGGTCGAGCTCGCGGGCCGGATCGGGTTTCGCATCGTGCCGGGCTTCTCCGAACGGGTGATCTTCCGCGAGCTGTTCCTCAACGGGCTCACGCTTCTCGATCTGAAACAGGGCGGGCTGATCAGCCTGACGCTCAGCCATGTTGCGGCGCGGCAGGAAGTGCGCGAGATGGTGCGTGCGCTCGAGCTGCCCGGCGTGGGGCCTGTGCAGTGACGCGCATGGATTGGTGACGGCGCGGGCGGGCGTCGTGTGCGGGGGCCGCAGCGCGGCCGGGGAGGACGTATGAGGATCGCGATGATCGGCGCGGGCTATGTGGGGCTCGTCTCCGGCGCCTGCTTCTCGGATTTCGGCCACGACGTCGTCTGCGTCGACAAGAACGCGGAGAAGATCGAGAGCCTCGAGGCCGGCGGGATCCCGATCTTCGAGCCCGGGCTCGACGCACTGGTGGCCGCCAACGTGTCGGCGGGGCGGCTCTCCTTCTCGACCGATCTCGCAAGCGCCGTGGCGAGCGCCGACGCGGTCTTCATCGCGGTCGGCACGCCGACGCGCCGAGGCGACGGGCATGCGGATCTCTCCTATGTCTACGCCGCGGCCGAGGAGATCGCGCGCCATCTGAGCGGTCCGACGCTCGTGGTGGTGAAGTCCACCGTCCCCGTGGGCACCAACCGCGAGGTCTGGCGCCGCATCCTCGCGGTCGCGCCCGATGCGGAGGTCGATGTCGCCTCCAACCCGGAGTTCCTGCGCGAGGGGGCGGCGATCGAGGATTTCATGCGGCCGGACCGCGTCGTCTGCGGTGTCGAGAGCGAGCGCGCCAAGCAGATCCTCGACGACATCTACCGCCCGCTCAATCTGCGCGAGACGCCGATCATCTTCAGCGATCTCGAGAGCGCGGAGATGATCAAATACGCGGCCAACGCCTTCCTCGCGACCAAGATCACCTTCATCAACGAGGTCGCCGATCTCTGCGAGCGCGTCGGCGCCGATGTGCAGCAGGTGGCCAAGGGGATCGGGCTCGACCGGCGGATCGGTCCGAAATTTCTCCACCCGGGGCCCGGCTATGGCGGCTCCTGTTTCCCGAAGGACACCGCCGCCTTCGCGCGCACGGGCCGCGAGCACGCCCGGCCGGTGCGCATCGTCGAGACCGTGATGGACGTCAACGACGCCCGCAAGCGCGCGATGGTGGAGCGCATCCTCGAGGCCCACGATGACCGCCTGGCGGGCAAGCGCGTCGCGGTCTTCGGCGTGACCTTCAAGCCCAACACCGACGATATGCGCGAGTCGCCCTCGCTGGTGATCGTGCCGGCGCTGATCGGTGCGGGCGCCGAGGTCCGGGTCTGCGACCCCGAGGGGCGCAAGGAGGGCGAGGCGCTGCTGCCGGGCGCGGCCTGGGTGCCGGACCCCTATGAGGCGGTCGAGCAGGCCGACGGCCTCGTGGTGCTGACCGAGTGGAACGCGTTCCGCGCGCTCGACCTCAAGCGCCTGCGGGGCGCGATGAAGGGCGACGTGCTCGTCGATCTGCGCAACATCTACGACCCCGAGGACGCACGGGCGGCGGGCTTCACCTACAGCTCGATCGGCCGGCGCTGAGCCGGGGGCCCGGGGCGCAGCCCCCCCGGGCCCGGCGCCCAGCCCCCCCGCCGAGTGTTAGGCGACG
>CAYORO010000133.1:6620-10109 GCA_964406355.1 uncultured Limibaculum sp.
GCTAAACACCTCCTCCCCCGTGCCCCCCCGGGCGGGGGCCTCCCCCTACCGCCCTACCGCCCGGCGCTCTCCCGGCCGCCGGGGCCTCAGCCCGGCGGGACCGTCAGACAGTCGCGCCCGGATTTCTTCAGGCGACGGCAGGCGGCGACGGCCTCGTCACGATCCATCCCATGCGCGCGCACGGTGTAGATGGCGCGCCCGCTGCGGCTCCGCCCTTGCGTGATCCCCAGCGCCGAGGGCTCCAGCATCGGCAACTGGGCGAGCCGGAAGCGCTCGAGGCCGAGCCGCGCGCTCCGCGGGTCGCGATAGGCCGCCACCTGTACCTGCCAGCCTGGCCGCGGCATCGGCACGGGAACCTCCGAGACCACCCCCGATCCCGAGACGAGGCGTGCCTCGACGTCGCGCGCGATGATCCGCGCCTCCACTTCGGCGAGAACCTTGCGGGCATCCACGGCCTCCGGGATGGACCCGCGCGCCGGTGTCGCGACGAGCGCCGCCACATCGACCGCCCGCGGCGAGCGGCGTGGCTCGGGCGCGGCGGCGGGGGCATGGCGGCTCGCCGGCCCGACGGGCCGCGGCTGGCTCCGGAGCGCCGACAGCGCCGTCGCGGGTGGCGTGGCGGCGGCCGCGGGGCTCGCCAGCGCCGCCCCGATCGCCGCCAGCCCGGTCGCCGATGTGCCCGGCCGGGCCTGCGGCACCGGCGCTCTGGCAATCTGGACGGCCGCACGCGAGGGCGGGATCTCCGCGGCCCGCGCGGGGGTCTTGCGGAAGCCGAGATCGAGCAGTTCCGCCACCCGGGCATTGCGCGACCGCGAGCTCTTGCCGCCCATCACCACAGCGATCACGCGACGCTGCCCGCGCTTGGCGGTCGCGACGAGGTTGAACCCGGCGGCGCGGGTGTAGCCGGTCTTGAGCCCCTCGGCCCCCCGATAGCTCGAGAGCAGCCGGTTGGTGTTGTAGAGCCGCTTGCCCGCGGCGCGCGCCGTCTTGCGCCCGAAGAGGTTGTAGTATTGCGGGAAGTCGAAATAGAGGTGGCGGGCGAGGCGCGCCATGTCGCGCGCGGTGGAGAGGTGGCCCGCCTGCGTCAGCCCGTGCGGGTTCTTGAACGTGGTGCTGCCCATCCCGAGCGCGCGCGCCTTGCGTGTCATCAGGGTGGCGAAGCCGCGCTGGCTGCCGCCGATCGCCTCGGCCAGCACCATCGCCGCATCATTGGCCGACTTGATCGCGGTCGCGCGCAGGAGGTGGCGCACGGTCACGCGCTGCCCGGCCTTCAGGTAGAGCTTCGAGGCCGGCTGGCGCGAGGCGTGGCGCGAGACGCGCAGCCGCTGGTCGAGCCGGAGCTGGCCGTTCTGCAATGCCTCGAAGGCGAGATAGAGCGTCATCATCTTGGTCAGCGAGGCCGGATGCTGGCGCCGGTCAGCGCTGCGCGAATGGACCACCTTGCCGGTTCGCATATCCATGACGAGGGCGGCATAGGGCGCGGCCGACGCAGGCGCCGCAGAAAGCGCCGCCGAGAGCGCCGCAAAGAGAACCAGGGCGACCGCACAGAGCAGCCGCACGGCGGAAAGGCTCCGCCCGCTCAGGGGAATCGTCGTCATCTTCGTCACCTGCCCGCCCCATGCTGGGGTGCTGTCTTTCACCTCACCGTCCGATTACCCGGTCCGGCTCTGGTTGTTGTCGTTACGGGGTCGTTGCCCCGTTCGCCTGCCTCAATGCTCACTTGTAACACAGCCCGACCACAAGGTGAATCTCTTGTCGAGTATTCCGTTACGTCCGCTGGGGCGTCCGCCGACCGACCGGCCGCCAGCTTTGCTGCAGTGCAAAAATTCTACTTGACGCAGTGCAACATAATGGCCATGTTGAGCCTATGGAAAACGCGGGCGGCGCGGGATGCGGCCGCCGGAGCAGAGCCCAAAGAGGACCGCCATGGACACCGATGCCACCAAGACCGTCGAAGAGTTCACCGCCGAAGCCCAGAAGACGATGGAGAACTCGGTCGAGAAGATGACCAAGTCGATCGAGGACGTCGCCGCCTTCGGCCGTCTCAACATGGACGCGATGGTCGCCTCCTCGAAGCGCGCCGCCAAGGCCGCCGAGGAGATGAACGCCGAACTCGCCGCCTTCGCCAAGCGCAGCTACGAGGACGGCCTGGCCGCCGCCAAGGAGATGACCTCGGCGAAATCGGTCACCGAGCTCTTCGAGAAGCAGACCGCCTACACCAAGACCATGATGGAGGCGATGATGGCCGAGGCCACCAAGCTGACCGAGATGGTCACCAAGGCCCAGAAGGAGTGCTTCGAGCCGCTCAACGAGCGCTTCACAGCGGCGACGGACATGCTCAAGACCGAGTATCGCGCCTGATCGCGGCGCCCGGCCCGCCGTGCCGGCCGGGGCCCGCCCACCGCCAAGAATGATCAGGGGGTCGTCGACCCCCTTTTCTGATTCATCGGCGCCGATATATTCGGGGATGCAATGAACCTCGGCAACGGGACGGCATGATCACCCACAGCGCCACACTGACCGCCGCAGCGCAGGGCTCGGGCTCCGGCAATGACAGCGACATCGGCGATGGCGACACCGGCGTCTCGCTCAAACCCCGCGAGAAGACCAAGCGCCCCTCGCTCTACAAGGTCCTGCTGCTCAACGATGACTACACGCCGATGGAGTTCGTGGTCTACGTGCTCGAGCGGTTCTTCAATCTGGGGCATGGCCGCGCCGTCGAGATTATGTTGAGGGTGCACAACCACGGCCTCGCGGTCGTCGGCATCTACCCCTACGAGGTCGCCGAGACCAAGGTGACCCAGGTGATGGACTGCGCCCGCTCGAACCAACACCCGCTCCAATGCACCATGGAGAAGGAGTGAGCGTGGTCTCCGACGAGCCATGCATCTGACGCTGGGGCTTAGCGTCGCGCAAAAACTTCTTCTTGATCGTGCGCGGGCGAACCCCAAAGTTAGGATCAGACAGGACGGACCACGGCCCCGCCAGCGCGCGAGGCGCTCCCGGTCCCGGCCATCAAGGAGCCCGCGATGCCCTCACTCACCGCAAGCCTCGAAGACGCGATCCACCGCGCCATCGGCTTTGCCAACGCGCGGCGCCACGAACTGGCGACGCTGGAGCATCTGCTCCTTGCCCTGATCGATGAGCCCGACGCCGCGCGCGTGATGCGGGCCTGCTCCGTGGATCTCGGCGATCTGCGCACCACGCTGACCCGCTTTATCGACAACGATCTCGAGACCCTCGTCTATGGCGAGGAGGGCGCCGAGGCCTCGCCCTCGACCGGCTTCCAGCGCGTGATCCAGCGCGCCGCCATCCATGTGCAGAGCTCGGGCCGCTCGGAGGTGACGGGGGCCAATGTGCTCGTCGCGATCTTCAACGAGCGCGAGAGCCACGCCGCCTACTTCCTGCAAGAGCAGAACATGACCCGCTACGATGCGGTCAACTACATCTCCCACGGCATCGCCAAGGACCCCGCCTATGGCGAGAGCC
>CAYORO010000134.1:0-10107 GCA_964406355.1 uncultured Limibaculum sp.
GATGCCGACGCGCTGCTGGATGACGCGGGAGAGCTGGTGCGGATAGTGCTTCTCGAAGCCGCCGAGGCCCACCCGCGCCAGCCATTTCTGTGCCTCTGTCAGGCATGCCCTGTTCGGTGCCCCACGCACCTTCATGGTCGTACCCGCGTTCTCGGCCACTGTCCGGTGCGGCAGCAGCGCGAACTTCTGGAAGACCATCGACATGACTTCTCGGCGCAGCTGGCGCAGCCGTTCCTCGTCATAGGACAGCACGTCCTCGCCATCGACTTCGATCTCGCCAGCCGTGGGTTCGATCAGGCGGTTGAAGTGGCGTATCAGCGTGGACTTGCCTGACCCCGACAGCCCCATGATGACCGTGATCTCGCCCTCGGCCATGTCGATGTTGATGTCCTGCAGGCCGAGCACATGGCGATGCTTGGCCAGAAGCTCGGCCTTGCCGGTGCCGGCCCTGACATGCTCCAGCGCCGCCGCGGGATCGTCTCCGAAAATCTTGTAGAGGTTCCGGACCGCGATCTTGGTCTTGCGGGGCACGGCGCTCTCCTCAGGCTTTCTGTGCCGCGTTCACCCGGTCGAGTGCGGCCTTGGTCACGCGGTCGAGGATGATCGCCAGCAATACGATCCCAAGCCCGGAGATCAGGCCGACGCCCAGCTCCAGGTTCCGGATCCCGCGCAGGACGAGCACGCCGAGACCGGGGGCCGAGACCAGCGAGGCGATGACGACCATCGCGAGGCTCATCATGATCGTCTGGTTCACACCGGCCATGATGTTGGGCAGCGCCAGCGGTATCTGGACGCCGAACAGCTTCTGCCGGTCGGTCATGCCGAAGGAATCCGCCGCCTCGATCACGTCCCGGTCGACGAGCCGGATGCCGAGATCCGTCAGCCGGATCACCGGCACGATCGCGTATAGGATGATCGCGATTCCGTAGAGCTTGGGCTCCGTCACCGAGAACAGGAAGATCAGCGGGATCAGATACACGAAGGGCGGCAGTGTCTGCAGCATGTCGAGCACCGGGATCGTCATGCGCTGCATCCGGTCATTGCGCGACATCGCAATGCCGATGGGTACGCCGAACAGGACGCAGAGGAAGGCGCAGACGAAGATGATCGCCAGCGTCTGCATGGCGTGGTCGTAGTGGTCGATCAGCGCGAGGAAGCCGAGACAGGCGGTCACGAGCCCAACCAGCCGGAACGACTTCGAGGCGAGGTAGACGATCACCATCAGGATCGGGAACATCAACCACCAGGGCGTCGCTTCCGCCAGCGAGAGCGCGCCGTCGAGGATCCAGCTCAGTGGCTGGGTGAGCGGGTCGAGGACAATGCGCAGCGCGTCCTTGATCGCCAGGAACCCCTCCTCGACCCCCTTGGTCACTTCGCGGGACTGGACCAGCCGGGCGCAGGCATCGTTCAGCGCATCGAGGGACGGGAAGGGCAGGTTCCAGATCGAGGCCTCCTCGGCCGCGCCGGTCTGCGCCAGCAGATCCGCCATGGACATGGGGCCGTCACCGGTCTTTCCGGCATCGCACCAGTCGCGCAGGCCGAGATTGTCGAACACGAAGTCATAGGTCGCCATCCGGGCCTCCGATGCGATCGGGCGACCCCCGGTCTCTGCCCGGGGATCGCCGTTCGTGGTGCAGCGGAGATGCGGCGCACCGCACCTCCCCGGTCGTCTTGCGGCAGCCTTACTTGATAAGGGCCCCGAGCTTCTCGCGCGCCTCGTCGTTCACCCAGGTCGACCACACCGCCGACTGCGTCGTCAGGAAGTAGACGGCGGCCTCTTCAGCCGAGGCGCTGTTCTCCTCCTGCCAGGCGAGCAGTTCGCTCAGCAGGACGATGTCGTAGCTCATGTTGCCCATCAGCTCGGCCACCGCCGGCTCGCGCTCGGCCAGCGCCGCCGTGGCGACCGTAAGAACGGGTGCCGGCGGGAAGTCGGAGACGCCGGGATCGGCGGTGTCCTTGTTCTGGTTGGCGGAGTGGATGTCCGTATCCACCGCCCCGATCGCCACCTTGGTCATGGCATAGTTGCCGAGGACAGCCGTCGGCCCCCAGTAGTAGCCGAACCACGGCTCCTCGTTCTCGTAGGCGGACGCTATCGAGGTGGCGAGCGTCTCGCCCGAGCCGTGATCGAAGACCTCCATGGAGTCGCGCACGCCGAGCGCCTTGATCAGGTTATCGTTGACGATCCGGCAGCCCCAGCCGTCGGGACAGTTGTTGAAGCGGCCCCCGACGAGATCGGGATTGGCGAGGACGCCTTCCACGGTCGTCAGCTCGGGATGCGCCTCGGCGAGGTAGGTCGGGATCCACCAGCCCTCGACACCGCCCGGATCGAACACCTCGGCCAGGCGGGAGACCTGCCCTTCCGCTTCCAGCTCGGCATAGACGGCGCCGGTCGAGTTCAGCCAGAGTTCGGTCACGATGTCGGGCTCGCCGGTCTCGGCGAGCGAGGCGACCGAGGTGGTGGTGGCCGAGGGCACCTTCTCGACGGTGCAGCCGTAGCCCTGTTCCATCAGGAACTTGGAGATCTCGGTGATGATCTGGGACGAGGCCCAGTTCATCTCGGTGATCGAGACCTCGCCGCAGGCTGCCTGGGCCTTGCCCGGTGCGCCAAGGGTCATGCTCGCAACCAGGGCGGCGGCGCCCACAGTCAGAACTCTGCGCATTTCTTTTCTCCCTGTGTTTCTGTTCCGGCAGCCAGTGCTGCCGACCCTCTTCCGGGATATGTCTCTCACCGGCAGGATAGGAAGTCGGCGATTTTCATACAAACATGAACAGCTGAACCTTATTTCAGGAAAGCTGAAACAGTGCCTGGGTGGGGCGCGACCTTCAGGTCGATCGGTCGCGCAAGGCCCTGACCCTTGCCCAGAGATCGGGGTCGACCGGGATCGACTGCCGCGTCTTGCGGACCCTGCCCGGGATCCGGACTTCCGGATCGGCGGCCAACGCCTCCGCCACGCGCTCGATCCGCGCCGCAAGCTGATCGGCATGCGCGTCGGGCGCGATGAGGATGTAGAACTGGCCGAGGTCATGAGGCGGGCCGTCCTTGGCCTTCAGCCCCGCGACGTCGAGCGAACTGACCGAGCCGGTGAGGCCTGCGGCCAGAAACTCCACCAGCAGCCCGAGGGCCCAGCCCTTGTAGTCCGCCGCACTGACGAGCGAGCCTTCGAGCGCACGTGCCGGATCGGTCGTCGGCTGCCCGTCGCGGTCCACGGCCCAGCCCAGCGGAATGGCCTCGCCTGCCGCCTTCGCCATGGTGATCTTCCCGAGCGCCACGGCGGCAGTGGAGAAGTCGGCATGCATCGCCGGGCCGTCGTCCCCCGGGAACGTGAAGGCGATCGGGTTGGTACCGATCATGCGGGTCCTGCCGCCCGGCCCGGACACGATGGCCGACGCGTTGGTGACGCCGATGCCGATCAGCCCGGCGGCCGCGATCTGCTCGGTGAAGAAGCCGAGCGACGTGCAGGTGTGGGCGTGGCAGATGGCGAGCGAGGCGATGCCTGAGTCCCGCGCCGCATTCACCGCCGCCGGCAATCCGTGCGAGAAGGCAGGTTGGGCGAAGCCGAAGCGCGCATCCACCGTGACGGCGGCCGCTCGTGGCGTTGACATCTGCGGCTGGACGGTGCCGTCGACGCGACCGCTGGTCAGCTGGGTGCAGTAGCTCTCGAGGTAGTAGAGGCCGCATATGACGTTGCCGGTTTCCTCCGCGCGCGCCACGGCCCGCGCCACCTCGGCCGCCTGCCAGTGTCCGGCACCGTGGGCACCGAGCGCCGCCGCGCTCACCTGCTCGATCTCCGCAACGGATACCTGCATCGACCTCTCCCTGTGCGCAGCGGGCCTGCCGCGATGCGTCTAGTCGTTGTCCGTCCCGGCCGAGCCGGCATCCGCACGTGAGGCCGCCGTCGCCGGCACGGTGGTGCTCATGGCGAAGTCGTTGAGGCGGGCCAGCGTGCGCTCGGCGAGTGGCACCCGGTCAGGCGCCCGGTCAGGCGCGCGCGCGTCAGCACCGGGCCGATCGTCTGCGGGCGATGTCGTCACCACCGCCACTTTGACGGCGTCGAGGCCGGTGGCGTCGCCCCGGAGCGTCCCGTCGGGGTCGACGCGCACGACGCCCTCGGACCAAGTCACGCTCAGCGCCGCTGCCATGGCCTGGCTGCGTTGATGAACAAATGGCAGCAGCAGGATGGGGCGGAGGACTGGACCGGCAGCGACGCGCGCGGGCAGGAGCCCGGCGAAATCGGACAGCGCTGCGCCCACGGCAATGGGCAGCAACTGACCATCCGATACGGGACGCAGGCTGTCCTCCCCCACCCGAACCCTGGCAGTCGTGTCCAGCCGGTCGAGAACCTCAAGCAGCGCCTCGGGCCCGTGCAGACCCCTGGCATAGAGCCACCGCGCGGCGAACCCCGCCTCCTCGGCAAGGCCCCAGGGCAGGCCAGCGCCCCGCGCGGCCTTCAGGCAGAGCGCCTCCACCTCGCTCAAGGACAGGCTGGCCGTCCCGATGGCCGGGACGGAGAAGCCCGAGCGGGTCGGGTCGCTCATCTCCAGGCTCATGCCGGGCTCGTCGGAGTCAGGTCGAAGGGATAGGGCTCGTCCTGGAACAGGCTGATCCGCACCCACTTGTCCGACCGCGGATCGAACCGGCTGGCCCCGAAGAAGGCGAGCTTGCAGCGCATCAGGTCGATCGGCAGCATCCCGGCGCCAGTGAGGTTGTCGCGGATTTCCGAGAAGGGATGGCGCGCGGCAATCTGCACGCGCCGCGCCATGTAGCGATGCTCGGGATGCGCGAGCAGGAAGGCGGCCAGCGACATCCCCGCGTTGACCTCCCCGAGGGCGGCGTGGAACGCGCTCGCCAGCTGCGCGACGCCCAGCGGCTGCTCGCGCTCGGCGCCCGCATCGTCCTGCCGGTTGCCGAGCCGCGGCTCAAGCTTCTCCTCCGAGACGTACCAGAAGCGTGCGGTCGCCTCGGGGTCGTCGAAGTCGAGGGCGAGCGCCCAGTCATAGAGCTCTTCGAGCAGCGCCCGGGTCGCGCCGACACTGACTGTCCCGTCGATGCGGAACGAGGCTGGTTCGTCGGCGCTCATGCACTGCGTGAGCCCGTCGACCAGATCGCCATGGGGCTCGAGCAGGAGGGACAGGAGCGCTTCCTGCCCTTCCAGCGTCAGCCCGGCGCCCCAGAGCCAGAGGGCGTTCCAGGGATGCGGCGCGGACCAGTCGAGCAGGTCGATCTGCCGGACGATGCGCTCGAGGTCCGCGCGGAGATCCGCGAGCTTGCCGACCTGTATCTCGTGGGCGGAGCGCCAGCGCGCCGCGTTCTGCTGCGCGGCGTCGAGCGCCACGCGGAACGCAGCCCTCGTCTCGTCGCTCGCCGTTGGCAGGGCGCGGACGCGCGCCAGCGCCTCTTCCCGCGCCTGCATCCAGTGATCGAGCAGCACGGGGTGGCGCACGATGAACGGCGCCATGCCGAGGCCGGTCGAGTTGCCGACGCCGAGGCCACGCCTGATCGCCGGGTCGAGGCGCGCGGCGGCAGCGCCGCCCCTGGCCGCGGCGAGGTGCTCGACGATGTCCACGGTGAACTGGCGGATCAGCCAGACCGTGAGCATCTCGGCCTGGAAGGGTTCGGCCTGTTCGGGCCGCGCGGCGATCCGGTCACGGTCTGCGGCGCCGAACTTGCCCGCGCCATAGACCGCCGTCGTCCGCATCAGGTAGCCGACGGCTTCCACCTGCGCGGGATCGGGCTGTTCGCCCGCAGCAAGGCACTCCACGACATGGCGGAACAGGCGGCAGGAGCGGTTGGCACGGCTTAGACACAGCTCCCCCGACCCGATGCGCCCGGCCTCCTGCAGGGGCACATTCGCCTCGAGCCGGTCGAGATCGGCGGGCGTCGGCTCCCCGTCGACGAGCGCGAAGGTCGCATCCCAGGCCGTGGCGATCACACGGTCGGTCCGCATCTCCGCGGGCAGGTCATGCGCGAAGGCGACGAGGGAGTAGGTGCGCTCGGGCCCGGCGGCGCGATAGACCGCGCGGCCCACGCCCTGCGCATCGATGTTCCAGATCGGGCGGTCGAAGCGCCAGCCCTCGTCGCGCACACGGCGCAGCAGGACACGCAGGAAGGACAGCCGCGTGGGATGGGCCGATCCCATCCGCGCAAGGCGCATGACGTCTGCAGGGGAGCGCCGGAACCGGGCGATATCATCGGTCTCGGGCTGGCCGGTCACGATGCGTTACTCCGCCGCGCGCGATCTCGGCTCAGCGCCGGTCGCCGGTGCCTGAAAGCTCTCCTCGAAGAACCGCAGCCAGTTCTCGCCCATGATGCCCGCAACCTCCGCCTCTCCGAGGCCGGTCGCCCGAAGACCTCCGGCAATCTGCCCGAAGTCGCGGTTGTCGGCAAACCACTGGGGCATCGCGGGAAAGCCCGGGGCCGCAGCATTGCCCTCGCCAAAGTCGACCGACTTCGTCCAGCGGCCGTTGCGCATCCAGTGGACGACGCTGTCCGGCTGGTCCTGGCAGAGATCGGTGCCGATCCCGACGCGCTCGGGGCCCATCATCTCGACGGTGCGCGCGACCATGGCGCAGAAATCGTCGAGCGTGCAGTCGCTGCCGTGGCGCAGATGATGCGGATAGACCGAGAAGCCCAGCATGCCGCCGCTTTCGCCCAGCGCCCTCAGCACCCTGTCCGGTTTGTTGCGCAGGGCCGGGTGCCAGTTTGCCGGGTTGGCATGCGTGATCGCGATGGGCCGCGCGGAGTGCTCGATCGCCTCTAGCGTCGAACGTTCGCCGGAATGGCTCATGTCCACGACCATGCCGACCCGGTTCATCTCGGCCACGACCTCGCGGCCCATGCGGGTCAGGCCCGTGTCGTGGTCTTCATAGCAGCCCGACGCCAGCAGAGACTGGTTGTTGTATGTGAGCTGCATGAAGCGCAGACCCAGCGTGTGCAGCACCTCGACCAGACCGATATCGTCCTCGATGCAGGAGGGGTTCTGCGACCCGTAGAAGATCGCCGTGCGCCCGGTGTCGCGAGCATGCACCACGTCGGCTGCCGTCCGGCCCTGGAAGATCAGGTCGGGATGCGTCTCGAACAGGCGGTTCCAGCGCTCGATGTTGAGCACGGTCTCGCGGAACGTCTCGTGGTAGGTGATCGTGACATGCACCGCATCGACGTGGCCCGCCCGCATCTGGCGGAAGACCTTCTCCGACCAGTTCGCGTATTGTAGCCCGTCGATCAGCACGCTCATGCCGGTTCTCCCGCCGCGACATAGGCAGTCTTGACCGTCGTATAGAACTCGGCGGCATAGCGCCCCTGTTCACGCGGCCCGTAGGACGAGGTGCCGCGCCCGCCAAAGGGTACGTGATAGTCGGTGCCGGCGGTCGGCAGGTTCACCATCACGCAGCCGGCCCGCATGTTCGCCCGGAAATGGCTGGCGCGCGACAGCGACCGCGTCATGATCCCCGCGGTCAGGCCAAAGGCGCTGTCATTGGCGATCGACAGCGCCTCGTCGTAACTCTCGGCCCGGATCACCGAGGTGATTGGCGCGAACATCTCTTCGCGATTGATCCGCATGTCGTTGCGGGTCTCCGCAAAGACGGCGGGGGCCATGAAGTAGCCCTCGGTCGGGCGGTCGAGCCTGTCGCCGCCGCAGAGGAGTTCGCCACCCTCATCCTGTCCGATCCGGATATAGTCGAGGTTCTGCGCCAACTGCTCCGCGCTGACGACCGGTCCGATCTGCGTGCCCTCTTCCAGCGCATGGCCGACCGTCAGTGCCTCTGCCGCCGCCACAAGGCACTCGACAAAGGCGTCATGGATCCCGCGATGGACGATGACGCGCGAGGCGGCTGTGCATTTCTGGCCGGTCCCGCCGAAGGCCGCGTTGCTGACATGGGCAACGGCAAGGTCGAGATCCGCGTCGTCCATGACAAGGAACGGGTTCTTCGAGCCCATCTCCATCTGCAGTTTTGGCATGTTACCGATCGCCGAGGCTGCGATCCCGCGCCCGACGGGGACCGACCCGGTGAAGCTTATCGCATCGATCGACGGGCTCTCGACCAGCCGCTGACCCACCGCGCGGCCTTGGCCAAGGACCAGGTTGAACAGGCCCCCGGGGATGTCCTGGCGCGCGATGATCTCCGTCAGGGCGACCGCCGAGGCCGGTGTGAGGTTCGCGGGCTTCCACACCACGGCGTTGCCGAAGGCGAGCGCCGGCGCGATCTTCCAGGTGGGCGTGGCGACGGGAAAGTTCCACGGGCTCACGATGGCGACGACCCCGACCGGTTCGCGCCGCACGTCGATCTCGATCCCGGGTCGCACGCTCTCGGCCATGTCGCCATGCAGGCGTAATGCCTCAGCGGCGAAGTAGGTGAAGAACTGGCCGGCGCGGTAGACCTCGCCTTTGCCCTCGGCCAGCGGCTTTCCCTCCTCGCGCGACAACAGGCGGCCGATCTCGTCCGCGCGGGCCATCAGCTCGGTCCCGATGGCCATCAGGACGTCGTGCCGCTTCTGGACACCCGCGGCCCACCAGGTTGGCTGGGCTGCCCGCGCGCTCTGCAAGGCGTCGTCCAGATCCGACGCCGTCGCCTGACCGAAGGTGCCGACAAGATCGCTCAGATCCGACGGGTTGCGGTTCTCGACGGTGGAGCCGCCCTGGCGCCACGTGCCACCAACGAAAATCCCCGTCCGATCCATGGTGCGCGCCTCCTCACGCCTTCCCCATAGACGACGGCCAGAACTTTAGGCAATCTTGAAGAAGTGAAAGTAATTTCAGCTGGTCTGAAGCATGATCAAACTCGAGATGCTCCGCGTCTTCCGCGCCGTGGCCGAGAAGGGCAGCCTCGTCGGGGCGGCCGACGTTCTGGGACGCACGCCCTCGGCGATTTCAATGATGCTCGCACAGCTCGAAGCCGATATCGGCGCGCCGCTCTTCGAGACCGACCGGAAGAACCGCCTCAGCCCCCTCGGCCAGCTCGTGCTCGACGAGAGCAACCGCGCGACGGATACGTTCGAGCGGAGCATCGACGCCATCCGTCGCCACGCCGCCTCGCTGGCCGGCACGGTCCGCATCGCCGCCGTACCGACGGCTGTCACCACGATCCTTCCCGGCCTGATCCACAGCTTCCGGGTCGAACGGCCGAGCGTCCGGCTCGAGATCAGCGACGTCGACAGCGACTCGGTCCGCCGCCGCATCGTGCTCGACCAGGCCGATATCGGGATCGTCTCGACAACCCCGGAAGACCTGTCAGAAGGAACGCCCATCCTCGAGGACGATCTCGGCATCCTGTGTCGGGCGGGCGGCACGATCGCGACGGCTGCGCAAACGGGCGCGCCTTCCTGGGACCTGCTTCATCTCGAGGATCTGATTGCCAACCCGCTCTGCAAGCTCGTGACGCATCCGACCGCCGAGGATGCCGTGGCACGCAGCAGTCTCGAGGCGCGAAACACGACCGCGCTGCTGTCCTTGGTCCGGGCCGGGATCGGCGCGACCATCCTACCGAGGAGCGTTCTGGACGCCGACGGTCGTGACCTGGTTTTCATTCATCCCCTGGACCCCTCGAAGAAGCGACAGCTCCGCAAGATACTGGGCGCCGATAGGAGATTCAGCCCGGCAGTTCGAGCCTTCTGGACCCAACTCTGAACCGGATGGCGAAAGGTCCTGGACGGCGGCCCCGGGTTGATGCAACCGGCCGGCCTGGGAAGAGCACGCCGCGTCCGCGCAAGAGTGCCGGGGGCCGACCTGCAATGGAGCCGTACCATGCAACTCGTCTCGCCGATACGGAAATCGACCGCTCTGTCCGCTGAGCGACAGCGCCATGATAGCTAACTTCGCAGATGCAGCAAATGACCGGTTCGGCGCCCCGCGACTGCGAAGGTTGGTTTGACAGCGAATGTCTCTCATGGGCCGCTCGCGTAGCCCACCCCAATCCGAAACCTGCCCGCTTCGGCGCTGCGGAACATGACCGGAACGAGCCCAAACTACGGGATGCTGCGGCGGGCACAGACGTCCAAGATATGTAGCTTCCGGCTGCTCCTGCTCGGCCTGCCGAGCAGCCAATGTGCGCCATCCACGGCTGCTGCGATCAAGCGGCGCGAGTAACCGTGCATCGTAGTCGGCAGACGCT
>CAYORO010000135.1:0-10104 GCA_964406355.1 uncultured Limibaculum sp.
GGCCGACCACGTAGTAGACGCCGGTCTGTCCGCCGGTGCCGATGGTGATGAAGGTCTCGTCCGCCTGGGCGGTGCTGACGGTGGCCGCGATCGCTGCCATGCCGATGAAGCGCGAGAGATGGGTCATTTGTGTCTTCCCTGTCGCCAAAGTTGTTCTTTTCCGAGTCACTTTTGTCGCTTTCCGACGCCAATGCAACCGGACGTGCGCGGGGACGGGGCCGTCCCTCGGCCGGGCGGCTCAGTGGCCGCCCGAGAGCGGGATCCGCCGCGCGCCGTCGACCGAGAGGAGGAGGCGCTGCTCGAAGGCGCCGCGGCCGGCGGTGATCTGCTGGCGGTCGGCCTCGGGGCGCGCGGTCCCCATCACGGCGGCCAGCGGCCGGCCGGTCATCGTCGCGGGGCGCGCGCAGTCGAGAGCCGCGAGCAGCGTCGGGACGATGTCGGTCAGATCGGCCGGATCTGGGATCGCGCCGAGCGCCGGGAGGCCCGCGCCGCCAAACGCCAGCAGCGTGTTCTGCTCGACCGTGTTCAGCCCGCCATGCATACCGCCGCCGATCGGCACGCCGGTCCCGCCGCTGAAGAGGCCGGTGCCGGAGAGGCCGGCCGCGTCCGCCTCGGCGTCCGAGCGGGCGATCCACAGCAGATCGGGTGCGCGGGGGTGATCGAGGCCGATCTCGGCAAGGGAGAAGGTGCCGGCGACCATCGGCTCGCGCCCCCGCGCGCGACCGCGGGAGAAGAGGAGGCCGGTCTCCGGCCACTCCATCAGCGCCGCGGCGAGCGCATCGAGGCGGGCGGCATCGGGCGCGCGGAGGCTGAGGCCGCAGGCGATCCCGGCGGTGGCCAGCACCTCGACGCCCTCGCCCGGGCGGGGGGCGGCGGCAAAGCCCGCCTCGCCGAGCCGCCCGAGGAGATCCACTTCGGCGGTCATGGTGATCTGGCCGTGGTCGCTCATGGCCACCACCATCGTGTCCTCGGCGTCGGGCCCCGCGGCGATGGCGGCCAGGATGTCGCCGAAGCGCGCATCCACCCGGGTCGTGATGGCGTCGGCCTCCGCCGAGCCGATGAAGCGGTAGTGATAGGCGGTGTCGGGCTCGGGGAACCAGATGAGCGCCACATCCGGCCGGCGCTCGGCCATGACGTGCTCGATGAAGACCCGCGCCACATGGTCGATCTGGGCGTGCTTGGGCGTCTCCTCCACCGGCGCGGGGCCGAAGCGGGCCTCCATCGCGTCGACGGCCTCGGGGGTTGGCGTCACCTCGCGGCCATGGATCGAGTAGGTCCAGTGGCCATGCGCCCGGGCGCGGTGGTTCACCAGATACGTCGAGCCCGCCGAGCCGCAATGGGCCACCGCATAGCTCCGGCCGGCGCGGGCGAGCGCGCAGCCGAGGCCGTCGGCCTCGACGAAGCGGCCCGCATAGCGGGTCTCGGCCGCCGCGATATGGGCGTCGTTCGAGGTGTCGAGCACGCCGTCCGGCACCACCGAGAGGTCGAAGAACGCGTTGTTGACGACCCCATGCGTCTCCGGGCGGCTGCCGGTCGCGAAGCTCGTCGTCGCGACACGGGTCATCGAGGGCATGACCGACCGGCTCTCGCGGAACCACACCCCGCCATGGACGAAGCGCCAGAGATTGGGGGTGAGCGCCTCGGAGATCCGGTCGGGCCGGAGCCCGTCGAAGACGCAGATGACGGCGCGCTTGGGGCTGGGGGGCATGGCGGTCCTTCTGGGCTAGCGGCTGGTGGCGTCGAGGCGGTCGCGCATCCAGTCGCCCAGGATGCTGATCGCGAGCGTCGCGAGGAAGACCGCGGCGCCGGGCAGGAGCGCGATCCAGGGCGCGCGGGTCAGGAAGTCGCGCCCCTGGCCCATCAGCACGCCGAGGCTCGTGTCCGGTGGCTCGATCCCGACGCCGAGGAAGTTGAGCGAGGTCTCGGTCAGGATCGTCGCGGGAAAGTTGAGCGACATGTTCACCACCAGCACCGCGGCGATGTTGGGCAGGATGTGGCGCAGATAGATCCGCCAGCCGCTCGCGCCGAGGGCGCGCTGGGCGGTCACATAGCCCTGCTCCTGCGCCGCGATCGCGAGGCCACGGGCGAGGCGGGCATAGCGCTCCCAGCCATAGATGCACATCAGGATGATGAAGGTCTGGATATCGGCGTCCGGCATCACGGTGAGGAGCGCGAGCGCCAGCACGAGAAAGGGCAGCGTCGCCTGGAAGTCGACCAGCACGCCGACACCGGCATCCACCCAGCCCCGGAAATGCGCCGCCGCGAAGCCGATCAGCGTGCCCGCCGCCGCGCCGATCACCGTGCCGAGGAAGGCGATGGTGAGCGAGACCTGCACCGCGCGCAGCATCAGCGTCAGCATGTCGTGGCCGAGCCCGTCGGTGCCGAGCGGGTGCGCCCAGGTGCCGCCGAGAAACACCGGCGGGGCGAAGCGGTTGAGGAGGTCGAGCTCGTCGATCGGATAGGGCATCAGCGCCTGGGCGAAGATCGTGACGAAGACAAACCCCGCAACCACCAGCATCGAGAGCATCACCAGCGGCGGGTAGCGGCGCCAGACGCGCCCCATCGCGCCGGTGGCCCGGCGGAGGTCGAGCTGCTCGGCGGCGGTCATGCGCGCTCGTCCCGGATGCGCGGGTCGATCCAGCCATAGGCGAGGTCGACCAGGAGATTGGCGAGGATCATCGTCACCCCGATCAGGAGCACGATGGTCTGCACCACCGCATAGTCCCGCGCGCCCACGGCATCGACGAGCATCCGCCCGAGGCCCGGCCAGGCGAAGACGTTCTCCGTCACCACGCCGCCGCCGATCAGCGAGCCGAAGAAGAGGCCGGCGACCGTTAGGATCGGGATCGCCGCGTTGGGCAGGGCGTGCTCGCGCACCGCCTGGCGCCAGGGCACCCCGTTGGCCAGCGCGGTGCCCATCATCGGGTGCCCCAGCACCTCGGCCATCGCCGAGCGCGCGAAGCGGGCAAAGATCGCCGCCTCGGCCGAGGCCATGGTGATCATCGGCATGATCCAGGAGCGCCAGTCGACGATGCCTGAGGGCTGGAGCCAGCCGAGCTGAACCGAGAAGAGGTAGATCAGGAGGATCCCGACAAGGAAGTTCGGCACCGCGAAGCCCGTCACCGAGAAGAGCATCGCCGCCCGGTCGATCGCGCTGTTGCGGTGGATCGCGGCGACGACGCCGAGCGGCACGCCGATCCCGATCGCGAGAAACGCCGTCGGCACCATCAGCGCCAGCGTCGCCGGCATGCGCGCCAGCACCATCTCGAGCGCGGGATCGGAGGTGCGCCAGGACTGGCCGAAATCGAGCGTCAGGAGCCGGCCGAGATGGGCGAGGTACTGCTCCCAGACGGGGCGGTCGAGGCCCCAGGCGCGGCGGAACGCGGCCAGCGAGGCTTCGTCGGCGATCGGCCCCATGATCTGGATCGCCGGGTCGGCCGAGAGGATCAGCGCGACGAAGGTGAAGCTCATCAAGAGCCAAAGCGTGATCAGCGACCGGCCGAGCCGCCCGAGGAGCCAGCGCATGCTCATGCGGCGGCCTCCGCCAGCGCCGGGAAATGGCAGGCCGCCGCGCGGGACGGATCCGTTGGGTGCGCCGTCAGCGCTGGGACTTCGGCATGACAGCGCGCCTCGGCCATCGGGCAGCGCCGCGCGAGCGCGCAGCCTTTGGGCCGCTCCGAGGGTTTCGGCGTCTCGCCGGCGAGGCGAAACCGCGTGCCGCGCCGCCGCGCCCCCGGCACCGCGTCGATCAGCGCGCGGGTATAGGGATGGGCCGGCCGGGCGAGCACCGCGTCCACCGGCCCCGTCTCGACGAAGCGGCCGAGATACATCACCGCGACGCGCTGGCTGATATGGCGCACCACTGCGAGGTCGTGGCTGATGAAGAGCGTGGTGAGACCCAACTCGTCGCGGAGCCGGCCGAGCAGCGCCAGCACCTGCGCCTGGATCGAGACATCGAGCGCCGAGACCGGCTCGTCGCAGAGCAGCACATCCGGCTCGAGGATCAGCGCGCGCGCCAGCACGACACGCTGGCGCTGGCCGCCGGAGATCTCCACCGGGGCGCTGCGGTGCAGATGCTCGCCGATGCCGACGGAGGCAAGCAGGCGCTCGGCCTTGGCCCGGCGCTCCCCGCGGGGTCCGATGCGGTGGATGTCGAGCGGCTCGCGCACCTGCGCGAGGATCGACATCCGCGGGTCGAGCGCGCCGAGCGGGTCCTGGAAGACGTATTGCAGGCGCCGGCGGATCGGGTGCCAGGCGCTGCGGCCGAGCCCGTCGATCCGCTGGCCGTCGAGGCGCACCTCGCCCGAGACGAGCGCCGCCCGGTCGGCGAGCCCGGTGATCAGCCGCGCGAGGCTCGACTTGCCACAGCCCGACTCGCCGACGATGCCGAGGGTCTCCCCAGGCATCAGGTGGAAGCTGACGCCGTCGATCGCTGGGACCGGCCCGCCGGCAGCGTGGTAGGCGAGGCGCGCGTCGCGGACCGAAAGACGGGGATCAGCCATCCGCGGCCTCGAGCGGGAAATGGCAGCGCGCGGCCCGGTCGGCGCCCGTGGTGCGCAGATCGGGCGCCGCCGTGCAGGGTGCGGCCGCCCGGGCGCAGCGGGGCGCGAAGGCGCAGCCCCCGGGGCGGGCGCCCGGCACCGGCGCGCTGCCGGGGATCGTCGCGAGGGCCTGCCGGGGCCCCTGCAGCCGGGGCCGCGAGGCGAGAAGGCCGGCCGTGTAGGGATGCGCCGGTGCCTCGAGCACGCGCTCGGCCGGGCCGGTCTCGACGATCTCGCCCGCATACATCACCGCGATCCGGTCGCAGATATCGGCCACCACGCCGAGATCGTGGCTGATCAGGATCACCGCGAGCCCGGTTGTCTCGCGCAACTCGGCGAGGAGATCGATCACCTGGGCCTGGATCGTCACGTCGAGGGCGGTCGTGGGTTCGTCGGCCACCAGCACCCTGGGCCGCCCGGCGAGCGCGAGCGCGATCGCCACGCGCTGGCAGAGCCCGCCCGAGAGCTGGTGGGGGTAGGAGGGCAGGATCCGGTCCGGATCGGCGATGCCGGCGCGGCGGAGCAGGGCGCGGGCGGTGTCCTCCTCGTCGCGGGGGCTGTCGGTCGCGTGCCGGCGGAGGCGCTGGCGCAGATGTCCGCGCGCGGTCATCAGCGGGTCGAGCGCGCTGATCGGGTCCTGGAAGATCATCGAGAGGGTCTGGCCACGCAGCCGCTCGAAGGCGCGGGCATCGGCTCCGGCCACGGTGCTGCCGGCGATGCGGATCTCGCCCGAGACATGTGCCGAGCGCGGCAGCAGCCCGAGCAGCGCCTGGCAGGTCACGCTCTTGCCGGAGCCCGACTCGCCGACGATGCCGAGGATCTCGCCGGCCCGGAGCATGAGATCCACCCCGCGGACCGCCTCGACCGGGCCGTCATCCGTGTCGAAGGCGACCGACAACCCGGCCGCCTCGATCATCGCGGCCGCCGCGCCAGCGCGCGACGGCGGGACCTCAAGGGGCGGGACCTCGAGGGTCGAGTCGGCCAAGGCCCGGCTCACTCGAAGGAGAGCTCGGCCGAGGTCAGGTTCATGTACTGGGTCGGGTAGGGCTCCCAGTTCACGCCGTCGCGGATGCCGTAGAACTGGGTCAGCGCGTGCAGCGGCGTGCCATGCGGGTCGGCGTCGAAATTGTCGAGAAGCTGGGTGAAGAGCACGCGGCGGCGCTCGGTGTCCGGGTTCTCCTCGAGCTCCTTGCCGATCGCGAGGAACTCGTCGTTGTTGGCGTACATGCCGCGCTCGACCCAGCCCGAGCGCGAGCCGAAGCGGCGCCAGATCTGGCCGACCGGATCGGGGTAGTAGGCGGTGAAGGAGCCGTTGAAGATGCCGCGATCGGGCGTGTCCTCGTAGACCTGGTCCCAGTTCTCCACCATGTCGAGGCGCACATTCAGCCCGGCCTGTTTCCACATGGCGACGAGGATCTGCGCGGTCTCGCCCTCGTTGGTGTAGTAGCCCTGGTGGCTGCGATAGACGATCTCCTCGCCATCATAGCCGGCTTCGGCGAGGAGCGCGCGGGCCTTCTCGACATCGTATTCCGGGAGCGGGCGCTCGGCGAGATACATGTCGCCGAAGACCGGCATCTGCCAGCCGCGGTTCACCACGGTCTTGCCGGCATAGAGGCTGTCGACGATGGCCTGGCGGTCGATCGCGAGGTTGAGCGCCTGGCGGATGCGGGCATCCTCGAGCGCGTTGTCGGTCGAGTCGTAGATCAGGCCGCGGATGTTGAGGATCGGGCCACCGGTGACCGAGACGCCCTCGGCGCCCTCGAGCTCGGCGATGTGGTCGGGGCCGACCTCGGTGACCAGGTCGAACTGGCCCGAGCGGAGGCCCGCGATGCGGGTGGCGATCTCAGGCACCACGGTGAAGGTCACGCGCTCGGCGGCCGCCTTGTGCTCGCCCCAGTAGCCGTCGAAGGGCACCAGCACGAGCCGCTCGCCGAAGACGAACTCCTCGACCATGTAGGGCCCGGTGCCGATCGGCTTCTTCGCCCACTCCGACCAGACCTTGTCGGTCGCCTCGAAGCCGGCCTTGGAGCCGATCTGGGCGGGGTAGTTGGCGAAGCGCTGGAGGATCAGCGCGTCGTCCGACTTCATGCGGATGCGCACGGTGTAGCGGTCGATCACCTCGCCGCCCTCGACATTGCCGAGGAAGGGTTTGGTGTCGGTGATGCCGGGATTGCCCTCTGCGTCGAGGCCGAGCAGGCGCTCCGGGCTGAAGGCCCAGGCGACGTCCTCGGCGGTCATCTCGGTGCCGTCGTGGAACATCACGCCCTCACGCAGCGTGAAGACGATCGCGCGCGGGCTCTCGATCTCCCAGCCGGTGGCGAGGCCGGGCTTGAGCTGGCCGCCGTCGCGATAGTCTGTGCGCACGAGCGTCTCGAAGATCGAGTACATCACGCGGAGATGGACGTTCGAGTTCTCCATCGCGGGCTCGAGGACGTCCGGCAGCTTCTGCACGGCGATCGTCAGCTCGCGGGCCTCGGCAGCGGTCGGCTGGGCAGCCGGGGCGATGAACGCGGCCAGCAGAACGGCGGTGAGGCGGGCTCCAAGTCGGAACGGCATCGGCAGGTCCCCCTTGTGGGTCGAGGTGGGTCGGGATGCGTCGGCGGCAGATCGGGCGCGAGCGATCCGCACCGGCTGTCCCCTTAGAAGAGCGCGCGAGCTTGTCGGCCCGTCTTCGAAGCGATGAAGTTTTCTTGACCATGCGCCACTGGGCGCCCTCCCCCCGGGGGCAGCCGCCGGGCAGCAGCGGAGCCGGTGCGCGCGCGAGGCGGCGCGCGGCCGCGCCGTGTTGCGCGTGCGGGGCGATTGTGGCAAGCCAAGATCGACGAGGGTCGCCGTCGGGTCTTTCCCCGACGAGACAGGTCCGCAACGGGACAGGACGAATGACGGATTTCGACGCCGCACGGACCGCGATGGTCGACTGCCAGGTCCGGCCCGCCGACGTCACCCGCTATCCCATCATCGAGGCGATGCTCTGGTGCCCGCGCGAGCGCTTCGTGCCGCGCCCCCGCCGGGCGGTCGCCTATGCCGGTGCCGAGATCGAGGTCGCGCCGGGCCGTGCGCTGCTCGAGCCGCGGGTGCTCGCCAAGATGCTGGAGGCGGCGGCGATCCGTCCCGGCGATCTGGTGCTCGAGCTCGCGCCGGCGACCGGGTACTCGACCGCTCTGATCGCCCGCATGGCCGAGGCGGTGATCGCGCTGGAGCCCGATCAGGGGCTCGCCGAGCAGGCGCAGGCCAACATCTCGGCGCTCGAGATCGACAACGCGGTGGTCAGCCATGCCGACCCGAGGGCGGGTGATCCGGCGCATGCGCCCTTCGACGCGATCTTCATCGGCGGCACTGTCGAGCGCCTGCCCGAGGCGCTGACCGATCAGCTCAACGAAGGCGGGCGGCTCGTCGCGATCGTCGCGCGCGAGGGGCGCTCGCAGTGTCGGGTGCTGACCCGCAGCGGCGCCGGCCTGTCGGATCGGTACATGTTCGACGCGGGCGCACCGCGGCTCGACGGTTTCGAGCATCCCGCCGCCTTCAGCTTCTGACGGGATCCCGGGCGATGCAGGGACGGCGTCGGGCGCGGCAGCGGCTGCATGGTGGGGCTGAGTGAGGGGATGACGGCAATGGCGAGCTTCACGCGCTGCATGGTTCTGGGCGCAATTCTCGGGGGTGGCATGGCGGCCCCGGCGGTCGCGCAGGAGAGCCTCGCGGATGTGATCGTCGAGGCCTATCTCAACAGCCCCGATGTGTCCGCCCAGCGCGCCAATATCCGCATCGCGGCCGAGAGCGCGGTGCAGGCGCGCGCCGGCGGGCGGCTCAACATCACCGGCACGATCGGGCTCAACGCCGAGATCAACAACAGCGAGTTCAACGACAACGACGCGATCTTCCCGACCACGCTGTCGCTCTCGGCTTCGCAGCCGCTCTACACCGGCGGGCAGGTCGCCAACGCGACCGAAGCGGCGGAGAAGCGGATCCGGGTCGAGGAGGCGGTGCTCGACGCGACGGAACAGGCGGTGATCCTCGACGCGGTCACGGCGTTTCTCGACGTGCGGCGCGATCTCTTCCTGCTCGAGGTCTCGGAGAACAACGTCCGGGTTCTGAGCGAGCAGCTGCGCGCGGCGCAGGAGCGCTTTGAGGTGGGCGAGGTCACGCGCACGGATGTCGAGCAGGCGCGCGCGGCGCTCGCCGGTTCGCGCAGCACCCTCGCCGCCGCGACCGGACAGCTCGCGATCAGCCGCGAGAGCTTTGCCGATGTGGTGGGGCGGCCGCCGAGCGAGCTTGCGCCGCCGCCGCCGATCCCCGATTTGCCGGACGCGCTCGACTCAGCGGTGCAGCTCGCCGTGCAGAACGAGCCGACGCTCTCCGCCGCCCGGATCGAGCGGGACGCCTCGGGCTCGGATGTCCGCACGGCGATCGGGGCGCTGCTGCCGCAGATCTCGCTGGTCGGCCAGCTCGACCAGTTCGACGAGGTGCGCGACGGGCGGGGCGGGGATCGGGCGGCCTCGATCGGGCTGACCATCACGCTGCCCTTCTACTCCGGCGGGGCCAATTATTCGGCCGTGCGTCAGGCCCAGGCCGCGGTCGACAACGCCGAGTCCGACATCGTCACCGCCGTGCGCGACGCGATCCGCAACACCGGCATCGCCTGGTCGACCCTCGGGGTGGCACGGGCCTCGATCGAGGCCGGCCGGCAGGAGGTGCGCGCCGCCCAGCTGGCCTTCGAGGGCGTGACCGAAGAGGCCAAGGTCGGCGCGCGGACCACGCTCGACGTGCTCGACAGTGAGGACGACGTGCTGAGCGCGCGGGCCGATCTGATCAACGCCGAGCGCGACGAATACGTCGCCGCCTACCAGCTGCTCGCGGCCATGGGGCTGCTGACGATCGACCATCTCGGCCTCGATATTGGCGCGCCGCCGCCCGCCACCGACTACTACGACACCGTGCGCGATCGGAATTTTGGCTACGATTCCAGCGACGATACAGTCTGGTCGCTTTCCTACCGCCCATGATCTGTGGAATAGTGTCTCGGGGGGCGCGAGTGCGACGACCGGGGCAACAAGAGACAAGGCGGAGACCATGAGCAGCAGTGGCGGAAATCGCAAATCCATGGATGACGTCCTGTCCTCGATCCGGCGCATCATCGGCGCCGAGAAGAAGGACGGCTATGACGACTTGCCGGAGCGCGAGCCGCAGGAGCCTCTGTCGCTCGGCACGCCGATCCGGGAGGGGAGCGTGCCGCTGGCCGAGGATCACCCGCCGATGCGCGACAGCGCGGGCCCCGGGCCGCGAGCCGCCCCAGCGGCGCCTGTCGCGCCGCCCGTTGCCTCTCCGGTCGCGCAGGTCGGCGAGGGCGGCGAATCGCTGCCGCTGACCCCGAATATGCGGGTGGATTTCTCCAAGCTGTCGGATGAGGGCACCACGCCCACCGATGCGCTGGTCGAGGAGGAGCCGGTCGGGCGCGACGCCATGGCGCATGATCTCGCGGCCGAGGACGAGGCCGTGGTGATCGACGAGGCCGCGCTCGAGGAGATGATCCGCCGGATCGTGCGCGAGGAGCTGAGCGCCGCGCCGC
>CAYORO010000136.1:0-10099 GCA_964406355.1 uncultured Limibaculum sp.
GACGATCAGGAAATAACCCGGGAAGCCCACCTGCTCGATCACGCCGAGCTCGAAATCGAGCCGCGCGTCATAGGTCTCACGGGGTGCTGCGGGCTCGATGGCGGCGAGCCGCGCGGCGAGGCCTTCGCGGGCCTGGGCGCGGAGCTCGTCCACCTCGTCCTCGGCAAAGCGCGGCAGGATCGGCGCGTGGGTGCGCGGGCGGACAGCACAGCGCTGCGCGACCTCGAGCGTCGTCTCCAGCGCCTCGGGCAGGTCGGCAAACCGCTCGGCCATCGCCTCGGCGGTGGCAAAGGCGTGCGCCTCCGTCAGCCGCGCGCGGTCGGCCTCGTTGACATAGCGCCCCTCGCCGATGCAGCGCAGCGCGTCATGGGCCTCGAGCATCTCCGGCGCCTCGAAGAACACCGAGGAGGTCGCGACGATCGGCAGGCCGCGGGCATAGGCGATGTCGAGCAGGATGGGCTCGGCGGCCTCCTCGGGCGCCGTCCGCAGCGTCGGACCGGTGCCATGGCGCTGGATCTCGACATAGAGCCGATCGGGGAAGGCTGCGGCGAGCCGCTCGGCGAGGCGCTCCGCCTCCGCCGCCTTGCCGCCCGCGGCGAGGCGCGCCATCGCGCCGTCGGTCCCGCCCGTGAGGCACAAGAGCCCGTCTGCCGCTCTCTCGACCCGCTCGAGCGGCACATGCGGCAGCTCGCCCCGCCCGGTCTCCAGAAAGGCCGCCGTCGACAGCGCCATCAGGTTGCGCCAACCCTCGGTGTTTTGCGCATAGAGCACGAGCGGCGCCGTCTCCGCCTCGGCCCCGGCTTGGGGCGGGGCATGGGCGACCGAGAGCGTGAGCCCCATCACCGGCTGCACACCGGCCTTGGCACAGGCCTCGGCGAATTCGAGCGCGCCGAAGAGGTTGTTGCGGTCGGCGAGCCCGATCGCGGGCATCCCATGCTCGGCGGCGAGCGCTGCCAGCCGCTTCACATGGATCGCGCCCTCGAGCAGCGAATAGGCCGAGGTGAGACGAAGATGGAGGAATCGCGGGAGGGTCATCTCCTGAGCCTGCCCCGCCGCCGCCGCGATGGCGAGACTTGACAGCCGCCCCAGGCTCGGCAGCAGTCAGGCAACCACCGGGAGGGACCATGACCGACGACGCGAGCGACAATCTCGACTATTCCGATCCGCAGCAGCGCCCACGCTACACCGGGCTCGCGAGCTTCTTCCGTCTGCCCTATCGCGAGGAGTTCGAGGCCGACCCGCCCGAGATCGGGATCATCGGCGTGCCCTATGACATGGGGGTCACCAACCGGCCCGGGCCGCGCCACGGGCCGCGCGAGGTGCGCAACATGTCGTCGTTCCTGCGCCGGCAGAACCAGGCGACCGGCGTCGCGCCCTTCACGGCCCGCGTGGCCGATATCGGCGATGCCTGGGTGACGCGGCCCTATGAGCTCACCACCGCCCATGCCGAGATCCAGGCGAGCTTCGAGCGCGTGCATGCCGCCGGCATCCGACCTCTCGCCTGCGGGGGCGACCATTCCGTCTCGCTGCCGATCCTGCGCGCCATCGCAAAGGACCGCCCGCTCGCCATGGTCCATATCGACGCCCATTGCGACACCGGCGACGGCTATATGGGTAGCCGCTTTCACCATGGCGCGCCCTTTAAGATTGCGGTCGACGAGGGGCTGCTCGACCCCGGGCGCGTCGTGCAGATCGGCATCCGCGGCTCGGTCCATTCGATGGAGATGTGGAAGTTCTCCTATGACAGCGGCATGCGGGTGATGCAGATCGAGGAGGTGGAGGAGCGCGGCTGGCGCGCCTGCATCGACGAGGCGGTGGGGATCGTCGGAGATAACCCCTGCTACGTGTCCTTCGACATCGACGCGCTCGACCCGGCCTTCGCCCCCGGCACCGGCACGCCCGAGGCGGGGGGCCTGACGATGCGCGAGGCCCAGGGGATGGTGCGCCGCCTGAGCGGCCTCGATATCCGCGGCGCCGATATGGTCGAGGTCTCGCCCCCCTTCGATGTCGGCCAGATCACCGCGCTGAACGGGGCGACGGTGATGTTCGAGCTGCTCTGCGCCATGGTGAACCGATGACGCCCTGGCCGAGCGATCCCGATGCGGCGGCCACGGCCGAGATCGAGCGCCTGCACCGGGTCTTCGAGGGTTGGTTCCAGGGCACGCTGCCGCCTGCGGCCTTCGACACCGAGCTGGTGGCGGTGCTGCATCCCGAGTTCGAGATGGCCATGCCGTCGGGCGAGGTCGTCTCCCGCGCCGGCGTCGAGGAGATGCGCGCGGCCCATGGCAGCAACCCGGCATTCCGGATCGAGATCCACGAGCCGCGGCTCCTCGGCGCCTATCCGGCGGCGGGTCTGATCCACGCGCAATATGTCGAGGCGCAATTCGGCGCGCGCAACACCACGCCCGCCGATCACCGGCGCCGCTCGACCGTGCTGTTCGAGCTCGGCGGCCCTCACGGCCTCCTCTGGCGCCATCTCCACGAGACGCTGCTGCGCGCCTGACCCACTCCGCGCGCACCGGCCTTGCAACAGATCATGGCGCCTGCGCTTGGGGCGAAGGGCCTTACCCACGCTCAGGGGCGGGCTGAGCCGGACGTGGCACCTCCTCGTGCGCCGCCCAAGATCCGGATGACCACGCCGACGAGTGGCAGGTCGGCGAGCTGTGCCCGCCACGGCGCGCGTGGATCGGCCTGGGGCGCCAGCACCATGAAGAGCGCATTCCAGACCACATGGTCGGTGAAGGCGATGCCCATGAACGCCCCGGTTCCGAGATGGAAGAGGATCAGCAGCAGCCCCCAGGTCGCGATCAGACGGGGTCGGAAGGCCACGGCAACCGCCACCAGCTCGGCGTAATAGAGGAGAAGGAACATCGGCCAACCGAGCAGCGGAGCGGCGATCACCAGCCCTGCCAGCGGAGGGTCGGTCATGGTTTCGAGCGACCGGCGCACCAGCTCGCCTTGGGTCCCGCGGCGAGATAGACGTCCTCGAGACGCCGCACCAGCCGGCTGTTGTCCCCCCCTTGTCGGCCGCGATAGACGATGCCGGGGAGCAGCTTGACGACATGCATGCTCCGGCGCGCCGCATAGTCGAAGTGCTCCCCAAGCTCGAAATAGTTGACCGGCGCGGCGAGCGGCGCCCCGTCGAGCGCCGTAATCTCCAGCTCGAAACCGTGCCACTCGTCCGGCACATGCGAGAAGAGCGACCAGGAGAAGAACGGGAAGAACTCGCCCTTGGGCGCGGCGATGTTTCCGACAACCGCGATCAGCGTGTAGACCACCACGAGCACGGAAATCACGTTCCGGTATCGCCCGATCGCGCGACTGCCCTGCGTCGGCGCCATGTCGGTCGCGGAAATCCCTCTCCCTCAGATGCAACTCTTGCGCGACCGACTATAGCTGTCAACGCGAAGAGGCCTTGCGCTGGATCATGGCGTCGCCCCACGGCCCACCACAGTCTCCCTCGGCAACCGCGGCAGGAGGAGCGCCCATGCAGCTGACCGAGACCGAGATCGCGCTGATCCGCAAGAGCTTCGACCGGCTGCGCGAACAGCGGAGCGGGCGCGATCCCTTCGGCACCGACTTCTACGACCGGCTCTTTGCCAAGGCGCCCGAGACGCGGGCGCTCTTCCGCGAGGACCTCGCCGAGCAGGGCATGCGCTTTCTCTCGACCCTTGGCGTGATCGTCGCCGCCCTCGACAAGCCGGAGATGCTCGACGCGCCCTTCGAGCGGCTCGAGGCCGGGCACCGGGCCTATGGCGTGCGCCCGGAGCATTTCGGCCCGATGGGCGAGGCGCTGCGCGAGACCATGGCCGCCTCGCTCGGCGAGCGCTACGACGCGGCGACCGATGCCGCCTGGGCCCGGGCCTATGAGCTCATCTCCGCCCGGGTCGGGGCCGCGCCAGCCGCGTAACGGGGCTGTTGCACGCCGAGCACGCTCGGCCGCGCGGTCGCGGCCAACGCCCGCTTGAGGCGCCCGGGGCGATTCGGGCAAATCTCCCCCACCTGACACATCACCGATCCCAAGACCGCTCGGTCGGCACCGCGTCGGCGTGTCGAGCGGGCCAACCCTTTCGCGAGACCGCCTCCCGACACTGGGAGGCCTGAAATGACGGAGGCGCCATGGCAGATCATCGACACGGCGCTCGCGAACGATGTGTTCGCCGGGGGGCTCGGGCTCGGACTGATCGGCGCCGCACTCGCCGCGCTCAGGCTTGGGCTCGGCGCGCTTTTGGGATGGCTCTGGCGGCGCCTCACGCTCACCGTCTCGGTCGATAGCCGGTCGCCGGCCTATCGCGACCTTGCGCTCTGGCTCGCGGGCACCGATGCGCTGTCGCGTGCCCGACGGCTGCGCCTGGCCGAGTTCGCCGAGGGCGGGGAGACGGGCCCGCGGCCCGACGCCGAGGACCCGGTTCTCTTCTCCTTCGGCTTCGGCCGCCACCGGCTTGTGGCCAACGGGGTGCTCTGCATCGTCGATCGCGGGCGCGAGGAGCGCCAGACCACGGGCGGTCAGCGGTCGGGCCCGCTCGAGACGCTCGAGCTCACGCTTCTCGGCGGCAGACGGGAGCGCGTGGCCGCCTGGCTCGCCGAGGGCGCACAAGCTGCGGCGGCGCGGCGGCGGTGCGCGCCCACCCTCTGGTGCGCCGATGGCGATGGCGACTGGACCGAGAGCGGCGTCCTCACGCCCCGCACCCTCGCTTCGGTGATCGGCCGCGACGAGGCGGGCCTGCGCCTGCGCGACGACCTCGCCCGGTTTCTCGGCGCGCGCGAGTGGTATGCCGAGCGCGGGATCCCGTGGCGGCGCGGCTACCTGCTCCACGGCCCGCCCGGGACGGGCAAGTCGAGCCTCATCCGGGCCGTCGCCTCCGATCTCGAGCTCGACATCGCGATCCTCGAGATCGCGGGCTCCGGGATCACCGACTACGGTCTCCGGCGCGCGCTGATCGGGGCGCCGCGGAGCGCGCTCCTGGCGCTCGAGGATGTCGATGCGGTCTTCGCCGAGCGCAGTCGCGGCGAGGCGGCGGAGCGCCTGAGCTTCTCGGGCCTCCTCAATTCGATCGACGGCGTGGCGGCGCAGGAGGGCCGCGCATTGGTCATGACGACGAACCATCCCGAGCGGCTCGACCCGGCGCTCGTGCGGCCCGGGCGCGTCGATCTCAGGATCGAACTCGGCCCTGTCGGCGCGCCGGAAGCGGCGCGGATGGTCCGCCGCTTCTTCCCCGGGGACGACCGGCTCGCGGAGCGGGTCGCCGCCGCGCTCGGTCCGCGTCGCATCGCGCCCGCAGCCCTTCAGGGCTGGCTGCTCGCCGAGGTCGACCGTCCGGCGCCTCGCGACAGCTCCCCCGATGCGCCCGCCATTCCGTCCGCAATCGAGCCGAATCTCGCCGGCCTCCTCGCCCGCAGCGAAGGCGCCCCTGCGCGGCCCGAAGCCTGATGGGGGGCGCTGCCGCTCGACCTGGCTGAGACGCTCGCCCGGGTGGGCGGGGCTTCGGGGCGCGCGGGCGCCTGCGACCCAAGGGATCAGGCCGGACGGACGCGCCCCTGCTCGAGCGTGACGATCCGGTCCATCCGCGCCGCCAGCGCGTGATTGTGCGTCGCGATCAACGCCGCAAGCCCCGTCTCGCGCACCAGCCCCAGCATTGCGCCGAACACCCGATCCGAGGTCTCGGGATCGAGATTGCCCGTCGGCTCGTCCGCCAGAAGGAGCCGCGGCTCGTTGGCCAAAGCCCGCGCGACGGCCACCCGCTGCTGCTCGCCGCCCGAGAGCTCGGCCGGGCGATGCCCTGTCCGCTCGCCAAGGCCGAGCCGCCCGAGGAGCCCCCGCGCGCGCTCGGTCGCCGCCCGCCTGCCCCGGCCCGCCGCCATCTGCGGCAGCGCCACGTTCTCCTCGGCGGAGAACTCCGGCAGCAGATGGTGGAACTGGTAGACGAACCCGATCAGGTCGCGCCGCGCCGCCGTCCGCGCCGCATCGTCGAGCCCCGTCAGCACCCGCTCACCGATCGCCACCGTGCCCCCGTCTGGCGTGTCGAGCAGCCCCGCGATCTGCAGCAGCGTCGACTTTCCGGCGCCGGAGGGCGCCACCAGCGCCACCGCCTCGCCCGGCAGCACCGCGAGATCGGCGCCCCGCAGCACCTCGATCCGCCGCGGCCCCTGCTCGAAGACCCGCACCACGCCCTCGAGCCGCAGCGCCTCACCAATACCCACCGCCCGCTCCCGCATTCGCGCCTCACTCATAGCGGAGCGCCTCGACCGGATCGAGCCGCGCTGCCCGCCAGGCCGGATACCAGGTGGCGAGAAAGGAGAGCCCGAGCGCGATCACGATGGTGAAAACGACGTCGGAGGCGTGCATCACCGCCGGCACCCGGGTCAGGAACCGCACCTCGGGGTCCCAGACCGAGCCGCCGGAGAGCCGCTCCACAAGGGCCTGGATCTCCTCGACATTCGCCGTGAAGACGACCCCCAGCCCGACGCCGAGCACCGTGCCGATCACCCCGATCGACGCCCCGCAGATGAAGAACACCCGCAGCACCGAGGCGCGGCTGAGCCCCATGGTCCGAAGGATCCCGATATCGCGCCCCTTCTCCTTCACCAGCATGATCAGCCCGGAGATGATGTTGAGCGCGGCCACCAGGATGATCAGCGTGAGGATCAGGAACATAACGTTGCGCTCGACCCTGAGGGCGGCGAGGAACGCCCCGTTGGCCCGCTGCCAGTTCCAGAGATAGGCTTCCGAGCCGCGGACCGCCTGCTCGATCTCGGCGCCGATCGCCTCGACATCGTCCGGCTGATCGACCATCACCTCGATCGCGTCGACCGCCCCGTCGGTGCGGAAATACTTCTGCGCATCGGCCAGCGGCATGAAGACGAATGCGTTGTCATACTGGCTCATGCCGATGCGGAAGACATAGACCACCGGCCGGCGCCACACCCGCGGCGCGACGCCGAAGGCCAGCGCCTCGCCGCGCGGCGAGATCAGCGTGACCTCGTCCCCCACCCGCACCCGCAGCTTCTCCGCGAGGCCTGCGCCGATCGCGATCCCCTCGCCGAAGCGGGAGATCTCGCCCCAGGCCGCCTCGGGCGTCGCGACGCCCGGCAGCGAGCGGAACGCCTCGGGCGAGAGACCCCGCAGCAGCGCCCCCGCATTGGCCGCGGGCGAGGAGGCCATCAGTTGGCGCTCGATCGTGGGCTCGGCGCGGGTCACGTCGCCGCGCGCGCGGATGCGACCTGCGAGCGCGTCATGGTCGCCGAGCCCGCCCTCGGTCGCCGCGATCACGCTGATATGGGGCTGGGCGCCGAGGATCCGGGCCACCAGCTCGGCGCGAAACCCGTTCATGACCGACATCACGATGATCAGCGTCGCCACCCCCAGCATGATCCCGACGAGGCTGAAGCCCGCGATCACCGAGATCGCGCCCTCGCGGCGCCGGGCGCGCAGATAGCGGCCGGCGATCATCCATTCGAGCCGGGAAAAGGCAGGCGGTGTGTGCTCGGTCATCGGGGCTCCGGGGTGTTGGCGCAACCGTGCCGTGTACATAGCGGCTCGACGGGCCGGCCGTCCAACCCCGCGCGCCGGGATGGCGGGCGATTGACGCATGCCGCCGCATCGCCCATTTCCCAAGGGTCACAAAGGGAGTGTGCCATGTTTCTCGCCCGGAGCCTCGCCTATGCCGGCCTTGCCGCCGGCGGCCTCGCCTTGCTGCTCGTGCTCGTCCATTTCCAGGCCGGCCCGCTGGCGCCGACCCCGGCTCTCGAGGACACCATCGCCGACACCGCCGCCAAGATCCGTGCCTCGGCCGCGCGCGCGCTGGCCGGCGAGGAGGCGCCTGTTGCGACGGCGGCGTGGGACATCGACCGGGTGCTGCGCGCGGTCGCGGCCGCCCTCGGCTCGGCCGCGATCATCCTCTCGATGACGGCCTTCGCCCTCGGCGCGCGGTTGAGGCTCGCGATAGGCGGGGCCGTGCTCGGGGGGGCCGCGGTCGCGGCGCAGTTCGTCATCTGGCTGGCTCTCGCGCTCATCGGGGCGCTGCTGGTCTGGGCGATCCTCGAGAACCTCGAAGGCATCCTCGGCAGCTAGCGCATCGACCGAACGGGCCGTGACCTGCGGATCACGCTCCGCCCGCGGACCCAGTCAGGCGAGGAAATCCCATTCCCCAGGGGCCGTCTCCGTAAGGGTACTCACGAACTGGAGCGTCGCCTGGTTCTCGACGCTGATCGCAAAGGCGAAGAGCACCTCTTCGCGGCTGGCTCCGTCGTCTGCCAATCGCGAGATCCAAAAGGCTCGCCCGGCGGCATCGCCCGCCCGATCGAGCGTGTTGAGATAGAGCAGATCGACATACTCCCCGTCCGTCAGCTCCGAGAGGTCGCCGAAGGCCGCCTTGAACTCGGGCGAGGCGGGGAAGGCCGCGGCGATCTGGCGGTTGGTCGCACCAGCCCCGGCTCGTCGATGTTGCCGTTGCGATTGAGCCCCGTCTCATAGAGCAGCGCGATGTTGCGGGCCCGCTGCTCGGACACACCGAGCCCGGTCTCGCCGAGGAAGGTCAGCCCGGGCAGATCCTCGAAGGGGAACTCCCGTCCAAAGGCGAATGGACCGCCCCCTAAAGAGGGGAACGAAACGCCCCGAATCCCGAAGCTGTCAAACTCCGAGGTGGGGGTGCCCGGTGGAAAGTCGATGAACGGCCGACCCTCGACCTCCAGCTCATACGCCCGGCCACCCACTTCCATCCCGACAAAGAAATGGACCGGGTCGCCGACCCCGTTGTAGCTGATCGCCTGGACCTCGGTCGGGTTCGAGAGCGTACCGAGGCCGACGTCGTAGATCTGGACGCCGGCGCCGGCACCGCTCTCCGAAAAGGTGAACCGGTCGCTCTCGGCGAGCAGGCGGATCTCCACCTCCTCCCCGCTCCCGATAACCCTCTCACCGGCAAGGATCGTCAGCTGCGCAATCGTTTCATAGACGAGACTCACAATCATCTCCGAAATAGGGACAAAGCCCCGAACCCTGATGGCCCGGATCTAAAATATTATCACAACTCAGTGAAATCCTCCACGCGATCGTCACCCGTGAAATCTCGACGGGGCACCGCGTTTTCAGTCGTATAACGAGATCAGTCGAAGTCTTTGAGGGAAACCGAACGCCCCGTGGGGCGCAAACATCAGAGGCTCGAATAGATCTCAGCGAGCCGGGCGACGGCGGCCTCGGGCGTCATCTCGGTCGACTCGCCGGACCGGCGCTGGGCAAGCTCGACCTGGCCGTTCGCGAGGCCGCGCGGGCCGACGGTGATGCGCCAGGGCAGCCCGACCAGCTCCATGGTGGCGAATTTCGCCCCCGCCCGCTCGTCGCGGTCGTCATAGAGCACCGAGAGCCCGGCATTGGTGAGCTGCTCATAGAGGCTCGCGCAGGCGGCATCGGTGGCCGCGTCCCCCTGCTTGAGGTTCACGAGGCCGACCGCGAAGGGCGTCACCGACTCGGGCCAGATGATCCCCGTCTCGTCATGGCTCGCCTCGATGATCGCGCCCGTCAGCCGCGAGACGCCGACCCCGTAGGAGCCCGAATGCACCGCCGCGCGCTCACCGTCCGGCCCGGTGACCAGCGCCTGCAGCGGCTCGGAATACTTCGTGCCGAAATAGAAGATATGGCCGACCTCGATGCCGCGCGCCTCGACCCGGTCGCCCTCCGCCACCTCGGCCTCGAACACCGCCTGCTCATGGGTGTCGTCGGTGCGGGCATAGCCGCTGGTCCACTCGTCGAAGATCGCCTGGATCACGGCCGGATCGTCGAAATCGATCGCGCGGTCGCCGAGGCTCCGCTCGGCCATCGCGCGGTCGAGGAACACGCCCGACTCGCCCGTCTCCGCGAGCACCAGGAACTCATGGGCATAGTCGCCCCCGATCGGCCCGCTCTCGGCGCGCATCGGCACCGCCTTCAGCCCGAGCCGCTCGAAGATCCGCAAGTAGCAGACGAGGAACTTGCGATAGCTCCGGAGCGCCGCCTCCCGGTCGAGATCGAAGGAATAGGCGTCCTTCATCAGGAACTCGCGGCCCCGCATCACGCCGAAGCGCGGGCGGATCTCGTCGCGGAACTTCCACTGGATGTGGTAGAGCG
>CAYORO010000137.1:0-10025 GCA_964406355.1 uncultured Limibaculum sp.
CCCCCACCCCCCCCCCCCGTCCCCCGCGTCCCCCGCCCCTCGCGCCCCCCTGGCCGGGGGGGGCGGGCGGGGGGGGGGGGGGGGCACGCCGACGCCCCCGGCCAGGCTGCGGGCCAGGCCAGCGCAACACCGATCTCCGGCTCCCGCGCCACCTTCGCGTCGCGGCGCAGGCAATACATCGAGAGACGCTTCGCCAGCGCGTCGAGCCGATCCGCCGCCGCCTCGATCCGGATCGCGCCGTCCGATCCGTCCCCCCGCGCCGTCAGGAAAAAGTCGAAGAGGTACTTTCCCTGCGGGGTCAGCAGCGCCGCATAAACCGCGCCACCTTCGCCGAGCGCGCCGACATCGTTCGTCACCACGCCCTGCAGCACCTCTGCCGCATCGGCCCCGACCATCGTCAGACAGCCGCGCTCGGCCGCCACGCATCCGATCCAGTCGCGCATCCTCGCCTCCGTCCTGCCCCGACGCCGCCGTCCCCTTGAGATAGGCATCGCCGGGGCAGGAGGCGAGCGCTATAAGCGCGGCCGGAAGGAGCCCGCCCCATGAAGCTGCCGAGCCTCGAGGACCGCGCCGCCGGACGCGCGCAGCTCGCCTTTGTCGTGTTCCTCGGCCTGATGAGCTCGGTCGTCGCCATGACGATCGACGCCGTCCTGCCGGCGCTCGACGCCATCTCCACCGATCTCGCCTTCGCCACAGACAATGACCGTCAGCTTGTCGTGCTGCTCGTGATCCTCGGCATGGGGCTCGGCCAGCCGGTCTTCGGCCCGCTGTCCGACAGCATCGGCCGCCGCCCCGCCGCGCTGATCGGCTGGGGCCTGCATCTGGCCGGCACGCTCCTCTGCCTCACGGCGGAGACGGCGGGCATGATGCTCGCCGGCCGCTTCCTCCAGGGCTTCGGCGCCGGCGGCCCGCGGGTGATCGCGGTGGCGATCCTGCGCGACCTTTACGAGGGACGCCCGATGGCGCGCATCCTCTCGCTGGTGCTGACGATCTTCATGATCGTGCCGATGGTCGCGCCCCTGATCGGCCAGGGGATCGAGGCGGTGGGCGGCTGGCGCGCGATCTTCTGGGGCTACGGGGCCGTCGCGATCCTCGCCGGGCTCTGGTATCTCGCAGGCGTGCCCGAGACCCTGGCGCCCGAGGCGCGCCGGGCGTTCTCGCCTGTCACCATTGCGCGCGCCTTCGCCGAGGTCTTCCGCAGCCGAACCGCGATGGCCTACACCGCTTCGGCCGCCTGCGTCTTCGGCCCCTTCCTCACCTATATCGCGACGGCCCAGCAGATCCTCGAGGAGAGCTACGGCCTCGGGCCGCTCTTTCCCCTCACCTTCGGCGCGCTGGCCGTCTCGTTTGCGGCCGCAAGCTTCGTCAACAGCCGCCTGGTGATGGCGCTCGGCATGCGCCCGCTCGCCCGCGCCGGGATCGCGCTGATGACCGTCACCAGCGCCGCCGGCCTCACGCTGATCGCCACCGGCGTCGTCGCCCCGCTGCCCCCGCTCTGGCTGTTCCTCGGGCTGATGGGGATCATCTTCGCCTGCGTCGCGATCCTCTTCGCCAATTTCCAGGCGCTGGCGCTCGAGCCGCTCGGCCATGTGGCGGGCACCGCCTCGGCTGCGATCCTCTCGCTCTCGAGCCTGGGCGCGACGCCCATGGCCTATCTGATCGCGCGGAGCTTCGACGGCGCGCTCACGCCGCTCTTCGCCGGGTTCACAGCCCTCGGCCTCGCCTCGCTCGGGCTCTTTGCGCTCGCCGAGCCCGCCCGGCGGCGTGCCGCATGAGGGCGCCGGTCTCCGCCGTGATCCCGACCCTTGAGGCCGCGGGCCGCATCGGCCCCTGCCTCGCCGCGCTGGCCGAGGGCGCGGTCGAGGGCGTGCTCCGCGAGGTGGTGATCGCCGATGGCGGCTCCTCGGATGCGATCGCCGAGGTCGCCGAGGCCGTCGGCGCGCGCCTTGTCACCGCCCCGCGGGGGCGCGGCACCCAGCTCCGCGCCGGCATCGCCGAGGCCAGCGCCGACTGGCTTCTGGTGGTCCATGCCGACACCGTGCTCGCGCCCGGCTGGAGCGCGCCCGTCCTCGCCCATATCGCCGCGGGCGAGGGCCGCGCTGCCTATGGCCGGCTCCGCTTCGAGAGCACCGCGACGATGGCCCGCGTCACCGAGCGCTGGGCCAATCTGCGCTCGCGTCTCTTCGCCATGCCCTATGGCGACCAGGGGCTGCTGATCCACCGCAGCCTCTATGACGCCGTCGGTGGCTATCCCGCGCAGCCGCTCTTCGAGGATGTAGAGATCGCGCGCCGCCTCGGCCGCGCCCGCCTTGCCCCGCTCGAGGTGGTCGCCACCACCTCGCCCGAGCGCTACGAGCGGGAGGGCTGGATGCTCCGGGGCGCGCGCAACATGGTGATCGTCACGCGCTATCTGATGGGCGGCGATCCCGAGCGGCTCTCCCGCCGATATCGCCGGCGCTGAGCGGGTTGCCGCTCCACCCGCGCCTGTCCGGTGCAGTTTCCGGCCAAACGGCTCCAGTCTGGCGTCGCGAAAATGCGAGCCGACAGAGCCCCGAAGCGCGCGACCCGGTTCAATCGTGTCGGAAAGCGCTCTAGGTTCCGCGCGCAGCAACCAGAGGGGATCCCCATGCGCATCGCCGCCACCGCCCTTGCCGCCCTCATCGCGGCCACCGTCTTCGTCGCTCCCGCCGGAGCCCAGACCGCCGATGCCCCGGCCTCCGGCCCCGCCGAGGGAGAACCGCCGGCCTCCCGCCCGGAAGCCCCCGACGCCGAGGCCGAGGGACGCGGCCAGCGCGGCCAGCGCGGGCGCAGCCATCACGGCGGCGGTCATCACGGCGGGGGCCACCATCGAGGCGGCCATCACGGCAAGCGTGAGGCCGGCCCGACGCTCAAGATCGCGACCGAACGGCCCAACTTTTCGATCCATTTCGAGTGCAACGCGCCGATGGATGCCTGCCTCGAGGCGATCGAGCGGGTCTACGCGATCTCCGGCCGCGCCCAGGGCAGCCGGGCCGCCGCGGATGGCGGCGAGGCACCGGCCGCGAGCGAGTGAGGCCGCCCGGGGAGACGCGGGGGCCGCGGCGCTCCCTCGTCATCCTCGCCAAACAGCCGCGGGCGGGGCGCGTCAAGACCCGGCTCGCCCGCGAGATCGGCACGGTCGCAGCCGCCTGGTGGTTTCGCCACCAGCTCGCGGCCCTGGTGCGCAGGCTCTCGGCCGACCCGCGCTGGCGCACCGTGATCGCCGTCAGCCCCGACGGCGCGCGGCGCGGCCTGCCGCGGGCCGGGGCGACGATCCCCCAGGGCCGCGGGCATCTCGGCCGGCGGATCGCCCGGGCGCTGGCGGCGCAGCCGCCGGGGCCGGCGCTGCTGGTGGGCTCGGACATCCCCGGCATTCGCCCCGCCCATGTGGCGCGGGCCTTCGCGCTGCTCGGCCGGCATGAGGCGGTGATCGGCCCCTCGCCCGATGGCGGGTTCTGGCTGGTCGGGCTGAGGCGCGGGGCACAGGCACTGCCAAGCGGGGCCTTCGAGGGCGTGCGCTGGTCGACCGAGCACGCACTGGCCGACACGGTGGCGAGCCTTGCGCCGCTCAGCGTCGGGATCGCCGACATGCTCGCCGATGTGGACTGTGCCGCCGATCTCGCAGCGCTCAGTCGGCCGCGCCGATCCGGAGCCTGAGCGCGCCGCTCCGCGCCACCGCCTCGACCAGCGGGGGCAGGGCCTGGAGCGGCGCCGAGCCAAAATCGACCCCGAGCACCCAGCCCCGTGACCCCTCGGCCGGCCCCTCGAGCCGATGCACCGCGCCGAGCAGCTCGGGCGCCACATCGGTGCGCCGCGGCTGCACCCATTCCAGGAACCACCGCCGGAGCGGGCGCCAGTCAGGCCGCGCCTGCCGCGCCTCGACGATCATCGCCGCACCGTGCCACGGGAAGGGCTCGACAACCGTGGTGAAGCCGCCGTCGAGCACCAGGCTCACGGGCTCGAAGCCCGGCGGATCGCGCGGCTCGAGTCGCGGCCGGAGCTCGCGCCCCTCCCGCCGGACCGAGAGATCGTCGCGCTCGGGCAGCTCGAGCGAGCCCAGGCGGAGCACCACCCCGTCCGGCGCGCGACGGAGCGGCTCGGCCTCCACCTCGGCGCCGCGGGCAATCGCGTCCGCCACAGCCCCGAGCAGCGATTCGATCCCCTGCGCCCGGACAGGCGCGAGGAGATCGCCGAGGCGCGCACCGAGATCGGTCATCTCGCGCCCGTCCTCCGTCAGCCCGACGCGGCGGCCAGGACGCCGATCCGGGCGAGCTCGAGCTCCAGCTCCGGCGGAAGCCCGCTCCCGCCGGACCCGCTCGCGAGATCGGGCGGGGCGTCGCCGCCGGCGAGGTAGCGCCAGCCCTGGAACGGCCGCCGGGGCGCTGTGCGCGTGCGCATCACGGCCGGGTCGAGCAGGATCGCGCAGCGGCCGATCCCCTCGCCGTCGACCACCCGCTCGAGGTCGCGGATCGCCTGGCGCGCGGCGATCGCGCCGTCGATCACCCAGTAGAGCGAGCCGCCGGCCAGGAGCTCCTCGGCCCGGCGCGGCCACATCCGCGTGACATGCACCGGGCAGCCCCGCATCCGGCGGCACTCCGGGCTCGCCTGCCACGCCTCGAGATCGGCGACCGAGCCCGCGCCGACGCAGAGCTTGACGAGATGGAGCGCGCCCTGCACCGGTCCCGATCCGTCCGCCATCTCGCCCTCCCGTCGCCTGTCGCTCGCGGCGCGCTCAGCCGAGGCCGAGCACGTCGCGCATCTCGTAGAGGCCGGACTTCTGCTCCCGCCCCCACAACGCGGCCTTGACCGCACCGCGCGCGAAGATCATGCGGTCTGTCGCGACGTGGCGCAAGATGATGCGTTCACCTGCGCCGGCAAATACCACATCATGCTCGCCCACGACATCGCCGCCGCGGAGCGCCGCCATGCCGATCGCGCCGGCCGGCCGCGGCCCGGTGATCCCGTCGCGCCCGCGCAATGCGGCCTCGGCCAGATCGACCTCACGGCCCTGGGCGGCCGCCTCGGCAAGCATCAAGGCGGTACCCGAGGGCGCGTCGACCTTGTGGCGGTGGTGCATCTCGACGATTTCGATATCCCAGTCCTGGCCGAGGGCCGCCGCCACCCGCCGCGTGAGCTCGGTCAGCAGGTTGACCCCGAGCGACATGTTCCCGGCCTGGATGATCGTCGCATGGCGGGCCGCCGCGCGCAGCCGCTCGAGATCCGCGGCCTCGAGCCCCGTGGTGCCGACGACGAGCACCGCCCGCGCCTGTGCCGCCAGCTCGGCATGCGCAAGGGTCGCGGCCGGCGCCGTGAAGTCGAGCACCCCGCGGACCCGGGCGAAGACCGGCAGCGGATCGTCCTCGACGACCACGCCGAGCGGCGCCCCGCCCATCGCGGTGCCGACATCCTGCCCGATCCAGGGATGCCCCGGCCGCTCGGTCGCCGCCGCCAGCGTTCCGTCCGCGGCCTCGCCGAGCGCCTCGACCAGCATCCGGCCCATCCGTCCCGCAACGCCGACCACCGCCACCGGCATCGGCTCCGTTTCCTCCGCGGCCATCGCGATCTCCTCTCGCCTCAACCCTGCCTAGCAAGCGACCGTGCGCGGCGAAAGACTGCCGGCCATGCGCTTGACGGGTGACAAAGCCGGATCGCCCGGCCCGCGCTATCAGGGACCCAGCGTGACATCGAGGGAGAAAGCGCGATGGTCGAGAAGCCTCAGACACCCCACTGGTGGCCCGATTTCTTCGAACCGTTCCGGAATGTCGGCAATCAGGTCGCCGAGTGGTTCCAGCCCCGCTCGGACGCCAAGGCGGCGGACTCTGCCTATCACATCAATCTCGAGCTCCCCGGCGTCAAGCAGGACGACATCGAGATCGAGCTCCACCAGGGCGTGATGACCGTGAAGGGCGAGAAGAAGTTCGAGCGCACCGAGGAGAAGGAGGGCTACTTCTTCAGCGAGCGCCAATACGGCAAGTTCCAACGCACTTTCCGGCTGCCGGCCGATGCGAGCGAGGAGGGCGTGACCGCGAGCTTCAGCGACGGCGTGCTGTCGATCGCCGTGCCGAAAGAGATGCCGCAGGCGCCGCAATCGAAGAAGATCGAGATCGGTAAAGCTTGACACACACCCTCGGCTGATTCACACGTTTCGAATCAGTCCGTTGAGGTGTCGAATGGCCGGTCCTTGGATCTTTGCAGCGCAGGGGCCCGGGCGCTCCCGGGCGCCCTGGGCTGGACTGGGCGCAGCTCTTCTCGCGCTCGTCTTGGTGATGGCGCCGCTCGGTGCAGGGGCGGTCACGGTGAACCCCGGCGCCAATCCCGCCCTTGAGGACGTGACCCTGCTGGGCACACGGTATCGCGGGCCCAACTCCGGCGACGAGATCTTCGTCGGCCTCGACGATCTCGGAAGCGGCGCTGACCGCAATGGCGCGGGCTATCCGTGGTCGCTCGGCCTCACCGATTTCGCCTTCAGCTACGACAGCAACACCGGGATCATCCTGTCTTCGCTAACCTTCCCATCCGTTCTCGACGATCCCAATCCACCGCCGGGCGCTCTCGATTTCGTCGAGGTGATGCTGACCGGACCGACCGGGCTGTCGCTCGACAACCTCACGATCACCGTCAGCAATCGCGGGCGCCAGGGCGGCGAGATCGCCGCGCTCAATGTGATGGTGAACGGCGAGGAGGCGGGCGACTTCGCACCTCCGGCCCCTAGCTTCGTCGACTTCGCCGTGAGCGACTTCCCGGTGCTGCCCGTGCTGACCGTCACGGGTCAGATCCGGCTGACGGCGCCGATCCAGCCGAACGAGGGCGAGCGCCTGCGCTTCCAGATCGTGGCCGGCGAGGCGCCGGCGCGGATCCCGCTGCCGGCGCCGGTGTTCCTGCTCCTCAGCGGGTTGGCCGCGCTCGGGGTGGTGGCGCGCCGGCGCGCCGCCTAGCTCCGTGTCAGGGGGCGGCGGCCTCCCGGATCTTTCGCAGCGCTTTCACTGACGTGCGATAGGTCTCCCGCAGGTCTTCCTCGGCGCTGTCGAACTCCTTTTCGGCCGCCGCCCAGGTGCTGAGTTCGTCTTGCATCAGCGTCGCCCATTTCGCGAAGTCGGGTTGGATCGACTTGTCGAAGTCTTTCTTGAAAGCCTCGAGCTTGGTCTTGAGCGCCGAGCCCGACAGCCCGTCTTTCTTCAACGCCGCGGTCACCGCCGCTTCGATCGCCTTCATGTCGAGGACCGGCGTGTTCGATGTCCACTTGACCGCCATGTCCATCGAGATCGGGGGCGTGAGCTTCTTGAAGCTGGCAGCGAGTTTCTTGGCCGCAGTCTTGGTGGCCTGGGTTTTCTTCTTCATGTCAGCCGCAATGGCGTGAAAGCGCTTCAAATCCATGAGTGTCTCCAGATCGATCTGGAAACCGGGTACCGCCGGGCTGACGCAAGATCAAGTCGATCGTGGTGCCCCGCAACGGATCGCAGGGCGCCCGGTCAACCGGTCATCGAGTCCCAAAAACTCTTCACCTTCGAGAAGAAGTCATGGCTCTCGGGGCTGTTGTTCTGCGCCTCCTGTTCGAACTCGCGCAGCAACTCGCGCTGGCGGCTCGTCAGGTTGACCGGGGTCTCGACCTGCAGCTCGATATAGAGATCGCCGACCTGCCCCGGGCGCTGCAGCGCCGGCATGCCCTTGCCGCGGAGCCTGAGCCGCTTGCCGTTTTGCACGCCCGCGGGGATCTTCACCCGGCTGCGCCCGCCATCGATCGTCGGCGCCTCGATCTCACCGCCGAGCGCCGCGGTCGTCATCGGCACCGGGATCCGGCAATAGAGGTCGAGCCGGTCCCGCTCGAAGAGCGGGTGCTGGGTGACATCGACGAAGATGTAGAGATCGCCGTTGGGCCCGCCGCGGGGGCCGACCTCGCCCTCGCCCGCCAGCCGGATCCGGGTGCCGCTGTCGACGCCCGCCGGAATGTCGACATTGAGCGTGCGCTCGCGCCGCACGGCGCCGCTGCCGCCGCACACGGTGCACGGGTTCTTGATGATCTTGCCGCGGCCGCCACAGGTCGGGCAGGTCCGCTCGATGGTGAAGAAGCCCTGCTGGGCACGCACCTTGCCGTGGCCGTTGCAGGTGGGGCAGGTCTGCGGCTCGGCGCCACCTTCGGAGCCGGTGCCCCCGCAGGCAGTGCAGGTGACCGAGCCCGGCACCTGGATGGTCTGCTGCTTGCCGTTATAGGCTTCCTCGAGGGTGACCTGGAGGTTGTAGCGGAGATCGGCGCCGCGCGCGACGCCGGAGCGCCGCTGCCGCCCGCCCATGAACTCGCCGAAGAGGTCCTCGAAGACGTCGGAGAAGGCCGAGGAGAAATCCCCCTGCGGCCCGCCGGGGCCGCCGCCGGGGCGCGGGCCGGCCGAGCCGCCCTCGAAGGCCGCATGGCCGAACTGGTCGTAGGCGGCGCGCTTGTCGGGGTCCTTAAGGACGTCATGCGCCTCGTTGACGTCCTTGAAGAGCGCCTCCGCCTCCGGGTTGTCGCGGTTCTGGTCGGGGTGGAGCTCCCGCACCTTGCGCTTGTAGGCCTTCTTGATCTCGTCGGCCGAGGCGCCACGACGCAACCCCAGCGTTTCGTAGTAGTCACGCTTTGCCATCGGCCAGGTCCGTATCTTCGAGAGAGCTGTCGGCCAGGATCTCCGGGCCGGCGATCAGGATCGCGTTCATGCGCGTGCGGTCGAGTGTCTGATACCCGGCGCGGGCCAGAAGCGCCAGCGCCGGCGTGTCGGCGCCGCGGAGCGCCTCGAGGATCACGAGGCGCGGGCGGAGTGCGGGCGGCGCATCGCGGAGGAAGGCGCAGAGCACCGGTTCCTCGGCGCCCTCGATGTCGATCTTGAGCGCGTCGACCCGCTCGAAGCCCTGCTCGCGGAGAAGCGCGAGAAGCGGGCGGGCCGGCGCCTCCGGGCCCTCGGCCCCGGCGGCGATCCCCGTCGCACCCCGGTTGCGCTCGGAAACCGCGAGGCGCACCGTGCCCTCCTCGGCCGCCAGTGCGACGGGCGCGACGATCACGTCCTCGGCACCGGAGAGCGCGAGATTGACGCGGAGCCGGCGCAGCATCTCGGGCTCGGGCTCCACGGCGAGGATGCGCGCGGGGCCCAGGCTGCGCACGGCGAGGGCGTAGAGCCCGGCATTGGCGCCCGCATCGACGAAGTGGAAGGGCGCCGCGCTCTCCCGCATCGCCCGCGCGAGCGCCTCCCGCTCGGCCGCGTCCCAGAACTGTGGCGCGCCGAAGACCCGCTTCTCCGAGAGATTGTCGCGCGGATGGAGCCGTGCGCGCTGGCCGGGAAAGGCCTCGACATCCACGGGGTCCGCACGGCCGAGCAGGCAGACCCGACGGATCAGCGAGGCCACGCGGCGGGCCGCGCCGGTCGGCGGGAGGGCCGCGCCCGCACGGCGCAGGGCCTCGAGGCCCCGCGGCAGGGCGAAGGCGCCGAAGGCCGGGTCGTCGGCCACCGTCCGCTCAGCCGTCTCCTGCGCCGTCGCCACGGCCCCGCTCCGGGATCAGCCGGTCGAGGACTTCTTATCGTCGTCCTTCAGTTCCTCGAAATCGGCATCGACCACGTCATCGCCGTCCTTCTGAGCGCCCGGCTCCTCGGCCGGATCGGCCGCCGCCTCGGCCGAGGCGTCCTCGGACTGCGCCTTGTAGATCGCCTCGCCGAGCTTCATCGACGCCTCGGCGAGCGTCTGGCTCTTGGCCCGGATCGCCTCCGCATCCTCGCCGTCGAGCACCTCGCGGAGCGCGGTGATCGCCGCCGTGATGTCGGCCCGCACCTCCTCGCTCACCTTGTCGCCGTGCTCCTTCAGCGACTTCTCGGTCGAGTGGATCAGCCCCTCGGACTGGTTGCGCGCCTCGACCAGCACCTTGCGCTTCTTGTCGGCCTCGGCATTGGCCTCGGCCTCCTTCACCATCCGGTCGATATCGTCCTCCGAGAGGCCGCCCGAGGCCTGGATGGTGATCTTCTGCTCCTTGCCGGTGCCCTTGTCCTTGG
>CAYORO010000138.1:0-10020 GCA_964406355.1 uncultured Limibaculum sp.
TCCTCTTCTTCACCCTGATCGGCGCCTATATCGGGCAGAACAACGCGACCGAGCTCCTGATCCTCGTCGGCCTCGGCGTCGTCGCGACGGTGCTGCGCTTCGCCGACTACCCGCTGGCACCGCTCCTGATCGGGTTCATCCTCGGCGGCATGCTCGAGAACAATTTCGCCCGGGCGGTGACGCTCGCCGACGGGGTGTCCTTCATGTGGGAGCGGCCGATGACGCTGGGGCTCCTGATCTTCGGCGTGGTGCTTGTGTTCCTGCCCGCCTGGCGCGCACGCCGCGCGCGCGCCCTCGCCCGCGGTGTCGCCCAGGGAGACTGAGACCGCGCAACCGACCTCTGCCAGTCTGGCCCCCGGCCCCGGCGCGGGGCTCCGGGCCGATGGGGGGCGCCGCCGCTTGGGCCCGCGTCTCGGCCAGCCCGGGCGGGCGGGGCCCGGAGGCCCGCGCCGGGGCATGCCACCCGGCGCCCGGCCGGAGGCTCAGCGCGGCAGGAGCAGGCTCGCCTTCAGCCCCCCGAGCGCCCCGCTGTCCTCGAGCGTCAACGTGCCGCCATGGCTCCGCGCGATGTCGAGCGTGATCGAGAGCCCGAGCCCCACACCCGGCCCCTCGTCCTGGTTGCGGCTGGCATCGAGCCGCGTGAAGGGCCGCATCGCCTCCTCGCGCCGCTCCGCCGGGATCCCCGGCCCGTCATCCTCGATGGCAAACTCCAGCACGCGCGGCGTCAGGCGCACCGCCATCGCCACGCGCTGACCATAGCGCGCCGCATTGTCGAGGAGGTTCGCAAGGCACCGCTTGATCGCATGCCGCCGCATCGAGACCCGGCCGCCAATGCCGGCGTCATCCCCGTCGCCAGCCTCGCTGTTGACCGAGAGCGTCAGCTCCAGACCGTTGCGCCTCGCATCGGCCGCCACCTCCTCCGCGAGCGCCGCCACATCCACCGGCTCGGGCGGCTCAACCCCCTCGCCGCGGGCGAAATCGAGGAACGCCTCGATCATCTGCTCCATCTCGGCGACATCCCGGGCCAGCTCCTCGGTCTCGGCACAGGGCGGCGCGACCGCGAGCGCGAGCTTCATCCGGGTGAGCGGCGTCCTCAGATCATGGCTCACCCCGCAGAGCATCGCCGTGCGCTGGCCGATCTGGCGCTCGATCCGGCGCCGCATGTCGAGGAAGGCCTGCCCCGCCCGGCGAACCTCCTCCGCCCCCCGTGGCCGGAACGGCACCGCCCGGCCCCGCCCGAAGGCGGCCGCGGCCCGGGCGAGCTCTCGGATCGGGCGCACCTGGTTGCGCAGGAACACCACCGCGACCCCGGTCAGCGCCACCGCGGCCCCGGTCATCCAGACCAGCACGTGATGGGGGTTTGAGGCATTCATCCGCGTGCGCGGCACCACCGCCGTCAGGATGCCTCGCTCCGTCAGCACCTGCACATAGGCATGCTTGCGCACCGACAGCAGATCGAGCCGCGTCGGATGCGCGATCAGCCGGTCGAAGGTCTCGCCGATCACCCGGCCCGTCAGGTCGTAGACCGCGCGCCGCATGCCCGGCGAGATCGGGGCCACGGGCTCGAGGCGCATATCGAGATGGAGCGTGCGACTGATCCGGTCGAGCCGCTTGCGTGCCAGGTCGGCATCCTCGGCCTCCTCGACCGTGCGGACCGCGAAGCCGATCTCGCGGGCGATCGCGCCGGCCATCTGCTCGGTGAGCGAATCGTAATGTCGGCGCACGAAGACCGAAGCCACAACGCCTTGCAGCAGCAGGATCGGAATGACAAGGATGAGCACGGCCCGCCAGAACAGGCTCTTCGGGAGATACCGCTTGATCGCCGCGCTCGGTGCTTGCATGGGCGGACGCTACGCGCGCGGACCTCGGCCGGCAAGATGACCGCTGAGCGCGTCGCGCCGGGCGTGCGCCGGATCACCGCCCCCAATCCCGGGCCGATGACCCTTAGCGGCACCCAGAGCTATCTCGTGGGCGCGGGCGAGGTCGTGCTGATAGATCCCGGGCCCGAGGACCCGACCCACCGTGAGGCGCTCCTCGGCGCGCTCGCGGCCGGCGAGCGGATCGTGGCGATCCTCGTCACCCACAGCCACCGTGACCACAGCGCCGGCGCCCCCGGCCTCGCGGCGGCCACGGGCGCGCCGGTCGCGGCCTTCGGCCCGCACGGCGCGGGGCTCTCCGAGACCATGCGCGCGCTCGCGGCGGCCGGCGATCTCGGCGGCGGCGAAGGCGCCGATTCGGCCTTTAGCCCGGACCGCCTGCTGGCCGATGGCCAGATGCTCACCCTGGGCGACACCCGGATCGAGGCGCTCCACACACCGGGACATCTGTCGAACCACCTCTCCTTCGCCACCGAGGGCGTGCTTTTCAGCGGCGACACGGTGATGGGCTGGTCGACCACGCTGGTCTCCCCGCCCGAGGGCGACATGGCCGCTTTCATGGCGACGCTCGGCCGCCTCGCGGCTCGGGCCGCCGCAGGGCGCGACCGGCGCTACCTGCCCGGCCACGGCGATCCGGTTGAAGACCCCGCCGACCTCCTCGCCCGCCAGATCGCCCATCGCGAGGCCCGGGCCGAGGCGGTGCTCGCAGCCCTCGCCGCGACGGGCCACGCCGATGCCCGCACCCTCACGCCCATCGTCTACCGCGACACCGATCCCGCGCTCCACGCCGCCGCCGAGCGCAATCTGCTCGCCACGCTCCTCTGGCTGGCCGAGGCGGGGCGCGTCCGCACCCTCGACCCGCCCGGCCGGGCCATGCGCTTCGCACGGAGCTGAGCCGGCGCGGCGCCGGGCCGATGGGGCGCGACACAGTGCGGCCGGGTCCACGGCCCGCCCGGGCGGGTGGGGCCCGGGGCCGCGCCCGCGCGCCGCCCAGGCCTCAGCGCGGGCGCTCGTCCGTCCGCTGCGTGCAGATCTGGCGCAGCGCCAGCCAGTCCGCATCCGACAGCACCGGCTCGAAGGACCGCCCCGCGAGATCGTCGGCCTCCCGCGCTGCTTCGGCGCGCTCCCCGAGCGCCGGATGCGAGGCGAGATACTGCAGCAGGCCGGCCGACTCGCCATATCGGTCGGCCATCCGCTGGAAGAACCCGCCGAGCGGCGAGCTCGGCAGACCGGCCTTGGCCAGGATCTCGATCGCCTCCCGGTCGGCCCGCGCCTCCACCTCCTGCTGGTACTGTGCGTTGCGAATCGCCTCCGCCCCCGCGATCACCACGGCGACCCCGAACACATCGCCCACCAACAGCCCCAGGATGCCCGCCGTGCCCGCCGAGCGCAGCACCCCGACCATCGGGTCGCGATAGACGACATGGCCGATCTCGTGCGCCAGCACGCCGGCCACCTCCTCGGGCGTCACTGCATCCTTGATCAACCCGCGGAACAGGATCACCCGCCCCCCGGGCACCGCGAAAGCGTTGACCATCTCATGGTCGAAGACTGCAACTTCGAGCGGATAGGGCAGCTCGGTTCCCCCCTCGAGTCGCAGCCGCATCTTGGCGAGCGCCGCGAGGCCCTCAGGCTCGGCGCAATATCTCGGCGCCTTGTCCTCCTCGAAACCGCCAAGCACGAGGCGGAGCTGCTCCACCACCGCGTCGCCCAGCCGACGTTCCTGCTCGGGCGGGATCAGGGGCGCCAGCTGCCCCGCGAGATTGGGGATGATCACGAGGACCAGCGCGAGCACCGCCGCCAGCCCCGCGCTGCCATAGATCAGCGCCTTGCCGATCCCGCGGCGGTCGGCCGGACGCCGGCGCAGCTCCGGGCAGACCGCCTCGATCGCCCGGATCATCATCGGCTCCTCGATCACCAGGCGCTCGTCGCTGCCGAGATCCGGCACGATCTGGAGCGCCCGGTCCCCGCGATCGGAAACCGCGCGGAGCGAGGCGAGCGGCCAATGGACATGCGCCACCCCGTCATACCCCATGATCACCAGCGTGCGCTCGCCGAAGCTCAGCATCACCTGGAAGGGGCGCGCCGCCACACCGTCGAAATAGCGCCCAGGCGCCTCGAGCCGGGCATATTTCCGGAGCGCTGTGCGCGACATTGCCGGCCCTCAGCTCCCCGTTCTCACACCACGCGTCTCAGATCCCGGCGCCGATATCGACGCCGAGCGCATCGGCAAAGCCGCCGGCCTCGCCCGCCCGATCGTCCGCGCGCTGCTGGCTCTCCATCATCGCGGCGGGGTTGGTCAGCGCCATGCCCTCGACCTTGCCCCTCAGGATCGGCAGCGAGATGAAGTTCTGGCTGAAGGCGAAGGCGAGCGCGAGGATGAAGAGATAGGCGACGAGCGCGGTCGCCAGGACCGGCCAGGCCGCCATCACGCTCGCCACATCGCCCTGCTCGATCAGCTGGGTGAAGGTCTCCGGGTCGAGCACCTGACCCCCGACCGCCGCGAGGATGAAGATGATCACGAAAGCGACGATGCCGGTGCAGAGGCTCGTCGCCATCGTGCCGCCCATCCAGGTCCAGACCAGCCGACCCGGCTCGAGATCGTTGGAGAACTGCGTGTCGCCGAGCCAGCGATTGTCCCAGAGGATGCGGAACGAGGCGAACTGGTAGCGCTTCACGAGGATCGTCAGCGCGAGGCCGCCGAAGCTGAGCACGAGGGTCCCGAGGAACCAGGCGGTCGCGTCATCCGGGTTGGCGATCAGGCCCCAAACCATCACGCCGCCGATAGCGCCCACGATGTAGATCCACATCCACTGCGCGAAGAGCTCGCCCCATCCGCCCTCTTGGTAGAACTGCAGATCACCGAAATAGGAGCGATCGGTGATGTACTTCGCCAGCTTGTACTGCTGATAGGGATAGGCGAGGCCGAGCGTCACCAATGTCAGCAGGCTGAGCAGCATGGCGCGCACGGTATAGCCGATGGCGCCCGGCGCGAGCCCGAAGCGGATCCCCCGCCACCGCGTGCGAGCCATCAGATAGCGCTGGCCGCGATAGGTCGCATAGAAGATGAAGGGGATCGTCGCCAGCGCCGAGAGCTGCAGCACCGCCGTCTGGATGTTGGGATCGTCGCTGGCAAAGGAGAGACCGAGGAAGACGAAGCCGAGATTGACCGCGCCGAGATAGGCCGCGAGCACGACCAGCGCGAGCAGGAAGCCGAGCAGCTTCTCGAGCGGCCGTCCGGTATACTCCAGCGGATCGCCGTCGATCTGGATCGCGCCCCAGTAAAAGCGTCGGAGCCGCGTGACCATCCAGAAGCGATAGATCCCCACGGTCAGGACGGTGAAAAAGAAGGTCCGCAGGGCCACCCAGAAGAGCACGCCGCCATTCGCCACGAATTTGGGCCGGATCGTCTTGGTGCGCCCCTCGCGCTGCTCGAACGCCTCGGTCCGAACATCGGTCTTGTAACGCTCAAGCTCCCAGAATGGCAGATTGCCGGCCTGATCCGTCATCGCGCTCCCCGTCTCGTCTGACAGCCCACCCGGGGTCCAAGTATGACGCAAGGTTGTCGCGCTGTCACCGAAGTCGAGCGCGCAGCGGGACGACGCGCCGCGCCCAGGGCCGGTCGGTCAGTGGAGCCGCGCGCCAGGCGGGACGTCGGGTCCCGGATCGGCCAGGACCACAGCCCCCTCGGGATCGGTAAAGCCGAGCGTCAAGACCTCGGAGACGAAGGGGCCGACGCGGCGCGGCGGCAGGTTGACCACGGCCATCACGCGCCGGCCCGGCAGCTCGTCGAGGCGGTAGCGCTCGGTGATCTGAGCCGAGCTGCGCTTGGTGCCGATCTCGGGGCCGAAATCGATCCAGAGCTGATATGCGGGCTTGCGCGCTTCGGGGAAGGGCTTGGCGTCGACCACGACACCGCAGCGGATGTCGAGCGCCAGGAAAGCGTGGATGTCGACCTGGGCGGGGAGATCGCCGCTGTCATCCGCGGTCACGGGCAGGCTCCGTCAAAGGCGGGGGCCCGGGCGCATACAACGCGCGTCCGGGCGCCCCGGCGTCTCAGGCCTGGGCCTTCTCGACCGAGGACTTGAACTCGGCCAGCGCCTCATCAAAGCGCGCCTTGATGATGTTGAACGCCTCGGAATTCGCCTGCTGCGCCATCTCGGTCAGCTCGCGCACATCGGCGGCGATCTTCTCGAACTGACCCTGCAGCATCTCCACGTTCTTGGTGGCCTGGTCGGTCGACATCGGCTGGCTCTGCATGTCGAGCAGCTGGTCTCTCGCCTTGGCCAGGCTCTCCTCGACCAGCGACACTTGGCGCTTATAGAGCTCCTGGTAGCCCGCCATCATCGCCTTGTTGGCCTCGACGAGGGCCGCAACGTTCTTCTGGTGCGCCGAGACGAACACGTCCATGTTCATGCCCGGCATCTTCGCCGTCTCGAACATCTTGTCGAACTCAGGCATCTTGAACAGGTCTTTCATCTTCTCGGCGTCGAACACGAACGGGAACTGTGCATTGCTCATCGGGGTCTCTCCTTGGTGTCGGGCTGATGTGACTCGCGTTCCCTGCATTTGCTGCGCCGCACAAAACAAGTCAAGGGTAAACTTGGTGCGCCGCCGAAGAAGTCTGGACACGCAACCCGCAGCCCTCAGCCGGCCAGCTCCCGGCTCCGCGCAGCCGCAGCCGCGACCGTGCGCGTCATCAAGGGCGGCAGGGCGGGCATCAGCACGGCGAGCCCCGCCGCCGTGGTGCCGCCCGGGCTCGTGACCGCCGCGCGGAGCGCCGCTGCGGGCTCGTCCGAGGCCGCCGCCAGCGCCCCCGCCCCCGAGACCGTCGCCCGCGCGAGCCGCATCGCGAGATCCGGCGCAAGCCCCTCGGCCTCGCCGGCCGCCGCCAGGGCCTCGATCAGGTGGAAGACATAGGCCGGCCCCGACCCCGAGAGCCCGGTCACCGCATCCATCTGCGCCTCGCTCGCGAGCCGCACGGTCTCTCCGACGGCGCCGAGCAGCGACTCGGCCAGCGCCAGATGCGCCTCGCCCGCCGCCCCGTTGCCGATCAGCGCCGTGATCCCATGCCCGATCGCCGCCGGCGTGTTGGGCATCGCGCGCACCACCGGGCTCGCCGCACCATAGAGCGCCTCGAAGGCCACGATGGGCGTCCCGGCCGCAACCGAGAGGAAGAGCGTCTCCCCGCCGCCAAACCGCGCCAGCGCCGGCGCGGCCGCTCCCATCATCTGCGGCTTGACTGCGATGACGGCGACGTCCGGCTGTGCGGGATCGGCCGGGTTGAGCGCGAGACCCGCGCCCGCCAGCGCCTCGAGACGGGGCGAGGGCGACGGCTCCATCACGGTGACCCGCTCGGGGTCCAGTCCGCCTGCGAGCCACCCCTCGAGCATCGCGCCACCCATGCGCCCGCAGCCGAGCAGCAACAGCCGCCCGACGCCCGCCACCGCCTGCCCGTCCCTGTCCATGCGTGCCTCCCCCGTTTCGGGGAAGGCTAGCAGAGGCGCAGGCGGCTCCGCCAGAGGCGCTCAGGCGGTGCCGTAGCTGCCCTCGATCGCCACCGACATCGCCCGCTCCGGCTCCTCGCCGCCCCAGCAGACGAGCTGGAAGGCCGGATAGAACCGCTCGGCGAGACCGACCGCGTTGTGGATCATCGACTCGATCTGCTCGGGCGTCGGTTCGGCGCCGCCTGCGAGCGTCAGCCCGTAGCGGAAGGCGAGCAGCCCCTCGCCCGCCCAATGGCTGAAGGCCCCGCCCCAGATCCGATCGTTGATCAGGTTGAGCAGCGCGTGGAAATCGGCGCAGCGATCCTCGGTGGGCGCGAGTTCGAAGGTGCAGACGAGCCTCAACAGGTCGTCGCGGGCCGACCAGGCAAGCGTCAGCGAATAGGTGCGCCAGACGCCCTCGATCGCCATCGCGATCTGGTTGTCCGCCACCCGGTCGAAATCCCAGGCGGACTGCTCGGCGAGATCCTCGACGAGGTCGATCGGATGGATATCGGCGGGGGTGGGGTCGTGCTCGATGAAGGTCATTGCCTCAGGGCCCACTTATTGTGGTGGCCCTGGGCGGCGAGGACCCAAGGTCCACCGAGGTTTGCCACAGATCGCTGTTATATGGTCTCGATCTACAAGATATCGTGTCATCGAAATCCGGCGATCTCAAGGCAAAACAGTCCGGGTCGCAAAAGATTCACGCAAGCCCTTGGGCCGCTTCGCGAGCGCGTGGGCGGGTGGGTGGGGCGCTCGCGCGCGCGATATCCCGCCGTTCAACACCGCTCGAGCCAGAGGCTCGACCCCTCCGCGGTCGCCGCGAAAGGCTGTCCCACGATCCCCGGCCGCGCGAGCGCGCCGAGCCGGGTTGCCGCATAGCGGCTCGCGAACCGGACCCGGACCGCGCCGCCCATCAGCCAGCCGCCGAGGCCGAGCTGCTCGGTGTAGCCCCGCCAGCGCCACGCCGCCGGATAGGGGTCCGGCAGGAAGACGTCGTGGATGTGCACCAACACCCCCGGCCGCAGCACCGGCAGGATCCGGTTGAGCTGGAGATCCACATCCGTCCCCTCCCAGAGCAGATGCGAGCTGTCGAAGACCGCGATATCGCCGGGCTCCAGCGCGGCGAAGCGCGCGACATCGTTGCCCGAGAGCAGTCGCCGCTCCCACTGCACCTCAAGCCCGTCGAGCGCAGCACGCGGCGCGGGATCGATGCAGGTGATCTCTGTCGCCGGCCCGTCCCCCGCCGCATCCGCCGCGGCCCGGGCGAGGAAGCGCGTCGAATGGCCCGAGCCCACCTCGAGGATCCGCCGCGGCCGGATCGCGCAGACCATCGCATAGGCCGCCGCCCCGTCGAGGCCCGGGAACCAGCGCTGGTCCCAGCGCGGCTCCGGCGGCGGCCCGGCGAACCCCGCGAGCCGCTCCGAATGGGCCGCGATGTCCGCGAGCACGGCTTCGATGGCCGGGCGGGCGGCATCGAACACCGCCTCGATCTCGGGATAACCCTCGGGCGGCGTCACGAGATGGGCATAGCGGAACGGGCTGAAGAACCCGCGCGGCCGGCCGAGAAGGGTCGAGAGCCCCATGACGAGCCGCCGCATCTCCTCCCGCAAACCCATCGCCGCCCCCTTTGCAGGGGCGCGGCCTAGCACAGAACCGTGGGGGGCGGAACGCCCCGCGCCCCGCGCGCGGCCCCGGTCCCCGCGCCCGGGGGCCGGCCCGCCTCAGGCGAGGCCCTGCGCCTTCAGCGCCTTCAGCAGCGCCGCGCGCTTGGCCTTGTCCTTCTCGGTCTTGGCGAGCTGGGCCGCGAGCTTTCCGGCCTCGGCCTTGAAGCCTGCCGCTGCGGCGACCATCAGCGCCTTCAGCGTCTTCAGGTCGGAGATGCCGAGCAGCTTGGCGACCTTGGATGGGCTCCCCTTGAGCTGCTGCTCCGCCCGCTCGCGGTGCACCTTGACGAACTCCGGCACCTTGATGTTGAGAAACATCGCCACGTAGTTCGACTGGAGCAGCATCCTGCACTCGGCCTCGCAGTCCTTGACGATGCCCTTCCAGTCCTTGTGCTTCCAGTCCTTGGCGTCGGCGAGCGCTTTTGCCTTGTTGAGCAGTGCGCTTGAGATGTTGATCTGGTCTGGCGCGCCGGAAGCGATGTGGCGCTCCCAGATGATCTCGTTGCTCGCGACGCCGACCAGGGCGATCATCTTGAGGTTCTCGAGCGCGCGATTGCGCTTCACAAAATCCCAAAAGGCGCGGCCGAGCTCCTTGTCCTTCAGGATGCCATCGACCCTGTCCGGATAACTCACATTTCCAATCTTCGTTGCCATCGTCTCAATCTTTCCAGCTAAGCGGCGGCGCCATGCCGGCCGCATAACTGTGTGCCAGAGGCGCGCGAAAAGGTTTTGCAGAACGAGATGTCGGCCCCCGGCGCCGCGCTGTTGCAGTGCCGCGCCGCCACCGATAGTGTCGCGCCAAAATGACAGCCCTGGGAGACGTGAGATGTCGAAGATCAAGGTGGACAACGCGGTCGTCGAGCTCGACGGCGACGAGATGACCCGGATCATCTGGCAGTTCATCAAGGACAAGCTGATCCTGCCCTATCTCGACATCGAACTGCTCTACTACGATCTCGGCATCGAGGAGCGCGACCGCACCGACGACCA
>CAYORO010000139.1:0-10018 GCA_964406355.1 uncultured Limibaculum sp.
AGTACCAGCCGGTCTCGATCACCGGGCCGATGGTGACCTTGGTCTCGGGCCAGATCTCCTGCACGGCACGCGCCATGATATGCGCGCAGTCGTGGCGGATGAGCTCGAGCACGGCCGGGTCGCCGTCCTTGGCCGTCACGATGGCGAGCTTGGCGTCGCGCTCGATCGGCTCGGAGAGATCGGCCAGGCGCCCATCGATCCGGGCAGCAATCGCTGCCTTGCCGAGCGACTTCGAGATGTCGGTCGCCACAGCCGCCGCCGTGGTCCCGGGCGCGTAGGTGCGCTTGGCTCCGTCGGGCAGGGTGATGGTGATCATCTCGGTCATCGCTTGTTTCCTCGGTTCGCGGATGCAGCGGCACATTTCCGGGGCGGCCGGGCGGGAGTCAAGGAGAGGGTCGAGCGGGCCGTTCAGAGGGCGACGCCGAAGGGCCGCCCGGCCGCCTCCTCATAGACCGCGATGGTGGCCCGCTGCATTGCCGCGATCGTGTAGCTCGCATGGATCCGCGCTCGCGCCGCAAGCCCCATATGGGCGCGATCGGAGGGATCGAGATTGAGCGCCTCGTCGAGCGTCTCGGCGAGCCGGGCCACGTCGTTGGGCGGGTAGAGCCAGCCGGTCTCGCCATGGCGCACGGTCTCGCGCGCGCCGCCATGGTCGGTGGCGATCACCGGGCGGCCCATCGCCTGGGCCTCGACGATCACCCGGCCGAACGCCTCGGGCTCGATCGAGGCCGAGACGACCACCGCCGCAAGCTTGTAAGCGGCCGCCATGTCCGAGCAGCCGCCCGTCAGCCAAACCTGGCCCTCGAGCCCGCGCGCCCGGATCCGCGCGGCCAGCGCCCGCGGATACCAGTCCTCGCTGCCCTCGCCGACGATCAGGATGAGGAAATCCTCGCCCCGGCGCTGGCGCAGGAGCGCCGCCGCCTCGATCAGCCGCTCATGCCCCTTCCAGCGCGTCAGCCGCCCCGGCAGCATCACCACGGGGCGGGGGTCGTCGAGGATGCCCCAGGCCTCGGCGAGCTTAACCGTGCGCTCGTTGCCCACCGCCTCCTCGGAGAAGACCGAGATGTCGGCGCCGCGGGGGATCACCACGATCCGCTCGGGCGCGATGCGGTGGCGCTCGATGATCAGGTCGCGGATGAACTCCGAGATCGCGATCACCGGCCGGCCCATCGCCATCACCGCGTTGTAGCGGCGCTTGAGCGGCAGGTCCTCGTTGTAGGTGCCGTGATAGGTGGTGACGAAGGCCCGCTCGGTGCGCCGGGCGGCCCAGAGCGCGCTCCACGCCGGCGCGCGCGAGCGGGCATGCACCACGTCGACCGCCTCCTCGCGCATCAGGCGCGCCAAGAGACCCGCATTCTGCCAGAGGCTCAGCACGTTCTTTGTGGCGAGGTTCATCTCAAAGATCTCGCCGCCGGCGCGCATGACTCGCGGTGCGAGCTGGCCGCCCGAGGTCGCGACAAGGGCGCGCCCACCTGCACTGGCGATGGCCTCGACGATCTCGACAGTTCCCCGCTCCACCCCGCCCATATCCAGGCGTGGCACCACCTGAAGCACAGTGAGCGGGCGGTGGCCTTCCGGAGCCCTGAAGGACCGGCTAAGGTCCGCCGGTGCCGGTCCCGATAAGGAGGACGACGCCGTCATGACCGTCCCGGACTTCCTCGAACGTCCTCAAAAACCTCGCCTTGCCTATCACAGGCTCGAGGCCAATGGCGATGGGGCATCGCAGGCCGGCGTGGTTTTTCTCGGCGGCTTCCGATCGGACATGACCGGGACCAAGGCGGTTTTCCTCGAGGACTGGGCACGCAAGCGTGGCCGGGCCTTCCTGCGGATGGACTATTCCGGCCACGGGCAGAGCGAGGGCGCCTTCGAGGACGGCACGATCGGCGACTGGGCGGGCGATGCGGGCGACGCGATCGCGGCGCTGACGGCGGGGCCGCAGATCCTCGTCGGCTCCTCGATGGGCGGCTGGATCGCCGGGCTGATCGCGCGGGCCGCGCCCGAGCGGGTGGCCGGTTTCGTCGGGATCGCGGCGGCGCCGGACTTCACCGAGGATGCGATGTGGGCGGCCTTCGACGACGCCCAGCGCGCGGCGCTCGAGCGCGAGGGGCGGATCGAGCTGCCGTCGGACTATGCCGAGGAGCCGACGCCGATCACGATGCGGCTGATCGAGGACGGGCGCTCCCAGCTCCTGTTGCGCGATCCGCTGCCGATGCCCTTCCCGGTGCGGCTCCTCCATGGCACGGGCGACGCGGATGTGGAGATGTCGGTCGCGCTCCGCCTCCTCGCGCATCTCGAGAGCCCGGACGCCCGTCTCACGCTCGTCAAGGACAGCGACCACCGCTTCTCGGGCGAGCGCGAGCTGGCGCTGCTGGCCGACACCCTCGACGAGCTGAGCGAACTTCTCGGCCCCCTGCGCAGCTGATCCCGGGGCATTCCAATGGTGGGCATCACCTCGCGCATCGGCGATCTGGCCGACGGGCTCCTCGGCGGGATCGAGAGCGCCGCCGAGCGCACCGGGCGCTGGCTGGAGCCGACGCTGCGGCTCGGCGTGACCGGCCTTTCGGGCGCAGGCAAGACGGTGTTCATCACCGCGGTCGTGGCGAGCCTCCTACGCCGCGGGCGGATGACCCGCTTCGCGCCCGAGGCCGAGGGGCGGATCCTCGCCGCGATGCTGAGCCCCCAGCCCGATCCCCAGATGCCGCGCTTCGCCTATGAGAGCCATGTCGCGGCGCTGACCGGCCGGCCCTCCCGCTGGCCCGAGTCGACGCGCTCGGTCAGCCAGCTCCGGCTCTCCTTCCGCTATCGCCCGACCGGGTTCCTCGTCGGCCTCACCGGGCCGGCGACGCTCCATCTCGACATCGTTGACTATCCGGGCGAGTGGCTGGCGGACATCCCGCTCCTCGACACCGACTACGCAACCTGGGCCACCACCTCGCTCGCGCTCGCCGAAAGCCCGCTCCGCCGCACAGAGGCGGCCGACTGGCGCCGGGCGCTCGCCGCCGCCGATCTCTCGGCCGAGCACAGCGAGCCCGCGGCCGAGGCGCTCGCCGAGGCATGGGCGGGATATCTCCGCCGCTGCCGCCAAAGCGGGCTTGCGGCGCTGGCGCCGGGGCGGTTCCTGATGCCGGGCGAGCTCGCCGGATCTCCCGCGCTCACCTTCGCGCCGCTGCCAAAGCCCGAGCGCGCCGCCCGCACGAGCCTCTATGCCGAGCTGGCGCGCCGCTTCGAGGCCTATAAGCGCCATGTCGCGCGGCCCTTCTTCGAGACCCATTTCGCGGCGCTCGACCGGCAGGTGGTGTTGCTCGACGTCCTCCGCGCGCTCGCTGCCGGCCCCCGCGCGCTCGGCGACCTGACCGGCGGGATGGAGGGCATGCTCTCCGCCTTCCGCCACGGCTCGAATGGCTGGCTCGACCGCATCCTCGGCGCGCGGCGGATCGACCGGCTGCTCTTCGTCGCCTCCAAGGCCGACCATCTCCACCACGAGCAGCACGGGGCGCTCAGCCGGCTGGCCGAGACGATGCTCTCCGAGGCCGCCGACCGCGCGGCCTTTCGCGGCGCCGAGACGCGGGCCATGGCGATCGCCGCGATCCGCGCGACCTCGGAGCAGGAGGTGACCCGCCAGGGCGAGACGCTCCGCCTCGTGCGGGGACGGCGGCTCGACACGGGGCGCGAGGCAGCACTCTATCCGGGCGCGCTGCCCGAGGATCCGCGCCCGCTGCTGGCCGCCGCGCGCGACCTGGCCGGCGCCGAGGTCGACTGGCCGGATGCGGAGTTCGCCTCGGTCCCGTTCGCGGCACCCGACTGGGGGAGCGATCCCGGCGACGGCCCACCCCATATCCGGCTCGACCGCGCCCTCGATTTCCTTCTCGCCGACAAGCTGGAGTGAGCGATGCCGGCTGATCCCCCGCAGCGACGCAAGCGGCCCGTGGTGCTCGATCTCGACGAGACCGCCCTGCCGCCCGCGCCCGCGCCCGCCGAGGCACCGCCCCCGCCCGAGCCCGGCGAGACCCCCGCCGCTGAGCAGGCGTTGCGCCGAGCCGCCCGGGGCGGCGGCTCTTGGCTCTCGCGCGTCTTCTGGGGTGCGCTGGGTCTGATCGTCGGCCTCGCGGTCTGGCTCGCGGCGGTCGATTTTCTCGTGGCGCTCGAGGCGCGCGCGCCCTGGCTCGGCCTGGCGGGCGAGGCGCTCCTCTGGGTGTTGGCCTTCCTCGCCCTCGTCTGGGCGCTCCGCGAGGCGGCCGGCATCGCCCGGCTGCGGCGTCTCGACGGGCTGCGCCGGCTCGCACTCTCGGCGGCCGAGACCGACAGCGTGCGGCCCGCGCGCAAGCTCGTCGGTCAGCTCAGGGCGCTCTATGCCGAGCGGCCCGACATGGAGACCGGTCTCGAGCGGCTGGAGCGGCGGGGCGCGGAGGCGGTCGACGGGCCGGCGCTGGTCGAGCTCGCCGAACGGGCGCTGATGCCCCCGCTCGATGCCGAGGCGGAGCGGGCAGTCGCGCGGGCGGCGCAGCGGGTGGCGGCGATCACGGCCTTCATCCCCGTCCCCGCGATCGACGTCATCGCCGTGCTGGCGCAGAACGCCGGCATGATCCGCCGCATCGCCGAGATCTATGGCGGGCGCGCGGGCTGGCTGGGCTCGGTGCGCCTGCTGCGCGCCGTGGCACAGCATCTCCTGGCCACCGGCGCGATCGCCGCGACCGACGACATGCTGGGGCCGCTCGTCGGCGGCGGACTGCTCGGCAGCCTCTCGCGACGGTTTGGCGAGGCGACAGTCAACGCGGCGCTGACGGCGCGCGTGGGCGTCGCGGCGATCGAGGTCTGCCGCCCGCTGCCGTTCCGCACGCGCCCGGCACCGCGCACCTCGGGTCTCGTCGTCTCGGCGCTCCGGGACTGGCAGCGGTCCGAGCCGCCGGCCTCCAATGGCGGCGGGGGCAGCGGCGGCGGATCGGGGGGCGGCGCGGGCAGGCGCTGAACCGCCCCTTGCAGGCCGTGCGCCATTGAGGCAGGGCGCGCCCATGCCGCGCTACAAGCTGACCATCGAATATGACGGCGGGCCCTTTGTCGGCTGGCAGCGCCAGGAGAGGGGCGCTTCGGTCCAGGGCACGATCGAGGCCGCGCTCGACCGGCTCGAGCCCGGCTCCCACACCGTGCAGGGTGCGGGCCGCACCGATGCGGGCGTCCACGCCACCGGCCAGGTCGCGCACACAGACACGATGCGCGACTGGGAGCCGTTTCGCCTCGCCGAGGCACTCAACTGGCACCTCAAGCCCGCGCCCGTCGCGATCCTCGCGGCCGAGCTGGCAGCGCCCGAGTTCCACGCCCGCTTCGACGCCATCTATCGCCGCTATCTCTATCGCATCATCTGCCGGCGGGCACCGTTGACGCTGGAGCGCGGCCGCGCCTGGCGCCTGGTCCAGCCGCTCGATCTCGAGGCGATGCGCCGGGGCGCCGGTCACCTGACGGGCCGCCATGACTTCACCACCTTCCGCTCGGCGCAGTGCCAGGCCGCCTCGCCGATAAAAACGCTTAACGAAATCGTGATCGAGGCCGAGGGACCCGAAATCCGGCTCCGTTTTGGCGCGCGCAGCTTTCTGCACAACCAGGTCCGCAGCCTCGTCGGATCGCTCGAACGGGTCGGATCAGGCCGCTGGACGCCAGAAAAGCTCAAACTTGCGCTTGAATCGCGCGATCGGGCGGCCTGCGGTCCGGTGGCACCGCCCGACGGCCTGGCTCTCACGGATGTGGAATACCCTTCCAACACCCTGTGATCCATTTGCCCACGCGATCCGTAGACCCTTTCGACTGCTGAGCCGCGGTCAAGGCGACAAGAGGGCACGGATCATGACCACAACCTTCCAGAGCGGGGACAGCTCGGTGGCGCGGATCGCCATGTCGGCGGAGCTGCTCGATGCCGAGACGGAACTCGCGCTTGCCCGCGCCTGGCGTGACCAGGGGAACGAACAGGCGCTGCACCGCCTGGTCGGCGCCTATATGCGCCTCGCGATCTCCATGGCCGCGAAATACCGTCGCTACGGTGCGCCGATGTCGGACCTCACGCAGGAGGCGAGCGTCGGCCTGATGAAGGCGGCCTCGAAGTTCGACCCCGACCGCGGCGTGCGCTTCTCGACCTATGCTGTCTGGTGGATCAAGGCCTCGATCCAGGACTATGTGATGCGCAACTGGTCGCTCGTGCGCACGGGCTCGACGTCCTCGCAGAAGGCCCTCTTCTTCAACATGCGCCGCGTCCGCGCGCGGCTCGAGGCCGAGCTCTCGGCCGAGGGCGATGTGCCGACATCGGACGAGATCCGGCGCGAGGTGGCGGCCGAGCTCGGCGTGCCGCTCCGCGACGTGGAGATGATGGAGGCGCGGCTCTCGGGCTCGGACTTCTCGCTCAACGCCCAGCAATCGGGCGAGGACGGGCGCGAATGGGTCGAGACGCTCGAGGATGACGGCCCGCTCGCCGAGGAGAGCGTGTCGCGCTCGCACGATCTCGGCACCGCGCGCGGCTGGCTGTCGGACGCCTTCACGGCACTGACCGACCGCGAGAAGATGATCATCGCCGCGCGCAAGCTCGCCGAGAGCCCCGAGACGCTCGAGAGCCTCGGCACCAAGCTGAAGCTCTCCAAGGAGCGGGTGCGCCAGCTCGAGGCGCAGGCGCTGCGCAAGATGCGTCAGCGGCTGGAGGCGGTGCATGGCAACGCGGTCTCCGACCTCGCCGCCACGCTCTGATATCTAGCGGATCACCCGCAGGCGCTGACCGGGCCGGACCTCCTCGTCCGGCCCGAGCCCGTTCAGGAGCCGAAACCGCGCCTCAGGCAGCCCCGTGCCCGGCATTCCATCGGCAAGCCGCGCCACCGTATCGCCGGGCCGCGCGGTGATCACCACCAGCCGGAGCGGGCGCTCGGTCGCGGCCTCGGCCTCCGTCATCGGGCGAAATCCAAGCGCCGCCTCGCGCATCGGCCCGTAGAGATCGGTCCGCTCCTGGGGCACGAGGGCGGTGATGCGATAGAGGCTGCCGCCCCGGCGCACGGCCGTCAGATGCGCACCGTAGGTCCGGCCCCGGAGTTCGACCGGCAAGAGCGCCTCGGCCGCCGGCAGCCCGCCGACCCGGGCCTCGTTCGGGCCCGTAAGCTCACCGGTCGGCATCTGCCGCGCATAGGCCGTCGCCCACCGCCGTTCGACGATCTCCGAGAGCGAACCGCCGGGATCCTCGTCGATCTGGAGCAGCATCCGTGCCCTGCCCGGCCCCGTGGCCCGCACCGCATCCGCGCCGGTCTCGACCGTGAAGCCCGCGGGGAAGGTCATCGCGACCCGATCGCCCGGATGCACGAAGCGCTGCCCGCGGACGATCCCCTGCGCCGCGCCGTCGCCCCAGGCGAGCCCGTCGATCGCGTCGAGGAGCGGGTCCTGCCGCCGGTCGGCCCCGGCCGTGGTCACAGCGCCTTGGGCCTCGGCGACGCGGATCGCCTCGCGCGTGCGGTCGGCCGTGGCGGGGTGCGAGGCGAAGAAGCCGGTCGCGGCCGGATCATAGTCCCGCCCGGCGATGCGCGCCTCGAGCGCGCCATGGGCACCGAGCCGCTCCATGAAATCGGCCTGCGCATAGGGATCGTAGCCCGCCCGCGCGAGATACCGGACGCCCAGATTGTCGGCCGCCAGCTCGTCGGCCCGGGAGTAGCTCGCGAGTGCCCCCCCGGCGGCGATCTGCGCGCCCTCGGCCGCCACCCGGGCGAGCGTCGGGTCGACGCCCAGCACCGCGAGCCCGAGGCTGCCCACCAGGAGCCCGACCGAGGCGATCATCGAGCGGTCCTGCCGGAGCCCCGAATGGCCGGCCGTCACATGGCCGATCTCGTGGCCGATCACGCCGGCGAGCTCCGCCTCGTCCTGCGCCAGCGCGACGAGCCCGCGGGTCACGTAGACATAGCCGCCCGGGAGCGCGAAGGCGTTGACATCGGCCGTGTCGAGCACGGTGAAGGTCCAGGGTGCCTCCGGCTGCTCCGAGACCGCGGCGATGCGCGCGCCGAGGCCGGTGACATAGCCGGTGAGCGCCGGGTCGCGATAGATGCCGCCAAATTCCTCGAGCACCTTTGGATGGGTCGCGGCGCCGAGCTTGGCGTCATCGGGGTCGCGCTCGGCGAAGGTGGCGCGGACGCCGTCCGGCCCTGTACCGCCCGCGCAGGCCCCGAGCGTGAGCGCGGCGAGGAGGCAGAAGACGAGGCGCATCGCGGTCATGACCCGCTCCCGATATCCGTGGCGGCCCCGTGCCGGCGCGTGTGATCCGTCGGGCCCCGTCACATCGGCAATTCCCGGAGCCCTGTCGGATGGAAAGATACCGCACCCGCCGTCGCGCTTGAAGACGCGTTGCGCTTGCGCGACTCTCATGGCCGGAGACTCGGTCGAGAAACGACATGCGCGGCCTCAGACGGCATCATGGCTGGTCCCTCGTCCCGGCGATCCTCTGGGTCGCCGTCCAGATTGTCATGGCCGGGGCGGTTGTTCAGCCGGTTACGGCGGCGAGCGACCCTGCCTCTCCGCTCGGGGCGATCGTCATCTGCACGCCGCAGGGGATGGTCGAACTGGCGGCCGATGTCACGACGGCAGTCGGTGCGGACACCGAGCCCGACGGGGCCGTCGATCACAGCGGCTGCCGCTGGTGCCAGGCTTTCGCGCATGTCGTGACGCCGGGCCGGGCGGGCGGCCTCGTGCCGGGCCTTCTCCTCCCGGGCGAGATCACCCTCGCATCAGAGCACGGAGCGGCCGCGCCCACCCACGACGCCGCGGATGCCGATCGGATCCGGGCGCCTCCGGTCTAGCAGGGCCGACGACGCCGCAGCCCGCGCGCCGCGGCGCACCGATCATCCCAGACCGAAGGACACAGGATATGACCCGCATCTTCCGCGGCCTCGCCGGCATGGCGTTGGCCCTTTCGCTTGCTGCGCCGGCCTCCGCCGAGCAGATCACCGTGACGGACACACTCGGGCGCGAGGTGACGCTCCCGGACGCGCCCGAGCGCATTCTTCTCGGCTTCTACTTCGAGGACTTCTTCGCCGTCGGCGGCCCGGATGCCTATGACCGCGTCGTCGCCATCAGCCGCGGAACCTGGGAGGGCTGGCGCAACCTGCAATGGCGGGCCTACACCGCCGCGGTCCCGCGCATCGCCGAGCTGACCGATGTCGGCGAGGTCGATGCCGGCACCTTCTCGCTCGAGACTGCAATTGCGGCTGAGCCAGATGTGGCGCTCCTCGCCGCCTGGCAGCACAGCGCCCTCGGCGAGGCCGCAGCGCGGCTCGAGGCCGCCGGCATCCCGGTCGTCGTGCTCGACTACAACGCGCAGGAGGTGGAGAAGCATGTCGCCTCCACGCTCGCCCTCGGAGCGCTTCTCGGCGAGCCCGCACGCGCCGAGGCCCTGGCCGCGCAGTATGCCGCCGCTATCGCCGAGGTCGAAGCCCGCGTCGCGGCACTCGAGTCACGCCCCCGGGTCTATGTGGAGCTCGGCCGCAAGGGGCCCGACGAGATCGACAACTCCTATGGCGACACCATGTGGGGCCGGCTCGTCGAGACCGCGGGCGGCACCAACATCGCCAAGGGGCAGATCGCCAAATGGGGCCCGCTCAGCCCCGAATACGTGCTCGCCCAGGACCCCGAGGTCCTGTTCCTCGCGGGCAGCGGCTGGCTCGGCCGCGACCAGGCCGTGCTGATGGGACCCGGTGTCGAACCGGCGACGGCGCATGCACGGATGCGCCCCTATCTCGAGCGGCCGGGCTGGGCCGGGCTCGCAGCGGTCGAGACGGGCGCGGTGCATGCGCTTTACCATGGCGGCGCCCGCACGCTCTACGACTTCGCGTTCCTGCAGTACATCGCCAAGGCGCTGCATCCCGAGGCCTTTGCCGATATCGATCCGCAGGCCAATCTCGGGGCGTTTTTCGCCGAGTACATGCCGATCCGCTTCGTCGGCACCTATATGACGCGGCTCCCGTGAGCGGGATCGAGGGGGCGGTGTCGGCCGCCCCCACCTATCGCCGGCTGA
>CAYORO010000140.1:0-10007 GCA_964406355.1 uncultured Limibaculum sp.
TGGTGGCGTCCCTTCTGCTCCTCGAGCCGGCGGCGCAGCGTCTCCATCAGCTTGTCCCAGCCGCCGAGGGACTCGACGAGTGCCTTCTCCTCCTCGGTCAGGTGGCGCTCGGCCAGCTTGCGGAGCCAGTGCTCGGGCAGCTCGACCGCCTCCTCGCCATCGGCGGCGCCAATTTCATGCACGCCGCGAAACACTTCGGAGAACACCCTGTCATAACGGTCATAATGGCGCTCGTCCTTGACCAGTGTCGCGCGCGCGAGGCCGTAGAACGCCTCGACGCTCAGCTCGGCGAGACCCTCCCGGACTGCCTCGATCAGCGTCAGGTGCTCGCGGAGCGACACCGGCAAGCCGGCCGCCTTGAGCCCGAAGAACAGCTTCATGAACATGCGCGCGAGCCTAGCGCGGCCGGGGCGCGGCGGGAAGCGCTCAGCCGAGGATGCCGGCCCGGATCAGCACGATCTGCACCGCCAGCGCGGCAAGGGCGGCGGGGATCGCATGGGCGAGGGCGTATTGCACCTGGTCGGCCCGGTTGCCGCCGCGCTTGCCTGCGCGGATCCATCCGATGGTACCTGCGGCGAGCGCCGCGATCACGGTGAGCATGCGGTCCTCTCTGGCCCTCAGCGACGGCGCCCAAGCGGCCGACCCAGCGCATAGGCGCCCCAGGCCTCGGCCAGCCGACGCACCTCCGCCGCCTCGCGGTCGCGCCCCAGCGCCTCGAGCGCGCGCACCCGGAGCGCATACTGTGCCGCGAGCGCTTCGTCGAGCCCGTGCGCCGCGAGGTCGGCCTCGAGCCCGTCCGACAGCGCGAGCGCCCTCTCGGGCTCGGCGGCGGCGAGAGCCAGCGCGGCGCGGCCGAGGCGGATCCGCGGCAGCCGGGGGTCGTCCGCCCCATGCACCGCGGCGCAGACAGCCTCCGCCTGGACGAGCAGCGCGACCGCCCGTTCCGGCGCCTCGATCCGGGAGAGATGGGCGAGCGTCTCGAGGCTCTGACAGTGCCACGCGGTCTCCGGCAGCGCGATGCGGGCCTGCTCGAGTGCGGCCTCGGCGGCGCGGCGCTGGGCCCGGCGGCCGGCCGAGGTCGAATGCGCCTCGGTGATCAGCCGCGCCCAGGGGCCGGCGGCGCCCGTCTCGGGGCCGGGGAGGGGTGGTGCGCGCAGGCCCGCGGGGTTGATCCGGTCGAGCACCCGGCGCGCGCGGCGGCGCGTCTCGGTGCGGCCGAGGCCCGTCTCCATCTCCGGATCGTAGAGCACCCGGAGCATCAGGAGATCGAGCCGCGTCGGCCAGAGATGCCCGAAATCGTCGTTGAAGATCGACGGGCCGAGCCCGTAGAGGTCGTTCACCGGGCCCAGCGCCTGCGCCACCTCCTCGAGGATGCAGCGCCGGATATCGGCCGGGATCGCCGTGTCGGGGATGAAGACCGTCACCGCCGCCAGGCGCACGGCCGAGACCATCGCGAGCCCGCCCCTCCGGTCGGGTGCTGCGGCAAAGTCGTCCCAGGCAATATCCCCCGGCACCAGCACGCAGGAGGCGGTCGGCAGGAGGCGCGTGAAGGCCCTCCCCTCGATGAGCCTCAGATGCAGCGCGCGCCCGGGGCCGCCCGTGCGGATCTCGAGATCGGTGTGGCGGCGCAGGTAGGCGAGATAGGCTTCGAGGAACTCCGCATAGCGCTCGGCGCCGCGCCCCTCGAGCCCGACGATCACCGGCTCCTCGAGCCGCACGAGATTGGGCCGCACGCCGCCCCATTCGGTCTCGTGGGTGAGGCTGACGAAGAGCTCGGCGAGCGAGGCGTTGGCATAGCCCGTGTGCCCCGCGGGCAGGCTCGCATAGAGCGCCGGCTCGGGCGGGCGCGGACCGCCGGCGCCGGACGGTCCGAGGCCGGGCATCCGGGCGCAGGCGACAGCGATCCCGGCAATCAGCAGCAGCGCCAGAGCGGCGCGCATCACCGCGTGTACTTGATAAAGGGGGTCACGGTCGCCACCCGGTCGTAGAGCAGGCGGGCCTCGGCGTTGAACTCCTGCGTCAACCAGTAGACCGAGGGGCAGCCGGCGGCATCGGCAGCGGCATAGACCGCCTCGATCAGGGCGCGCCCGGCACCGGTTCCGCGCGCCTCGGGCGCCACATAGAGGTCCTGGAGATACGTCACCTTCTCGATCCGCCAGCCATGCCGGTGGTAGATGTAGTGCACAAGACCTACCGGAGTGTCATCGCGAATGGCGAGATATCCGTGATAGTCGCCCTCGGCCTCGGACAGGAGCCGTGCCCAGCTGGTGGCGTAGACCGCCTCGGGCACCGTGGTCTCGTAGAAGTCGAGATAACCGCGCCACAGCCTGCGCCACGCCGCTTCGTCCTCAGGTCCCGGCCGTTTGATGATCGTCATTGCGCCTCCCCACCCTTTCCGACGGGTGGCACGCCCGCGCGCGCTCCGCAAGGGGCCGGATCAGGGAAGCGAGGCGAGGATCGCGGGCAGGTCGAGCGGGTGGTCGGCATGTCGGCTGAGGCTGTGCCCCGCACCGCCGACGCGGATGTGGGTTGCCAGCAGGTTGGAGTTCGCCCAGCCGAGCGGGTCGGCCGTGCCGAGGACCTGGTGCAGGTCGCGCGCGCCGTCGGGCATCGTGGTCACCGCGCCGAGGGTGATGAGCCGCGTCTCGTCGAGCCGGCGCTGAAGCTCCGGGTGGCGCTCGCGGTCGAGCGCGTTGAGGGCCGCGCCGATCGAGAGCGCGCCTTTCGAGTGGCCGATCAGCGTGGTCACGCGGCGGCCGGGCTCGGCGAGCAGCCGGATCAGCGTGCGCGTGTCGCCGGGCCAGAGCGGCCAGCCGAAGAGATTTTGGCGCGGCGCGGTCAGCGGATCGGTGGCGGTCACGCTCGAGAGCGTCTCGAGCGAGGCGAAGGCCTGGCGGACCTTGTTGGCGGGGCTGAAGAACACCAACCCGCCGAGCCCCTCGCCGACGACATCGCTCATGCCGTATCCGGCGACCACCGCGCCCACCGGCCGGTCGAGATGATCGGCCAGCGCACGGGCGAGTGAGGCCGCGCCGAGATCCGAGCTGCCGACGCCCGCGACCGCGAAATCCTCGAGCGAGGGCCGGCCGTCGCCCCCTTCGCGAAACGCCTCATACTCGGTGAAGCGCTCGATCCGCCGGTGCCAGGCCCGCGGGAACACGACGAGGATCGCTCCCTCGAGCGTGGTGACCTCGATCAGCCAGTCGCGCTCCTCCGCGGTCAGGTTGTCAGTGTCGTAGTAGACGCGGTCCAGCCGGACATTGCGCCGCTTCACCGTGTTGGCGACCCAGTCGATCCCGACCGGGTCGGCGCGCATCGGGTCGAGACTGCCGAGCATCATGGAACGCCTCCCGTCTGGTGCGGCGCATCATAGCCGATCCGGCGTCGCATCGCGGCGATTTGTTGGCCGGATCAGAGGATCCCTTCGACGATGAGCTTGGCATGCTCGTCGACCGCGGCGGCCGCGCCCTTTGGGCCGGCGCGGCAGGCGATGCTCGCCATCCGCGGATGGGCCGAGGCGGTCTCGCCGCGCTGCACGCGTGTTGCGACCGGAAAGCCGGCGCCCCGCATCGCCTCGGTCAACTGCGCCGCGTTCCAGATGAACTGATGCCCCCATGCGCGAAACATCGCGTTGATCCAGTGCTCGCGACTCCACTCCGCCTCGAGCCAGAAGGGCTCGAGCGCCTCGACATCGAGGTCCCCCGCCTCGCCGAGAAAGAGCCGGCAGATATTGTCGAGATCCGGGGTGGTGAGCCGCAGCACGCCATCGGGGCGCAGCACCCGCCGCGCCTCGGCCATGAAGGCGAGGGCGTCGTCGCGGGGCACATGCTCGATCACCTCCTCGCCGAAGATCGCATCGAGTGAGGCGTCCGGGAAGGGCAGCGGGCGCGTGATGTCGAGCGGGAAGTCCCACGCGCTCTCGCAGCTGTCCGCCTTGCTCCAGGGCAGGCGGTGCGGCAGCACGTCGGTGTTGAGCCAGCCATCGATCCGGTTGGGCCCGCAGCCGATATGGAGCCCGCGGAACTCGGTCCGTTGGACATAGGCCTCGATCAGCTTCTTTCGCTGCGGCTCGAAGGTCAGCTTCTCCCGCCAGAGCGCATAGCCCTCGCGGAGCGGCACGATCCCCCACCGCGCCGCGCGGAACAGCGCCGAGCGCTGGCGCCGGGCCATGTGCCGCGCGTGATCGCGGTTGCGCTCGCGGGTCCGGCGATTGCGCGCGATTTCCTGATCCAGTGTCTCGCTCATGGCTGCGGATCCCTCAGTTTTGGCGGCGGGCGAGAAAGGCGAGGCGCTCGAAGAGCTGGAGGTCCTGCTCGGTCTTGAGGAGCGCACCATGGAGCGGCGGGATCGCCTTCTTCGGGTCGGCCCGGAGCGCCTCGGGGGCGATGTCGTCGGCGACCAACAGCCTCAGCCAGTCGAGCATCTCGGAGGTGGAAGGCTTCTTCTTCAGCCCCGGCACCTCGCGGATCTCGTAGAACTGCGCCAGCGCGGCGCGCACGAGCTCGCGCTTCACGCCCGGGAAATGCACGTCGATGATCCGCGTGAGCGTCTCGGGGTCCGGGAAGGCAATGAAGTGGAAGAAGCAGCGACGCAGAAAGGCGTCCGGCAGGTCCTTCTCGTTGTTCGAGGTGACGATGACCACCGGGCGGTGCTCGGCACGCACGGTCTCGCCGGTCTCGTAGACATGGAACTCCATCCGGTCGAGCTCCTGGAGGAGGTCATTGGGGAACTCGATGTCGGCCTTGTCCACCTCGTCGATCAGCAGCACGACCCGTTCGCTCGCCGCGAAGGCCTCCCAGAGCTTGCCGCGGCGGATGTAGTTGGCGATGTCGTGCACGCGGGGGTCGCCGAGCTGGCTGTCGCGGAGCCGCCCGACGGCGTCGTACTCATAGAGGCCCTGGGCCGCCTTAGTCGTAGATTTCACGTGCCATTCTATGAGGTTGAGCCCGAGACTTGAGGCGACCTGGCGGGCGAGCTCGGTCTTGCCGGTGCCGGGTTCGCCCTTGACGAGCAGCGGCCGCTCGAGCCGGATCGCTGCGTTGACGGCGAGGCTCAGATCCTCGGTCGCGACATAGCGATCGGTTCCCTCGAAGCGCTTCATCGGCCAGTGCCCCCGTTTCGCCGCGCCCCGGCACGGCACGCACCCGACGGCGTATATCGCATGTGCATCATGAGTTTAAGGCGTGACATGGAGGGACGAACTCCCTATACGGAGGCCAAACCGAACGGGGCGCTCGACCCCACGGTCGCGCGTGCGCATCAGGGACGGCAGCCATGAATGTGGAGACCTCCATCGACGCGGAATATCGTCCGAGTGACGATGAGCCGTTCATGAATGATCGGCAGAAAATCTACTTCCGGCGCAAGTTGGAGGACTGGCGGGACTCGATCCTCGACGAGAGCCGCGAGACGCTCGAGCACCTGCAGAGTGAAACCGACAATATCCCCGACCTGGCGGACCGTGCCTCGGCCGAGACCGACCGGGCACTCGAGCTCCGGACCCGGGATCGCCAGCGCAAGCTGATCTCCAAGATCGACTCGGCCCTGCGCCGGCTCGAGGACGGGAGCTACGGGTATTGCGAGGTGACCGGCGATCCGATCTCGCTCCGCCGGCTCGAGGCGCGGCCGACCGCCACGCTCTCGCTCGAGGCCCAGGAGGCGCATGAGCGCCGCGAGAAGGTCCATCGCGACGGCTAACCGGTGGTTCTTGGCCGGTATGTCCAGAGCCCGGCCATTTCGCCTGGCTTTGCATGTCGAAAGCTAAGCTTAAGAGCGGCGCGGTCCCGTAAACGAAATTTCGGGTCGGGCGTCGTCCGAACGGCGGGCTTGCCTCTCGCTCCCGCCCTGCCGTTCCGATAGGGATCTCACGTGTCCGATCGGAAACGCGTGGGGAGCCCATGACCGCACAATCCCAGTTTGGCAAGATCAGTGTCGCGGAGGCGCTGGTGCGCTTTGTCGAGACCGAGGCGCTGCCCGGCACCGGGATCGAGGCACCTGACTTCTGGGCGGGGCTCGAGGCGCTGGCCGCGCGGTTCGCGCCGCAAAACCGGGCGCTGGTGGCCAAGCGCGAGGCGCTGCAGAGCCAGATCGACGACTGGCATCGCGCCCGCCGCGGCGAGGCGCATGACCCGGCGGCCTATCGCGCCTTCCTCCAGGAGATCGGCTATCTCGTGCCCGAGGGGCCGGATTTCGCGGTCGACACGCCCCGGGTGGACCGGGAGTTCACCACGGTCGCCGGGCCGCAGCTCGTCGTTCCGGTGATGAACGCGCGCTATGCGATCAACGCGGCCAATGCGCGCTGGGGCTCGCTCTACGACGCGCTCTACGGCACCGATGCGCTCGGCAGCCTGCCTTCGAAGGGCAGCTATGACCGCCGCCGCGGCGGGCGCGTCGTCACCTGGTCGAAGACCCATCTGACCGGCGTCGTGCCGCTCGCGGCTCCCGGCACCTCGTGGGCCCATGCCGAGCAGGTCTGGGTCGAGGACGGCGAACTGCGCCTCAAGCTGATCCCGGGGCTCACCACCCGCGACGGGCGGGGCGTGCGGCCGGATCTCACGGGCCTCGCCGACACGGCGCAGTTCGCCGGCTATCGCGGCGACCCGGCCTCGCCCTCGGCGGTGCTGCTGCGGGCCAACGAGCTCCACATCGAGCTGGTGATCAACCTCGCCCACCCGATCGGGCGCTATGACAGCCTCGGCCTTGCCGATGTTATCCTCGAGAGCGCGGTGACGACGATCTGCGACTGCGAGGACTCCGTCGCCGCGGTCGATGCCGAGGACAAGGTGACCACCTACCGCAACTGGCTGGGGCTGATGCGGGGCGATCTCGCGGCCGAGGTCCGCAAGGGGGGTGAGAGCTTCACCCGGCGCCTGGCGGAGGACCGGATTTACACCGCGCCCGGCGGCTCGGAGATCACGCTTCCGGGCCGCGCGCTCCTGCTGGTGCGCAATGTGGGCCCCTTGATGACGACGCCCGCCGTGCGCCTCGAGGATGGCACGGAGCTGCCCGAGGAGATCCTCGATGCGGCCTGCACGGTGCTGCTCGCGCTCCACGACCTCAAGAAGACTGACGGCCCGCGCAACTCGCGCGAGGGCTCGGTCTATGTCGTGAAGCCGAAGATGCACGGGCCCGAGGAGGTCGCCCATGCCGATGCGCTGATGGCCGCGGTCGAGGATATGCTCGGGCTCGCGCGCAACACGGTGAAGATCGGCATCATGGACGAGGAGCGCCGCACCACGGTGAACCTCAAGGAGTGCATCCGCGCCGCAGGCTCGCGCGTCGCCTTCATCAACACGGGCTTCCTCGACCGCACGGGCGACGAGATCCACACCTCGATGCAGGCGGGGCCGGTCGTCGCCAAGACCGCGATGAAGGGGCAGGCCTGGATCCGCGCCTATGAGGACTGGAACGTCGATACCGGCCTCGCCTGCGGCCTCGCCGGCGTCGCGCAGATCGGCAAGGGAATGTGGGCGATGCCGGACAAGATGCAGGCGATGATGGCCGAGAAGTCGGGCCACCCGCAGGCCGGCGCCTACACCGCCTGGGTGCCCTCGCCGACCGCCGCGACGCTCCATGCCGTGCACTATCACCGCATCAACGTCGCCGAGCGCCAGCGGGTGATCGCAGCCGAGGGGCGCCGCGCCGCGCTCGCCGACATTCTCCGGATCCCGCTCGCCGAGGGCACCAACTGGTCCGATGCCGAGATCCAGGCGGAGCTCGACAACAACTGCCAGGGGATCCTCGGATATGTGGTCCGCTGGGTCGATCTCGGGATCGGTTGCTCGAAAGTGCCGGACATCAACGATGTCGGCCTGATGGAGGACCGTGCGACGCTGCGGATCTCGGCCCAGCACATCGCCAACTGGCTTGAGCACGGGGTGGTGACGCGCACCCGCGTCGAGGAGACGCTCCGGCGCATGGCCGAGGTGGTCGACCGCCAGAACGCCGACGATCCGGACTATGTGTCGATGGCGCCGGGCTTCGACGGCGTGGCGTTCCGCGCGGCCGAGGATCTTGTCTTCCGTGGCACCGAGTGGCCGAACGGGTATACCGAGCCCGCGCTCCATGCGCGCCGGCTGGAGAAGAAGGGGGGAGCACGCTGATGGCGATCACACTGGAGACGGCCAAGACGATGATCTCTGTGGCGCTTGCCAAGGCCGCGGAGATGGGTCTGAAACCGCTGGCGGTCATCGTGCTCGATGCGGGCGGGCATCCGGTCGCCTTCGAGCGGCAGGACGGGGCGTCGAACCTCCGCTTCCAGATCGCCCATGGCAAGGCGGCGGGGGCCATCGGCCTCGGCATCGGCAGCCGGGCGCTGATGAAGCGGGCCGAGACCCAGGCCTATTTCGTGCTGGCCGCCAATGCGGCGTTTGACGGCGCGCTGGTGCCGGTGCCGGGAGGCGTGCTGGCGCGCGACGGCGCGGGGGCGATCCTCGGCGCGGTCGGGATCACGGGCGACACCTCGGACAATGACGAGGCCTGTGCGATCGCCGCCATCGAGGCCGTCGGCCTCACCGCCGATCCCGGCTGACGAAACCCGAGATCCTCGTCAAACGGGATCATCAGACGGGTATATCCTCCCAGCGGTCGACCAGCAGCGGCCGCGGGATCTTGGGCAGATAGTCGCCCTTCTGCGCCAGCAGGAAGTCGCGGAACGCCGCTGCGGCGGCCGAGAGCTTGCCGTCGGCCGGGCGCACCAGATACCAGTGACGCATGATGGGCAGGCCCTCCATCCGGAGCATCATGAGCCGGCCCTGCTCGAGCTCCGGAACCACGGTGTGCGCCGAGATGATCGCGACCCCGAGGCCCGCCATCACCGCCTGCTTGATCGTCTCGTTGGTGCCCATCTCGATCATACGATAGGGGCGGCCCTCGCCGATCCGGTCGAGGAAGCGGCGCATCAGGATCCGGGTGCCCGAGCCCTGCTCGCGGCCGAGGAAGGTCTCGGTGAGCAGCTGCTCGGGCTCGACCTCGGGCAGATGCGCGAGGCGGTGGCTCGGCGGGATGATCACGATGTAGGGATGCTCGCCGAGGGTCTCGGCATCGACGGGCGGCTCCTGGGGCGGGCGGCCCATGATGGCGAGTTCGATCTCGCCGCGGCCGAGCGCGTCGACGATGGTCTCCCGGTTGCCGACCTTGAGGCCGATCTCGATATCCGGCAGGCGCTCCTTGATGCGCGCGACGAGGCCGGGCGCGAAGTACTTGCCCGTGGAGACCACGCCGATCGAGACATAGCCCGCCATGCCGGCCTGGAGCGCCTCGACGCGGGCGAAACACTGGCGGAGCGCGGTCTCGATCTTGTGCACGGTGCCGAGGAGTTCTCGACCGACGGGCGTGAGGCTGATCTTGCCGTCCGGCCCGCGATGCATGACCTGGGCGCAGACGCTCTCCTCGAGCGATTTCAGCTGAGTCGAGACGGCCGGTGGCGTCACATGGAGGGTGCCGGCGGCCGCGGTGATGGATCCGGTCTCGACGATGGCGGCGAGAGCGCGGAGCTGCTTCAACGTGATCGACTTCGGGTGGGCCATGGTCGTTGTCTATGCTGGTCGTAAGTTTATTTTAAGGGTGTGCCCGCAGGTCTGTGCGAGATGTTTTGCCGCACTGCGGGGAAAGGACCTCGGGCGGCTGGTCTCAGCGCTGCCAGAAGCTCGGCGTGAGCAACACCAGCACGCTGATGAATTCAAGGCGTCCGAGCAGCATGCCGATGGCGAGGAGCCACTTCGCCTCGTCGGGCAGGGCGGTGTAGTTGCCCGACGGCCCGATCTCCGGCCCGAGGCCGGGGCCGACATTGGCGAGCGTCGCCACCGAGCCCGAGATCGCCGTCATCGCGTCGAGCCCGAGCATCGAGAGCAGGATCGCCCAGACCGACAGCGCGGTGACGAAGACGAAGAAGAACGCCATCACCGAGGACAGCACCTCGGGCTCGACGATGCGGTGGTCGTAGCGCAGCGGAAACACGCCGGAGGGGGTGTGGATGCGGCGGATCTGCTGGGTGAGCGCGGCGAAGA
>CAYORO010000141.1:0-9962 GCA_964406355.1 uncultured Limibaculum sp.
TACACCCTCGGCGGCGCCGACAAGCTGCGCCGCGCCATGGGCAAGAAGATCCAGGCGGCGATGGATGCCGAGAAACCGATCTTCCTCGAAGGGGCAGGCAAGAACGGGGTCAGTCCTGACAAGGCGCAGGAGGTGTGGGACCTCCTCGACAAGTTCGCCAATTACGGCTTCAACAAGTCCCACGCCGCGGCCTACGGGCTCGTCAGCTACCAGACTGCGTGGTTGAAGGCGAACCACCCGGTCGAGTTCATGGCGGCGACCATGAACCTCGACATCCACCTGACCGACAAGCTGAACGGCTATGTTCAGGAATGCCGGCGCATGGGGATCGAGGTGGCCCCGCCCTGCGTGCAGCGGAGCCGCGCGAAGTTCACCGTGGAGATGCGCGAGGGCGAGGGGCGGATCCTCTATGCGCTCGGGGCGCTCAAGGGCGTCGGGCTCGAGGCGATGCGCATCATCGTCGAGGCGCGCGAGGCGGGGGGGCCGTTTGCCGATCTCACCGACCTCGCACGGCGGGCCGAGCTCAAATCCGTCGGCAAGCGGGCGCTCGAGATGCTGGCCCGGGCCGGCGCGCTCGACGCGCTCGAGCCCAACCGCGCGCGGGTACTGGAGGCGCTCGACCGGCTGGTGGATTTCTCGGCCGCTGCGATCGAGGACCGGAGCTCCGCCCAGGTCGGGCTCTTCGGTGGCTCCGAGGCGCTGCCGCCCCCGCGGCTGCCGCAGGTCGAGGACTGGACGCCGATGGTGCGCCTTGCCGAGGAGCTCTCGGCGGTCGGGTTCTACCTCTCGGGCCATCCGCTCGACGACTATGAGGGCGCGCTGATGCGCAAGGGGGTGCTGCCGCACACCCGTTTCCTCGCCGAGCGGGCGCGCACCGGCGGGCGCGGGCGGATCGCCGGCACGCTCTCCGAGATCCAGAACCGCAAATCCGCGTCGGGACGGCGCTTCGCCTATCTGAAGTTCTCCGACCGGGCTGGGGGCTACGAGGTAATGGCGTTCTCGGACCTCCTGGTCGCCCATGAGGCGCTGATCGTCCCCGGCGCCAACCTCGTGCTGACCGTCGAGGCCGACACCGAGAGCGACGCCCCGCGGCTCACGCTCCGGGAGCTGCGCGCCGTCGACGACGTGGTGGCCGATGCCGCGCCCGCGGGCCTCCGGCTCTATGTCGAGGAGGCGGCGGCGCTCCCCTCGATCCGCTCGCGGCTCGAGACCGGCGCCAATCTCAGCCGCGGCGGCGCGCGGGGCGAGATCCGCCTGCTGCTCGCGCTCCATGACCGGGCCGAGGAGGTGGAGCTGGTGCTGCCCGGCCGCCACCCGGTGACGCCGGCGATGCGCGGCGCGCTCCGTGCGGCCCCGGGCGTCTCCCATGTCGAGGAATACTGAGTTTCAACCCGCCATTGGTTCGCTCCTGGAAACAGTCTTGTGACGGGGCGGCGATTGGTCGGTGAGCGCTTGGTCCCCATCTCCGCCGCGTCGGACGGACACCGGACGAAAACAGACAACAGGGTCCAGGACCTCCGGCTCGACAGGAGATACGCGCCACCCGGCGCAGAGACCAAGGAGTGAGACCCATGAAATCCGTGATCCTCAGCACCGCCGCCGCGATCGTCGCCCTCAGCGCCACGGGTGCCCTCGCCGAGAACGCCGTCGGCCAGTCGCGCGCCCGCCTCGCCGCCGAATTCGCCAAGGCCGACGTTGCCGAGGCCCGCAAGGGCGGCCGCGCCGAGCGTCAGGTGAGCTCGGGCATCCGCCTCGGCATCTTCGACAGCATCTTCGGCGATATCCGCCTCGGCGTTGCCGACAGCAGCCGGGTCGACGCCGGCAGCTTCTCGCGCAGCCTCTCCAACCGCAACGAGGTCCGCGCCGGCCGCTGAGCCGGGCGCGACCCGCATCGCCCCCCTGCGCGAAATCGCCCCGCCCGGCCGCATGGCCCCGGGCGGGGCTTGGCCTCGGCGGGGCCGCTCGATAGCCTGAGATCCTCGGAGACCGGGGAGAGCTCAGGATGATCGGCCGCCTCAACCATGTCGCCATCGCGGTGCCCGACCTCGCCGCCGCCACAGCGCTCTACCGCGACACGCTCGGCGCTGCGGTCTCGGCGCCGCAGGACGAGCCCGATCACGGCGTGACGGTGGTCTTCGTGGAGCTGCCGAACACCAAGGTCGAGCTGCTGGCCCCGCTCGGCGAGGCGAGCCCGATCGCCAACTTCCTCGAGAAATCGCCCACCGGCGGGATCCACCACATCTGCTACGAGGTGCCCGATATCCGCGCAGCGCGCGACCGGCTGAGGGCCGAGGGCGCGCGCGTGCTCGGTGATGGCGAGCCCAAGATCGGCGCCCATGGCAAGCCGGTGCTGTTCCTGCACCCCAAGGACTTTGCAGGCACGCTGGTCGAGCTTGAGGAGGTCTGAGGTGTCGATCACCTCCGGCATCGTCTTCTATCTGGTGATCTGGGCGCTGACCTTCCTGATCATCAACCCGCTCTGGCAGACGAGCCAGGCCGAGAGCGGCCATGTCGAGCCCGGCACGCCGCCGAGCGCGCCCGTCGATGCGATGATCCGGCGCAAGGCCCTGTGGACAACACTGTGGGCGAGCATCGTCTTTTCCATTCTCGTCGTGGTGATCGAGTTCCGGATCGTGACGCTTGAGGATTTGAGCTGGATCACACCGCCATCCCTCAGATAGCGGCCTTCGCCGGGCAGGCGGCGTGAAAGGACCGGGGCTGGTGGGCAGATCTGGGGCGCCACGCGTGGTCCGGTCCAATAGGTTGCACTCGAGGAGCCCGACGCCCCGCCTCGGGTGTCGCGCGCGAGCCGGGCGCATGCGCGCCTCGCCGCGTCAGCGCTTGGGCCGGCGCCGGTCCGGACCGCTTCGAGTCGCGATGGGGATAACTCCGGGAGAACGTCACGCGCAGGCGAGCGCGCGCGCCGTCAGCGCCGAGAGCCGCTCGCGCTGATTGCCGTCGTCGTCGAAGTTCGAGGGGGCGAGCCAGGCCGCATAGGCCGCGCGGAGCGCCGGCCATTCGCCGTCGATCGCCGCATACCAGGCGGTGTCGCGGTTGCGGCCCTTCACCACGGCCGCCTGCCGGAACACGCCCTCATAGGTGAGACCGAGCCGGACGGCCGCCCGCCGCGAGGGCGCGTTGAGCGCGTCGCATTTCCATTCCATCCGACGATAGCCCGCCTCGAAGGCCCAGCCGATCAACGTGGTCAACGCTTCGGTCGCGGCCACGGAGCCGCGGAGCCGCGCCGAGAAACAGAGATGGCCGATCTCGATCGAGCCCGCCGCAGGGGCGATCCGAAGATAGCTCCCCACACCCGCCGGCCCCTCGCCATCGCAGAAGGCAAAGAAGAGCGGATCGGGCCCAAGCGTGTTGGCACCGATCCAGTCGGCATAGGCTTGCTCCGAGGCGAAGGGGCCGTAGGGCAGCCAGTGCCAGATCTCTGGATCATCGGCGGCAAAGGCCGCGTGCAGGCGGCCCGCATGGTCGACCGTCAGCGGCTCGAGCCGCATATGCCGCCCGGCGAGCGTCCGGCGAAGAGGGACCGGCGGCGCCGACCACTCCGAGAGCGGCGCCGACGCCGCGCCCGGCACGGTCACGGCCGCGTCATTCTGTGGCGGGGGCGGGCGCCGCGCGCTGGCGACGGCCATTGACCCAGTAGCCCTCAAACGTCTTGCCCGAGGAGTAGGTCATCACGCCAAACCCATGCTGACGGCCATTCTGGAACCGCCCCTCATAGACATCGCCATTGGGGTAGGTCGCGGTGCCCTCGCCATGGATCTCGCCGTTCTGCCAGCCGCCCTCATAGATGAAGCCGTCGGCGAGAATCAGCTTGCCGAGGCCCGAGCGCTGACCCTGGTCGAAGCCGCCCTCATAGATCGCGCCGTCGGGGTAGGTGATCTTGCCCGCGCCGTGCTGGGTGCCGTTGCGCCACTCGCCGTTATAGGCATGGCCGTCCGCATAACGCATCTCGCCGACGCCGTGATGGCGCGCCTGCTGGAAGCCGCCGGTGTAGACCGAGCCATTGGCATAGCTCGCGCTGCCCTCGCCCCAGATCACGCCCTTCTGCCACTGGCCCTCATACGAGCCGCCATCGGCATAGGTGATCTTGCCCTGGCCGTCCGGCGTGCCGTCGACGAAGCTGCCGACATAGGTCGAGCCATTGGGATAGGAGGCCGTGCCACCGCCCTCGATCCGGCCCTCCACCCAGTCGCCCTCATAGATGTAGCCGTCGGTGCCGATGAACTTGCCGTTGCCGTCGCGCCGGCCATCGGCGAACTCGCCCTCGTAGCGGTCGCCATTCGCGTAGATCGCGACGCCCACGCCCTCGCGCTTGCCGTCTCGGAACCCGCCTGTGTAACGGTCGCCATTGGCATAGACGGCCTCGCCCTGGCCGGTGATCTGGCCGGCGCGCCAGTTGCCGGCATATTTGAACCCGTCGGGCAGGGTGATCGTGCCCTGGCCCTCGCGCAGGCCCTCGACGAAGTTGCCCTCATAGACCGCGCCGTCGGGATAGGTGACCTTGCCGAAGCCGTGCTGCGCGCCGTCCTTCCAGCTGCCCTCGTAGCGATAGCCGTTCTCGCGCGTCATCACGCCCTGGCCGTGATGCGCCGAATTCCGGAACTCGCCCTGATAGCGCATGCCGCCCGGATAGGTCGCGTCGCCCCGACCGTTGATCACGCCCTCGGCCCATTCGCCGGTATACGAGCCGCCATCGGCATAGGTGATGGTGCCGGTGCCGTGCGGCACGCCGTCGGCGAACTCGCCCTCATAGACCGAGCCGTTGGGGAATCGGGCGACGCCGGACCCCTCGATCACGCCGTTGAGCCATTCGCCGGAATACTCATATCCATCGGGCGCCGTGTAGCTGCCCTGGCCATGCTGCTTCCCGTCCTTGAACTCGCCCTGATAGACGGCGCCCGAGTCGTAGGTCTTGGTGGCGATCACCCGCTCGTCCTGAGCCACGGCAACCGTCGAGACACCGAGACCCACAAGCAATCCCACAACAGCGCTTCGCATTGACCTACGGCCCTCCTCAATCGCCCGCACTGGGACCGACGACCCCCCGATGGCCGCCCAACGCTTCGTCTGGCATTTTAGGGACATAGCCCGGCCAAGACAATTGTGGATGCGGGCGACGACGATCTGGCGAGCCGGCGCCTGCGCGCGCCGCCCGGACCTCGCCGCCGCTCGGCCCGTGGCTTGCCGGCGGGCGATGCGGGCCGTATCTCGCGGGGCATCAGGCAGCGCGGATCGCGGAGGGCACCGCCATGGAGAGCGCCGATCGTCTGCGCGTGACGCTCGCGCAGCTCAACCCGGTGGCGGGCGACATCGCCGGCAATCTCGGCCGGGCGCGCGAGGCGCTGGCCGCGGGGCGGGCGGCAGGTGCCGATCTTGTGATGCTGCCGGAGATGTTCCTCTCGGGCTACCAGGTGCTCGACCTCTCGGTGCGACCGGCCTTCCTGCGCGACTGTGCGGCGGCGCTCGAAACGCTGGCGGGCGAGCTCGGGCCAGAGGACCCGGCGCTCGGGATCGGCGCGCCGATGGCGGCGGGCCGGGCAGGCGACGGCGAGCAGCTCGGCGGCGGGGTCTACAACGCCTATCACCTCCTCGAGGCGGGCCAGGTGCGCGCCCAGTTCGCCAAACATCACCGGCCGAACTACGGGGTCTTCGACGAGAAGCGCCTCTATCTCGAGGGGCCGGCGCCGGGGCCGGTGGCGATCAATGGCTGCCGGGTCGGCTTCCCGATCTGTGAGGATGTGTGGTTTCCCGATGTTGCGGAGACGCTCGAGGAATCGGGCGCCGAGATCCTGCTCGTGCCCAACGGCTCGCCCTATGACCGGCGCAAGATGGATGCGCGCCTCAACCACATGGTCGCGCGGACGGTCGAGACCGGGCTCAGCCTCGTCTATCTCAACCTCGTCGGCGGGCAGGACGATCAGGTCTTCGACGGCGCCTCCTTCGGGCTCAACGCGGCCGGGCGGCTTGCCTTCCGGATGCCGTCCTTCGCCGAGGCGACCGAGACCATCGAGATCCACCGCGGCAATGATGGCTGGCGGATCGGGCCCGCCGAGATCGCGCCCCAGCCCGAGACCGCCGAGGCCGACTATCGCGCCATGGTCCTCGCGACGCGCGACTATGTGACGAAGTCGGGCTTCTCCAAGGTGCTGCTCGGGCTCTCGGGCGGGATCGACAGCGCGCTGGTGGCCGCCATCGCCGCGGATGCGCTCGGACCCGAGGCCGTGCGCTGCGTGATGCTGCCCTCGCGCTATACGAGCCGCGAGAGCCTCGAGGACGCCGCTGCGGTCGCCGGGGCCCTCGGCGTGCGGCTCGACGAGCTCTCCATCGCGGGCGCCGTCTCGGCCTGCGAACAGGGGCTCTCGCCGCATTTCGAGGGCCTTGGGCCCGATGTGACCGAGGAGAACCTCCAGTCGCGCCTGCGGGGCACCTATCTGATGGCGATGTCCAACAAGTTCGGCGAGCTGTTGCTGACCACGGGCAACAAGTCCGAGGTCGCGGTGGGCTACGCGACGCTCTATGGCGACATGAACGGAGCCTACAACCCGATCAAGGACCTCTACAAGACCCGCGTCTTCGCCGCCGCCCGCTGGCGCAACACGCACCGCCCCGACGGGATGCGCGGCCCCGCAGGCGAGGTGATCCCCGAGCGGGTGATCTCAAAGCCGCCCACGGCCGAGCTTCGCGAGAACCAGAAGGACGAGGACAGCCTTCCGCCCTATGAGGTGCTCGACGCGATCCTCGAGCGGTTGGTGGAGGACGATGCCGCCACCGAGGAGGTCATCGCCGAGGGGTATGCGCGTGACACCGTGATGAAGGTGCAGGGCCTTCTCTACGGCTCGGAGCACAAGCGCTTCCAGTCGGCGCCGGGCACCAAGCTCACCCGCCGCGCCTTCTGGCTCGACCGCCGCTACCCGATCGTCAACCGCTGGCGGGACCGCTCGTGAGCCGGCGCGAGCTGCCGGCCTATGAGGTGCTCTACCGACGGGGGCGGCTGCGTCCTGCGCTGTGGACCGGGCTGGCCTTGATCGCGGTCCTCGGTCTCGGCGCGGCGGCGGCGCTGCTCCTCGTCGGGGACGGGGCACGCGCGAACCCCGCCGAGCCGGCCTCGCCGGTGCTCGTCGCCGCGGTCCTCGTCCCGCTCGCGGGCGCCGTGCTCGGACTGCTGGCAGCCGCGCGCGGGCTTCGCAGCGCGCTCCGCGACCGGGCAGTGACGGTCTATGGCGACCCGTCGGGGATCGTGCTCGCCGACCGGCAGAGCGTCGGCCCGATCCCGTGGCGCTATGTCAGTGCGATCCGCCCGGTGGAGCGGGTGCTTTTCGGCGGCGTCGCCATCGCCTTTCACCGGCCCCAGGCGGTCTTCGAGGCCGCAGGCGAGGGGCTTTCGGCCTACAGGCGTGGGGCACGGGGGCAGGACCAGATCCTGATCCGCCGCTCGCTCCTCGATGTCCGCCCCCGTCGCGCGGCCGAAGAGATGGGCAAGATGTGGGAGATGTATCGCTGAACCGGGCCTTTCATCCGCGCCGGGGGCTCGCCTGGGGCCAGCTGATCCTCGGCTGGATCTGCGCGCAGGGGCTGCTCACGTTGCTGCCGATCGCGCCGCCGGGATGGGGGACGCCGTTTCTGTTGGTGACGGGCGGCGGCTTCGCCGTCTGGGCGCTCATGGGGCTGCGGACCGCGCTCTCGACCCGACCCTCGCTCGAGATCGACTTTCAGGGCTTCACGCTCGGGGGACGGCGCACGCTCTGGTCCGAGGTCGAGGGCTACCGGATCGACCGGGAGGCCGGCGAGATCGCCATCGCCTTCCGCAGCCGCGCCGCGGCCCGCGCGGTGATGCCGCCCGTCCGGCGCGCGCTCGTGGCGCTCGGCCTGTTGCCCCCGCGCGCCGGTCTCGGCCTTTCCCCGCGCCACCTCGACGCGGGCTTGACCGCCATCGCGGCAGCCTTCAGGGATGTGCGACCCGATCTTGAGATCAAGCCATGACCGTCACCCGTTTCGCGCCGTCGCCCACGGGCCGGCTGCATGTCGGCAACCTCCGGGCGGCGCTGCTCAACTGGTTGATCGCGCGCAAGGCCGGCGGCAGCTTCGTGCTGCGCATCGACGACACCGATCCCGAGCGCTCGGAGGAGCGCTATGTCGATGCGATCCGCGCCGATCTCGACTGGCTGGGCCTCCACTGGGACCGCGAGGAGCGCCAGTCTGCCCGCCGCGAGCGGCATCTCGAGGCGGTCGAGCAGCTGCGCAGCGCAGCCCGCGCCTATGAGTGCTTCGAGACCCCGCTCGAGCTCGACCTCAAGCGCAAGACCCAGCTCGCCACCGGCAAGCCCCCGGTCTACGACCGCGCCGCACTCCTGCTGACAAATGCCGAGCGGGAGGCGCTCCGCGAGACCCGCAACCCGCATCTGAGGTTCCTGCTCGGGCCGGGCGAGATCCTCTGGGAGGACCTGATCCGGGGGCCGAGCCGCGTCGATCCCGGCTCGATCTCCGATCCCGTGCTGGTCAAGGGGGACGGGCAGTTCCTCTACAGCCTCGCCAGCGTGGTCGACGACATCGATTTCGGCATCACACATGTGGTGCGCGGCGCCGACCATGTGACGAACACCGGCGCGCAGATCCAGATGTTCGAGGCGCTCGGTGCCGCGCCGCCGGCCTTTGCGCATCACTCGCTCCTGACCGGGGCGAAGGGCGAGGCGCTCTCCAAACGCCTCGGCGGGCTCTCGCTGGGCGAGCTGCGCGAGAGCGGGGTCGAGCCGATGGCGCTGGTGGCGATGATGGCGCGGCTCGGATCGGCGCTGCCCGTCGAGGTGGCGACCGAGATGCACGCCGTGATCGCAGGCTTCGACATCACCCGCTTCGGGATGGCGCCGACCAAGTTCGACGAGGCCGAGCTCCGCCAGCTCTCTGCCAAGACGCTGCGCGCCCTGCCGCTCGCGACCGTCGCCCCGCGGCTCGCGGCCCTTGGCGTGCCCGAGCCCCGGCAGGCGGCGTTTTGGGCCGCCGTGGGGCCCAATCTCGACCGGCTCGAGGAGGCCGCGGGCTGGTGGGTGATCTGCGCCGAGGGCACCGCGCCCCTGGTCCAGCCGGGCGACGAGGGCTTCGTCGACGAGGCGCTGGCGCTCCTGCCCGAGCGGCCCTGGGGTCCCGAGACCTGGGCCAGCTGGACCAAGGCGGTCCGCTCCGCCACCGGGCGCAAGGGCCGCGCGCTCTTCCTGCCGCTCCGCCGCGCGCTCACCGGCCGCGACACCGGGCCCGAGATGGGGGCGCTGATGCCGCTGCTCGCCGGGCCGATCCGTGCAGACCGCCCGGGCGCTTGACAGCGGCGCGGCCGAGGCGCAGACACGCCCCATGACGAGCGCCCAGATCATCATCCGGATCTGCATCTGCTGCTGACACCAGTCCGCGGCAGCCTTTCTCGTTTCCACACCCCTCCCGAGATGCTAGGCCCGCCGCGGCTCACCCGCGCGAGGACGCCATGACTGAGACACGCCCCCGGACCGGGCTCGAAATCGAGCTCACCGACAGCCGAACCAAGGCGAAGACGCCCCTGGTGGCGGATGCCAACGGGTGCATCGGCATGTATGTCTGCGGGCCCACGGTCTATGACCGCGCGCATATCGGCAATGCGCGCCCCGTGGTGGTGTTCGACGTGCTCTACCGGCTGCTGCGCCATGTCTACGGGGCCGAGCGGGTCCGCTATGCGCGCAACTTCACCGATGTCGACGACCGGATCATCACGCGCGCCAGCGAGACGCTCCGGCCGGGCGAGGGGCTCGAGGCCGCCTGCCGGCGCATCACCGACGAGACGATCGATTGGTATCATGAGGATATGGACGCGCTCGGCGCGCTCCGCCCCAACCATGCGCCCCGCTGCACCGAGTACATCCCCCAGATGGTCGAGATGGCCGAGCAGCTGATCGCCGGCGGCTTCGCCTATGCGGCCGAGGGCC
>CAYORO010000142.1:0-9888 GCA_964406355.1 uncultured Limibaculum sp.
GCGGCCGACAGCAAGACACTCTTGTTCCGAATCATCGCGCTCTCCTCAGGTGCGGCAGGGCCGGCCTGGGAAAGCCGGCCCGGCGGGCTGGCCGGCAGCGGCCCGGACCGGGCCCCGCGTGCTCCCCCCGCAAGACGGTTGCGCGGGGGATAGACCAAAGTCTCGATCTTCGTCCACCCCGCGTCCGGCGCGAATCGGTGCGGAATCGTCCCGGACCTGCGACCGGCTGTCCCAGTCTGGTGTGGGCTGGCGCTGTGGGGCGAGCATGCGCTATGCAGATCGGAAACACAGGCGGGAGAGGATCATGGCCAGCATCGTTCTCGTCGACGATGATCGAAATATTCTGACCTCGGTCTCGATGGTGCTCGAGGCCGAGGGCTACGAGGTGAGCAGCTACACCGACGGCGCGACGGCGCTGAACGCGCTCAGCACCACGCCGCCCGACCTCGCGGTCTTCGACATCAAGATGCCGCGGATGGACGGGATGGAGCTGCTGCGCCGGCTGCGGCTGAAGTCGGACCTGCCGGTGATCTTCCTCACCTCCAAGGACGAGGAGATCGACGAGCTCTTCGGCCTGCGCATGGGCGCCGACGACTACATCCGCAAGCCCTTCTCGCAGCGCCTGCTGGTCGAGCGCATCCGCGCCGTGCTGCGCCGGCGCGAGGCGGCCGAGGAGCCGATGGCCGAGCGCTCGGAGGCGGAGAAGGTGCTCCGCCGCGGCAAGCTCGAGATGGACCCGCTCCGCCATGCGACGATCTGGGACGGCCACTCGGTGACGCTCACGGTGACCGAGTTTCTGATCCTGCACGCGCTGGCGATCCGGCCGGGCTTCGTCAAGAACCGCGACCAGCTGATGGACTCGGCCTACGACGACCAAGTCTATGTCGACGATCGCACCATCGACAGCCATATCAAGCGTATCCGCAAGAAGTTCCGCAAGGTTGACCCTGAGTTCAACTCGATCGAAACTCTCTACGGCGTCGGATACCGGTACAACGAGGCCTGAGGTCGGTCGTGGACGGCAACGAACCCTACGGCATCGGGCCCGAGCTCGTCGGGCTCGACAATCGGCCACGTCCCGCCTCGATGCGGGCCCGGATCGTTCTCGGACTGAAGCAGTCGGCGCCGTTCTCGTCGTTGCAGCGGCGGATCATCTTCTTCAACCTGATCGGGCTCGCGGTGCTGGTGCTCGGGGTGCTCTATCTCAACTCGTTCCGCTCCGGCCTGATCGACCAGCGCATGGACGCGCTGCGGATGCAGGCCGAGATCATCGCGCTCACCATCGCCGAGACGGCGGGCGAGGGGGGCGGGGCGACGAGCTACGACGCGATCCGGGCGAACGTGGTGCTCGGCCGCCTCGTCAAGCCGACCGGCCTGCGCGCCCGGCTCTACGACACGCGGCTGCGCATGACCGGGGACACCCGGAGCATGGCCGGCGGTCGGCGCATCGAGACCGCCGCGATCGGGCCGCCCGAGCGCCCGGCGCCGCGGTTCGAGCCGACCTCGCTCGAGCGCGCCTACGACCGGGTCGCCTCGTTCTTCCGCGAGCCGACCCCGGTGGTCACCGAGGAGGCCGAGCCCGGCGGGATCAGCCGCGACCCCGAGGTGCGCGACGCGGCGAGCGGCCAGCCGCGCAGCGTCGCCCGCCTCAACCGGCAGGGCCAGCTGATCGTCTCGGTCGCCGTGCCGGTGATCCGCGCGGGCGCGATCATCGGCGCGCTCGTGCTCTCGACCGAGGGGGGCGACATCGACGCGCTGGTGCGCAACGAGCGGGTGGTGATCTTCCAGGTCTTCATCATCGCGACCATCGTTTCGATCGGCCTCTCGATCCTGCTCGCCAACACCATCGCCCGGCCGATCCGCAAGCTCGCCGCCGCCGCCGACAGCGAGGGCACCAACGCGGCCCGCCCGCTCAACCCCGAGCGGGTCGAGATCCCCGACATGACCCACCGCACGGACGAGATCGGCGAGCTCTCGGCGGCGCTCATTCGCATGACCGAGGCGCTCTATCGTCGCATCGAGGCGATCGAGAGCTTTGCCTCGGACGTCGCGCACGAGATCAAGAACCCGCTGACCTCGCTGCGCTCGGCGGTCGAGACCATGGTCTATGCCAAGACGCCCGAGCAGCGTCAGCGCCTGCTCGACGTGATCCGCCACGATGTCGGCCGGCTCGACCGCTTGGTGACCGACATCTCCAACGCCTCGCGCCTCGATGCGGATCTCGTGCGCGAGAAGATGCAGCAATTCGACCTGGCCAACCTTGTCGGCATGCTCGCCGAGGTGACGCGCGCCCAGGGCGAGAAGCGCTCGGTCACCGTCGTCACCGACCTGCCGAGCGGGCGCGTGATGGCACGCGGGCTCGAGGGGCGGCTCGCGCAGGTCGTGACCAACCTCCTGGACAACGCGCTCTCCTTCTCGCCCGATGGCGGCCAGATCACGCTCCGGCTCACGCGGCTCGAGGACAAGCTGCGTCTCGCGGTCGAGGATCAGGGCCCCGGCGTGCCGCCCGAGAACCTCAAGCAGATCTTCGACCGCTTCTACACCGAGCGGCCCGAGGCCGAGGGCTTTGGCAACCATTCGGGTCTCGGCCTCGCGATCTCCAAGCAGATCATCGACGCACATGCCGGGCGGATCTGGGTCGAGAACGTCGTGCCTCCGGGCGGCGATCCCGAGGAGGACCGCCAGGGTGCGCGCTTCGTCGTCGAGCTGCCGCTATGAACGCCGCGGATCACGGCTATGGGCGGCCGAAGATCGTCGAGCACTTCGGGCCGGACAGCATCACCCTCCATGGCAGCGCCGTGGCGCTGAACGATCGCGGCTTTCTGATCGTCGGCGATTCGGGCGCCGGCAAGACCACGCTCGCGACCGAGATGATGGCGCTCGGCGCGGGGCTCGTGGCCGATGACTGGGTGATCATCGAGCGCGGGCGGGCCGTCGGTCTCGTGATGAGCGCGCCGGCGCCGATCCAGGGCCTCGTCGAGCTCCGCGGCATCGGCATCGTGCGGATGCCCGCCTTTGTCGATCAGGCGCCGCTCTCCTGCATCGTCGATCTCAACCGCGAGGCCGGCGGGCGCCTGCCGAAGCCCGAGCCGCGCGGGCTCCTCGGCATCCAGTGCCCGGTGATCTACGGCAAGAACCGCGGCGGGCTCGCGCCGGCGCTGATGGCCGTGCTGCGGGCAGGCGGCCTCCTCGACACCGAGTTCTTCGCGGCATGAGCGCGCCCGCCAACATCAAGCCCGACGGGCCGGCGATCCCGACAGGCGGGCCGCTCGACGAGCGCCCGCTGGTCCTGATCGTCACCGGCATGTCGGGGGCGGGCCGCTCGACCGCGATCAACGCGCTCGAGGATCTCGGCTACGAGCCGCTCAACAACTTCCCCCTTTCGCTCCTCGAGACGGTGATCGCGCCGGTCGCCCAGCCGGCGGTGGGGGCGCCGTCGCCCCGGCCGATCGCCTTCGGGATCGAGACGCGGACCCGCGGCTTCTCCACGCGCGCGCTGATGGCCTCGCTCGACATGCTGCGCTCGCGCTTCCGGCTCGGCGCGCTCCTCGTGTTCCTCGACTGCGACGACGAGGTGCTGGTCGCGCGCTTCTCCGAGACCCGCCGGCGCCACCCGCTCGCGCCCGCCGAGGACCCCGCGACCGGTGTCGCGCGCGAGCGAGCGATCCTCGAGGAGGTGCGCGCCCGCGCCGATGTGGTGATCGACACCACCGGCATGACCCCGCACCAGCTGAAGCGCGAGCTCGGCCAGCGCTTCGCCCAAGGCCTCGCCGCTGGGCTCTCGGTCTCGGTGCAGTCGTTCTCCTACAAGCGCGGCGCGCCGCATGACGCGGATATGGTGCTCGATTGCCGGTTCCTCCGAAATCCCTACTGGGACGAAACACTCCGGGCCCTTGACGGCACCGATGCCCGCATCCAAAGCTTTGTGAGTGGCGACCCGATGTTCTGGCCCTTCTTCGACAAGCTCGCCGAGCTCACCTTGATGTTGCTTCCCGCCTACAAGGCCGAGGGCAAGGCCTACTTCTCCATCGCGCTCGGATGCACGGGCGGCCGGCACCGCTCCGTGAGCGTGACCGCGATGCTTGCCGGCCGTATCGAGCGCGCCGGGTGGCCGGTGGTGGTGCGCCATCGCGAGCTCGAGCGCCGCGCGGCGGATCGCGGCTGACCGGGATGGCGCTCGTCGGGATCGTCATCGTCGCGCATGGGGGGCTGGCCGAGTCGCTGCTGGCCGCCACCGAGCACGTGGTCGGGCCCCAGCCGCAGGCGGTGGCCGTCACGATCCACCCTGCCGACAATCTCTCGGCGCGCCAGGCCGAGATCGCGGCGCGGATCCGCGAGGTCGACGGTGGCGAGGGCGTGGTGGTGATCACCGACATGTTCGGGGGCACGCCGTCGAATCTCGCGCTCGGCTGCCTCGGCGCCCGGGTCGAGGTGATCTGCGGCGCCAACCTGCCGCTGCTGGTCAAGCTCGCCAAGATGCGCGACCGCCCGCTTGAGGAAGCGGTCGCTGCCGGCATCGATGCGGGTCACAAATATCTCGCCTCGGCGACGAGCCTTCTCGACCCGGGCCGCGCACGATGACGGCGGGCCGATGAGCGACGGGCAGATGAGCGACGGGCCGATGAGCGACGGGCCAATGAGCGACGGGCCGACGGAGATCGCGTTCCGGCGCACGCTCCGGATCGTGAACGAGCGCGGGCTGCATGCGCGCGCCTCGGCGAAGTTCGTCGAGACGGTCGAGCGCCACGACGCGTCCGCCGAGGTCAGCCGCGACGGGCAGACGGTGACGGGGGACTCGATCATGGGGCTCCTGCTCCTCGCGGCGGCCAAGGGATCGAGCATCGAGGTGCGGACGACAGGCGCCGAGGCGGAGGCCCTTCTGGTCGAGCTCGAGGCGCTGGTCGCGAACCGCTTCGGCGAAGACGCGTAGGGCCGATCGCGCGCGCGTCAGAGGAGGCCGAGGGCGCGGGCCTCCGCTTCGCAGGCGGCGCGCACCGGGCAGCCCGCGAGGTGGTCGTTGACGAGCCCCGAGGCCTGCATGAAGGCATAGACGATCACCGGACCGCAGAACTTGAATCCCTCGGCCTTCAGCGCCTTGGACATCGCGCGGCTCTCCGCCGTCTCGGTCGGCACATCGGCCATCGTCTCGGGCCGGCGCTGCAGCACCCGCCCGCCGACAAACCCCCAGAGGAAATCGGAGAACCCCTCGCGCGCCTCGATCCGCTGATAGGCGCGGGCATTGCCGATCGTCGCCTCGATCTTGGCCCGCGAGCGCACGATCCCCGGATTGCCGAGGAGGCGGGTCACCTCGGCCTCGCCCCAGCCGGCGATCCGGTCGGGCTCGAACCCCTCGAAGGCGGCGCGAAAGGCCTCGCGCTTCCTCAGGATCGTGATCCAGGCGAGCCCGGCCTGGAAGCCGTCGAGCACGAGCTTCTCCCAGAGCGCGCGGCCGCAGGTCTCGGGCCGGCCCCATTCGGTGTCGTGATAGGCGACATAGAGCGGGTCGGTGCCGCACCAGCCGCAGCGACCATCACTCGGATCGGCCTCGGCCATGCCCTGACCCATCCCCGGCCGCTCAGCTCTCGGGCGGGGTCTCGCGACTCAGCTTCTTGAGCTGCTCCTGCATCTCGGCGAGCTGGCCCTGGAGCCGCTCGAGATCCTCCGACACATCGCCCCCCGGCTTGCGATCGCCTGGTGTCGCCGGGTTGCCGGCCTGATGCGCGGCGAAGGGGCCGAACATGCGCATCGCCCGCTCCGCCCACTCGATGTTGGAGCGCGCCAGCGTCTCGAAATGCGCCATCGCCGGGTTCGCCTTGAAAGCCTCGCGCAGGCGCTCCTGGTTGCGGGAGAAGGCCTCCATCGAGGCATCGAGATAGCCCGGCACGACCGATTGCAGCGCATCGCCATAGAGCCGGATCAACTGGCGCAGGAAGTTGGCGGGCAGCATGTTGTGCCCCTTCGACTCCTGCTCGAAGATGATCTGGGTCAGCACCGAGCGCGTGATCTCCTCACCGGTCTTGGCGTCGAAGACCTGAAAGTCCTCGCCCGCCCGCACCATCTCGCTGAGATCCTCGAGGGTGACGTAGCTGCTCTTCGCCGTGTTGTAGAGCCGCCGGTTGGCGTATTTCTTGATGACGACGGACCCGTCGCTCTTCAGCTTGGCAGTCGCCACCCGCTGTCTCCCGATATCCCCCGATGTCAGATCGCGACAATCGCATCCGCCGGGCCGGCGAGCAACACCCTTGTCAGCTATGGCGCGCGCCGGCTTGTCTCGGATCGGGCCGCGGGTCTAATGCTCGGGCCGAGACACGGACGAGGCCGCATGCGCATCGGAATTCTCGAAGTGGGCAAGGTGCCGGACGCGCTGATCGGCGAGCATGGCGACTATCCGTCGATGTTCGCACGCCTGTTGCGGACCGCGGATCCGTCGCTCGAGGTCGACACCGTGGCCCTGCTCGACGGTGCGCGGCCCGAGAGCCCGGAGGCGGCGGATGCGTGGCTCGTCACCGGCTCGAAGCACGGGGTCTACGAGGACCATCCCTGGATCGAGCCGCTGAAAGCGTTTTTGCGCGAGGCGCGCGGGCGGCGGCCGATCGTCGGCATCTGCTTCGGGCACCAGATCCTTGCGGAGGCCTGGGGCGGACGGGCCGAGAAGTCGGAACGCGGTTGGGGCGTCGGACCGCAGGACTATGAGATTGTTGCAAGGCCGGGCTGGATGGGCGATGCGCCGGCGCGCGCGAGCTGGCACGCCTCGCATGAGGATCAGGTGACGGCGATCGCGGCGGATGCGCACCTGCTCGCGACCAGCGACTTCTGCCCCTATGCGATGCTGGCCCATGGCGATCCCGAGCGGCCGGACGCGATCTCGATCCAGGCGCATCCCGAGTTCGACCTGCCTTATGCGCGGGCTCTTCTGGATCTCAGATCGGGCACCGGCGTGCCCGAGGAGACGGCGGCGGCAGCGCGGGCGCGCTTCGGGGTGCCGGTCGCGGCAGAGGATTTCGCGCGCTGGGTCCGCGCCTATCTCGACACCGCAAAGCGTTGAACCTAAAAGAAAAAGGCTCCCGTCCGGCCTGGACGGGAGCCCGCATCCGGGCGGTTGCGGCCCGTGCTCAGTCGGCGCCGCCGAGCCGGGTGATCTCCTCCTTGATGTGGAGCTTCTGCCGCTTCAGCGCGGCCACTTCGAGATCGTCCGCCGCAGGTCGTCGATTCTCCTCCTCGATCTTTCGCTCGAGGGTCTCGTGCTTCTGACGCAGATGCGCGATGTGCGACGACAGATTCATGCGGGCCTCCTTTGTTCAGGCGTGACATCTCAGTCCATCAGTGACGGGTCCGATTGTCACGCAAGATTTGCGGAGGAATTGAGGCGCCTGCGTCAGGTTGTCGGAAGGGCGCGCTCGACGAGGCGCACCCAGTAGGCCACGCCCACCGGCAGGGCGGCGTCGTCGAAGTCGTATCCCGGATGGTGGAGCGCCGCGCTCGGCCCGTTGCCGATGATCGCGAAGGCGCCTGGCCGTTGATTGGCCATAAAGGCGAAGTCCTCCCCGGCCATCGAAGGCTCGTGACCGAATGTCGCGGCCTCGGGCCCGACGACCTCGACCATCACCGAATGCGCGAAACGGGCGCGCTCGGCGTCGTTGACCGTCGGCGGATAGGGGTCGGGCCCACGCTCGATCTCGGCCGTGCAGCCATGGGCGGTGGCGACCCCCTTGGCGAGCTGGCAGATCTCCTCGTGGATCAGGCGGCCGACGCCCTCGTCGTAGCAGCGGGTGGTGCCGCGCAGGCTCGCGCTCGAGGGGATCACGTTGTGGGTGTGCCCGGCGAGGAACTCGCAGACCGAGACGACCGCGGCCTGAAGCGGATCGACGCGGCGCGCGACGATGGTCTGCAGCTCGGTGACGAGATGCGCCGCCGCCAGCAACGGGTCGCGCGCCAGATGCGGCTCGGCGGCGTGGCCGCCCCGACCCTCGATGGTGATGCGGAACTCGTCGGCCGCGGCCAGCACCGGCCCCTCGGTGACCGCCATCTCGCCAACGGCGAGGCCCGGCCAGTTGTGCAGCCCATAGACCGCCTCGGCCGGAAAGCGCTCGAGCAGCCCGTCCTTCAGCATCGCCTTGGCGCCGGCGCCGCCCTCCTCGGCGGGCTGAAAGCAGAAATAGACCGTGCCGGCAAAGCTCCGATCCTCGGCCAGCCGCTTGGCCGCGCCGAGCAGCATCGTGGTGTGCCCGTCATGGCCGCAGGCATGCATCACGCCCTCATGGGTCGAGGCATGGGGCAGTCCGGTCACCTCGGTGAGCGGCAGCGCGTCCATATCGGCGCGGAGCATAATGGCCGGACCGCCCGGACCGCCCTCGCCATGGAGGACGCCGACCACGCCCGTGCTGCCGATCCCGGTCTCGACTGCATCGAGGCCGAAGTCGCGCAGCCGCTCGGCGACGAGACGTGCCGTGCGGTGCTCCTCATAGCCGAGCTCGGGATGGGCGTGCAGATCGCGGCGCCACTCGGTCAGGAGCTCGGCGATCGCGGCGATGGAGTTCGGAACTGGCAGCATCGGATCCCCCTCGGGAAAAAGCGAAACGCAGGGCACACGGGACGACCCGCCCCTCAGACTGAGAGCGGCGCGGCGTCGCGCAGGATCGCCCGCGCCTCCTCGGTGAAATCGTAGCCATCGGCGATATGCTCGGCCCCGGCATGGAGCACGAGCGGCGCGGCCAGCCGGAACGGGCCGGCGGTGCATTTGCGGGCCGTGACGATCACCCGCTTGGCATCGCGCCCGATGCGCGGCGCGAGAGGGCGCACCGCCACATCTCCGGCGCGCGGCGCGAGGGCCGCGAGGAGCGCTGGCAGCCGCTCGGCCCGGTGGATCATCGTCAGCCGCCCCTTGGACCGGAGCCGGGCGAGCGCGGTCGCGGTCCAGGCCTCGAGCGGGGTGTCCTCGCGATGGGCGCGGTCGCGGATCGGCACCGGCGAGCCGAGCCCGGCCGAGGGGTGATAGGGCGGGTTGGCGATCACATGATCGAAGCTCAGGGTCCGGAGCGCGGCCGGCGGCGCGGCGACATCGCCGAGATGGAGCTCGGGCGCGAGCCCGTTGAGCGTCGCGTTCTCCGCCGCGAGGTCGAGATAGGCCGCCTCCCGCTCGAGCCCCGCAAGCCGCAGGCCCGGCACCCGGGCGGCGAGGCAGAACATCGCGGCCCCCGCTCCGCACCCGAGATCGAGCACCCAGTCCCCCGGCTGCGCCGGCACCGCCGCCGCCAGCAGCACCGGATCGGTCGCCGCGCGATACCCCGAGACCGGCTGCAACAGCCGCACGCGCCCGTCGAGCAGCGCATCCTCCTGCGTCTCGAGCCGCGCGGGTGCCTCACCCACCGGAGCAGACCCCGCAACCCGACCGTCAAACACGCTCACAGCCAGTCCTCCCCCGAATACGGCTCGATCCCATTGTCACGTAGGATAGCGCACGCACGGAAGAGATCAGGTGCCGCAACCATCACGCGCCGCGGCAAGATGCCGATGCTCCCTTCGAGGATGCTCATGTTTACGTCGAACACCCAGCACTCTATATCCTCGCTCGCCAGGAGGGCCTGGACAAAGGGCACAAGGGTCGGGTCGGTGGTGCGCAACAGCTCCTTCATGCCGGCCCCTTAGCGCGGACCGCCAAGAGCGTCGAGGCTCCGCGCTCGATGAGACAAGCCCCGGATGACGACCCGTGGGAGGGGTCCATGACCGTGACACACGCACTCGCCCAGGGCTCGACCGTGTCCGCGCCGTTCGACACGCTACAGGAGCTCGTGGCCGAGGATCTCGCGGCGGTCGGGCGGCTGATCCGCGAGCGGATGGCCTCCGAGCACGCGCCGCGCATCCCGGCGATCTCGGCGCATCTGATCGAGG
>CAYORO010000143.1:0-9860 GCA_964406355.1 uncultured Limibaculum sp.
AGGCGATGCGCTCGCGCGCCATGTCCAGCCAGTGATGGAGGTGCGGGTCCGAGATCAGCTCCTTCACCTTGGCGTCGGTGCGGTAGATGTCCTCCGGATCGCCTGACAACGCGCACCAGCGGAACGGACCGATCCCGCGACAGAAGAGCGGCCTGATATAGGCGGGGACGAAGCCCGGGAAGGCGAAGGCGTCCTCGAGCCCCTCCTCCTTGGCGACCTGGCGGATGTTGTTGCCGTAATCGAGTGTCGGGATCCCGCGGGTCCAGAACGCGAGCATCGCCGCGACATGGACTTTCATCGAGGCGCGTGCGGCGGCTTCGACAGCCTTCGGATCGGTCTCCTGCTTTGTGCGCCACTCGGAGAGGCTCCAGCCCTGCGGGAGGTAGCCGTGGAGCGGGTCATGGGCGCTCGTCTGGTCAGTGACGATGTCGGGGCGGATGTCGCGGTCGGCCAGCGCGGCGAAGACGTCGGCCGCATTCCCGATGAGCCCGACCGACTTCGCCTCGCGGGCCGTGGTCCAGCGCGCGATCATCTCGAGCGCGTCGTCGAGGTCGTGGGTCTTGGCGTCGAGATAGCGGGTCCGCAGGCGGAAATCGGCCCGCGTCTCGTCGCATTCCACGGCGAGGCAGCAGGCCCCGGCCATCACCGCGGCGAGCGGCTGCGCGCCCCCCATGCCGCCGAGGCCGCCGGTGAGGATCCAGCGCCCGGTGAGGTCGCCGCCATAGTGCTGGCGCCCGGCCTCCACAAAGGTCTCGTAGGTGCCCTGCACGATCCCTTGCGTGCCGATATAGATCCACGACCCGGCGGTCATCTGGCCGTACATCGCGAGGCCGCGCCGATCGAGGTCGTTGAAGTGCTCCCAGGTCGCCCAGTGGGGAACGAGGTTGGAATTGGCGATCAACACGCGCGGGGCGTCGGGATGGGTGCGGAACACCCCCACCGGCCGGCCGGACTGCACCAGCAGCGTCTCGTCGTCGCCCAGGGTCTCGAGCGCCCCGACGATCCGGTCGAAATCGTCCCAGGTGCGGGCCGCCCGGCCGATCCCGCCATAGACGACGAGCTCGTGGGGGTTCTCGGCCACATCCGGGTGCAGGTTGTTCATCAGCATGCGGAGCGGCGCTTCGGTCAGCCAGCTGCGGGCGGTGAGCTCTGGACCGGTGGGCGGGTAGATGTCGCGCCGGTTCAGCCGGGAGGTCTCTCCGGTCATGTCGGTCTCCCATGGTCATGTGCGGCGCGGATATCGCCATCGGGCACCCGCGGGCGTGTTGTTGGCCGGGGCGTCATCGTGGTGTCTCCATGAGCTGGGGCAGGTCGAGCTCCTCCGAGAGCGCGCGGCTCGCGACCAGATCGGCCCCGGCCTCGAGATCCCCGGCGAGGAACCGGTCCTCCTCGAGCGCCGGGATCCGGCTGCGGAGGCGCGCCATTACCTTCTGGAGCGCCGGGCTCGTCTTGAGCGGCGCGCGGAACTCGATCCCCTGGACGGCGCAGATCGCCTCGATCCCCACGATCTGGGCGAGGTTCGTCGCCATTCGCCCGAGCCTCATCGCCCCATGCGCCGCCATGCTGACATGGTCTTCCTGATTGGCCGAGGTCGGGGTGCTGTCGGTCGAGCACGGATTGGCGAGGTGCTTGTTCTCGCTCATCAGCGCGGCACTCGTGACCTCGGCGATCATCAGGCCACTGTTGAGCCCCGGCCGGGGGGTCAGGAAGGGCGGCAAGTTGTGGCTGAGCGCCGGATCGACCAGGAGCGCGATGCGGCGCTGCGCGATGGCGCCGATCTCGGCAAGGGCCAGCGCGATCTGGTCGGCGGCGAAGGCCACCGGCTCGGCGTGGAAATTGCCGCCCGAGACGATCCGCCCCTCCGCGACCAGCACCAGCGGGTTGTCGGTGACGGCATTCGCCTCGACCTCGAGCGTCGTGGCGGCGAATCTCAGCAGGTCGGTCGCAGCGCCGACGACCTGGGGCTGGCAGCGGATGCAGTAGGGGTCCTGCACGCGGGTGTCGTCGTCGCGGTGGCTCTCGCGGATCTCGCTGCCGGCGAGCAGCGCCCGCTGGGCCCGCGCGATCGCGATCTGGCCGGCATGGCCGCGCAGCCTGTGAATGGGATCGAGGAGCGGCGCGGTCGAGCCCATCATCGCGTCGGTCGCCAGGGCACCCGTGACGATCGCCGCCTGCAGCGCGTCCCAGCTGCGCCAGAGACCGGTGAGCGCGCAGGCGGTCGAGAACTGCGTGCCGTTGATCAGCGCGAGCCCCTCCTTGGCCCCTAGCGTGACAGGCTCGAGCCCGGCGTGGCGGAGCGCCTCGGCGGCCGGCATTCGGGTGCCGTCGTGCCAGGTCTCGCCCTCGCCGATCATCGCGGCGGCCATATGGGAAAGCGGCGCCAGGTCCCCCGACGCCCCGACGGAGCCCTGCGAGGGGACGATCGGGATGACGTCGCGGGCCAGCATCTCCTCGATCAGGGCGATCGTGGTCCACGCGACCCCGCTGGCGCCGCGGCCGAGGGAGAGGAGCTTGAGCGCCATCATCAGCCGGGTGGTCGGGCCGTCGAGCGGCGCCCCGACGCCGCAGCAGTGGCTGAGCACGAGATTGCGCTGGAGCGCCCGGGTGTCGTCGAGGTCGATCCGGATCGTGGCGAGCTTGCCGAAGCCGGTATTGACCCCATAGACCGCCGCCTCGCCCTCGGCCGCGGCGGCCACCATCGCGGCGGCCGCGTCGACGGTCGGCCGGGCCGCGGTGTCGAGGCGGGCCGTGCCACCCCTCCGCCAGAGCTCCTCGAGGGTCGCGAGGGGCGTCGCGCCGGCCCTCAGGCGCGCGGTCACGCCCGCCCCCCGACGATGCGCCGGTGGAGCGGGTTGGCGCCGATGCGATAGGAGAGCTCCGCCGGGTGCTCGACGTCCCAGATGGCGAGATCGGCGCGCCGGCCCGGAGCCAGAACACCCCGATCCGTGAGCCCAAGCGCCTGCGCGGCCACCTCGGTCGTCCCGCGCAGCGCCTCCTCGGGCGTCAGGCGAAACAGCGTGCAGGCCATGTTCATCGCCAGCAGCAGCGAGGTGAGCGGCGAGGATCCGGGATTGCAGTCGGTCGCGACCGCCATCGGCACAGCCTGCGCCCGGAAGGCGGCGACGGGCGGCAGCTGCTTCTCCCGCACGGTGTAGAAGGCGCCGGGCAGCAGCACCGCCACCATCCCAGCGCGGGCCATGGCCGCGGCATCCGCCTCAGTCGCATACTCGACGTGATCGGCCGAGAGCGCCCCATAGCTGGCCGCCAGCTGCACGCCGCCCGTATGGCTCAGCTGCTCGGCATGGAGCTTGACCGGCAGGCCCAGCCTGCGTGCCAGATCGAAGACGCGCGCGATCTGTGCTGTGTCGAACGCGATGCCCTCGCAGAAGCCGTCGACGGCGTCGACCAGATCCTCGGCATGCGCCCGCGTGAGCGCCGGCAGGCAGATCTCGTCGATATAGGCGTCGGGCCGGCCCCTGTATTCGGGCGGCACGGCATGAGCGCCGAGAAAGCTCGTGACCACCTGCACGTCCCGCAGGTCGCCGATCCGGCACGCAGCCCGCAGCATGGTGAGCTCGGTCTCGATGTCGAGGCCATAGCCCGACTTGATTTCAAGCGTCGCCACGCCCTCGGCGATCAGCGCATCGACGCGGGTCGAGGCGGTCTCTAGCAGCCGCCCGATGCCGGCCGTCCGCGTCGCCGTGACGGTCGAGAGGATGCCGCCGCCTGCCCGCGCGATCTCCTCGTAGCTGACACCCGTCAGGCGCTGCTCGAACTCGCGTGCGCGGTTGCCGCCGTGGACCACATGGGTGTGGCAGTCGATCAGAGCTGGCGTGACGAGCCGCCCGCCGAGATCGATCTCCTCCCCGTGCCGATGCGCGCCGGGCACCTGTGAGCCCGGTCCGATCCAGACGATCTGGCCATCCGCCACCACCAGGGCTCCGTCGTCGATGAGCCCGTATGGTGCCTGCCCGGCCATGGTCGCGATCTGCGCGTTCGAGAACAGCATGACGTCCCTACGTGCAGCCTGCCTTTTCCGGGTATGAGCATACCCGAGAGTCGTCAAGCCGGGGGCCACAGATGCAGCTGTTTGCCGAGACCGCGCTGCTGCCTCACGGCTGGTGGGACCATGTGCGCGTCTAGATCGACGGGCCTGCGAGACCGCGCCCGCGCCCGCGCCGGTGTGTCGGGCAGGGGCCGATCTGGTTTCGCTTGATCGCAGACACGTGGCATTATCGGTTTTCACGCGGGACCGGCGTCTCGATGCCTGGGCCTTCGTGTCCGATGTTCGGATCACGGCCGATTTCTGTGGTTGCTGCCAGTCGTCGAAGAAGGCCTGCCCTGAAATCGCCGACAGCTCGATCTGCTCGTTAACTCCAAGATGGGTCTGGAACTAGACCTCCTCGGCCTCCGCGACTTTCTCGGAGATGAGCGCAGGAACGCGACCATCGCCGAGCTCGTTGCGAAGCGCTCCCGATCCGGCCTCAGAGACGGGCGGCGCCCCGGCTATGGGGTCGGGACCGCCAGTTGCTCGAACAGCCGGGCGACCGCCTCGGCCCCCGGATCGTTGTGCCCGGCGAGGTTGGCCTCGGCGAGATAGCTCGCCCGCCCCGCCCGCGCGCGCGTGATGGAGGCGGTCGCATCGGCGCCGCCTCGGGCCGCTGTCGCGGCGGCCTCGAGACCCTGCGGCAGGGCCTCGAGCGCCGGGAGCAGGGCGTCGATCATGGTGCGGTCTCCCGGGCGGGCGCCGCCGACCTGCTGCACCCGGTCGAGCCCCGCCATCAGCGCGCCGACCACGTCCTTGCCGGTGGCCGACGCATCGCCCGCGGCCGCGAAGAAGATGGCGAGCAGCACGCCCGACGAGCCGCCCATCGTCTGCGTGAGCTCGAGACCGATGGCGCGGTAGAGCTGTGTCTGATCCGCGAGCGGCAACTGGTCGAGCGCGGCGACGAGCGCGCGCGAGGCGGTCGCCAGCGTGCTCCCGGTGTCGCCGTCGCCCGACTTCGCATCGAGCGCGTTCAGATCGGCCTCCGCCGCGATCAGGATGGCGCAGCAGCGCTCGATGAAGGCGCGCATCGCATCGTTCGCCGACGGGATCGGCTGGATCGGCGTGAGCCCGTCCGGCAGGGCGAGCACCGCGACCTCTCCGACCGCCAGGCAACCCGGCCAGGCGACCGGCGCGACGGGGGCCAGCAGAGCGGCCTCGTCGGCCTTGGTTGCCGGGAACAGCGAGACCGAGACGCCGTGCATGTCGAGCGAGGTCATCAGCGGCGCGGGCCCGATCAGCCAGCGGACCTGCTCGCCGATGCGCGACTGGGTGAGCTCCTCGGCTAGCACCGCCATCTCGAGCGGCGTCGTGGCGCCGAGATTGTTGAGCAGCGCCACATGGGGGCCGGGACCGATCGCCGGCGCGAGCCGGTCGACCATCCGCTCCATGGCATCGCGCGCGGTGGAGAAGTCGACCTGCTCGATGCCGGGCTCGCCATGGATCCCGAGGCCGAGCTCAGCCTTGCCGGCTCCGATCCGGTCCTCCTTGGGCGAGCCCGGAACGGTGCAGGTGTCGAGCGACATGCCGATCGAGACGACGCCTTCGACCACCCTCTCGGCGACCTCGGCGATGGTGTCGAGATCGGCGCCCTGCTCGGCGAGTGCGCCGGCGATCTTGTGCACGAAGAGCGTGCCGGCCACGCCGCGGGCCTGCGGCAGGTCCGGCAGCGCGACATCGTCATCGACGATCACCATCGCGACCTTGAGCCCCTGGGCCCGGGCGCGCTCGGCCGCGAGGCCGAAATTCAGCCGGTCGCCGGTGTAGTTCTTGACGATCAGGAGGCAGCCGGCCTTGCCCGTGACCGCGAGGATCCCGGCCAGCACCGCATCCACCGAGGGCGAGGCGAAGACCTCGCCGCAGACCGCCGCCGTCAGCATCCCCTGGCCGACAAAGCCCGCATGGCTCGGCTCGTGCCCGGAGCCGCCGCCCGAGACGAGCGCGACCTTCGACTTGTCCCAGTCGGTGCGGACCACGACCTTGATATGCGGATAGCCGTCGAGCCGCGCGAGCCGTCCCCCCGCGGTCCGCAGCGTGCCGTCGATCGCCTGCGTGACCAGCGTTTCCTTGGTGTTGATGAACTGCTTCATGGGGTCCTCCTCCTCAGATCCGCGCGCCGGAGGCGTCGAAATAGAGGGCGTTGCGGGGGTGGATAGCGACGGTGTCGCCGGGCTCGAGATCGGTGTGCACATCGGTCAGGGTGACGATGGCATGGCCGTCGAGATCGAGATGGAGCCGCGTCTGGTCGCCCAGATGCTCGATCCGGACGACGCGCGAGGGGCGGCCGCCGTCATCCTCGCCATAGCGGATGTGCTCCGGGCGCAGCCCGATCGTCGCGGCACCGGCGGGCGCGCCGCCGAAGAGATCCGCCGGCAGCGCGTTGATCCGCGGCAGGCCGAGGCGCCCGGCCACATAGAGGCTCACCGGGGTCTCGTAGATCTCGCGCGGCGTGCCGACCTGGACCAGACGGCCCTCGTCGAGCACGCCGATCTTGGTCGCCATGGTCATCGCCTCGATCTGGTCATGCGTGACGTAGAGCACGGTGGTGCCGAGATTGGACTGGATGCGCTTGAGCTCGACGCGCAGATCGGCCCGCAGCTTGGCGTCGAGCGAGCTCAGCGGCTCGTCCATCAGATGGATCTCGGGCTCGCGCACCAGCGCCCGGCCGATCGAGACCCGCTGCATCTCGCCGCCCGAGAGCGCGGTCGCCTTGTTGTCGAGCTTGTGGGCGATGCGGAGCACCTCGGCCACCTCGCCCACCTTGCGCGCGATCTCGGCTTCGGGGGTGCGCAGGATCGGCGAGCGGAGCGGAAAGGCGAGGTTCTCGCGGACGGACATATGCGGGTAGAGCGAATACTGCTGGAACACCATCGTGACGTTGCGCTCGGCCGGCGTCTCGGAGACCACCGGCCGGCCGGCGATGAAGATCTCGCCGGCATCTGGGCGTTCGAGCCCCGCGATTAGCCGCAGCGTCGTCGTCTTGCCCGCCCCGGTCGGGCCGAGCAGCACGACGAAGGCGCCGTCCTCGATCTCCATGGCCATGCCGTCGACCGCGAGCGTCGCGCCGAACCGCTTGGTCACGTTCGCGAGGACCACCTCAGCCATGCGACAGCACCCCGGCATTGAGCGCCGACGGGATCGCCCGCCCGGTCTGATCGTCGAAGAGGGTCACGGTCGCCCCGTTGAAGGCGAGCCCCACGGTCTCGCCCACCCGGGCCGGCTGATCCGAGGGGATGCGGGCCTTGAGCTCACCGCTCTGGGTCGCGATCGTCACGATCTGGGTGGTGCCGAGATACTCGGTCGCGACCACCTCGCCGCGGACGCCCGACGCATCCGACAGCCGGACATGCTCCGGGCGCACGCCATAGACCATATCGCCCTCGAAGGGCGTGCGGATCTCGGGGATCTCGAGCGCCTGATGATGCATCGTCACGTTGCTGTCGCCGACCTCCACCTTGCCGTGGAAGGTGAGGAAGTTCATCGGTGGCGAACCGATGAACTCGGCGACGAAGCGCGTCGCGGGCTTGTCGTAGATGTCTTGCGGGGTGCCGAACTGCTCGATCACGCCGTGGTTCATGACCACGATCTTGTCACCCATCTGCATGGCTTCGAGCTGGTCATGGGTGACATAGACGGTGGTGGCGCCCATCCGGTCATGCAGGCTCCGCAGCTCCTCGGCCATGCGCTCGCGAAACTCCGCATCGAGCGCGCCGAGCGGCTCGTCCATCAGGAAGCATTTCGGCTCGCGCACGATCGCCCGGCCGAGCGCGACCCGCTGGCGATCTCCGCCCGAGAGGCCGCTGACGGGCCGGTCGAGCAACGCCTCGATCCCGAGGATGCGCGCGACCTCGGCCACCTTGGCGCGCGTCTCGGCCCGCGGCATCCCCTGGCTGACCAGCGGATAGCTGATGTTCCGCCGCACATTCATATGCGGATAGAGCGCGAACATCTGGAAGACGAAGGCGATGTCGCGCTGGGAGGCGGGCCTTCGCCCCACTTCCTCGCCATCGATGTAGATCTCGCCCGAAGTCGGCACCTCGAGCACGGCGATCATCCTGAGCGTCGTCGTCTTGCCACAGCCGGACGGCCCCACCAGCATGAAGAACTCGCCATCGGCGACCTTGAAGGACGACGACTGCACGGCCGTGAAGTCGCCGAACTCCTTGCGCAGGTTGCGGACCACGATCTCAGCCATCCGCCGCCCCATAGGCCCGGTCGAAATGGGTCGAGGAGATGATGAAATCCGCCGTGGCCCGGTTGCAGGCGAGCACGGTCTCGTTGAGCGTCGAGATCCGCAAGAGCGCCTTCACGTCGACATCATGGGGCATCGAGGTGAGCGGGTCGGAGAAGAAGATCAGGATGTCGAGCCGGCCCTCGGCAATCATCGCGCCCAGTTGCTGATCGCCGCCAAGGGGACCGCTCTTCAGGAGATTGATCGGCAGGCCGGTCTCGCCGGCGACGAGGCTCCCGGTGGTCCCTGTCGCCCAGAGCTCGCACGCCGCAAGGCTCGGCCGGTGGTGCGTCGCCCAGGCCACCATCTCGGGCTTCTTGCGGTCATGCGCCACGAGGGCCAGCCGCTTTCTCTCTCCCATCCGTGCCATGCTCACTCGGGGAAGTGGCTGACGATGATGAACATCAGCGTCCCGACCAGGGTGACCACAAAGGAGTAGGTGAAGGCCCAGAGGACAAAGGGCTGCATCAGCATCAGCACGCCGAGCCCGATCAGCACCGAGGCCACCATCTCCCACGCCCCGCGCCGCAGCCGCAGCAAACCCCGCAAGAAGCTCACGCGTCCCCTCCGGACTTGCGTGCCAGCACGCCGACAAAGGCGATCGAACCGAAGAAACTGCCGCTCTCGAGCCGGCGGCGGGCCTCGGCGCGGATGCCCTCCGCCATGGCCTCGCCGATCACGCCATCGGCCACCAGCGTGTCGGCACCGCGGTCGATGATGGTCAGGAAATAGGGCGAGTCCGGAGCAGGCAGGTAGAGATGGCCGTCGCGCTCGACCACGGTGAAGCCTGCATCCCCCAACATTGCCGGCATGCGCCGCACCAGCCAGCGGTCGTGCACATAGATCCGGATCAGGTTGTCCACCACGGCGCGGAACGGGTCATGGTCATGCACCGCCGCGGTCACCGAGGGCGGGTCCTCGTCGAAGACCGCGAGCCAGCCACCGGGTTTCAGGATGCGGTGCGCTTCGGCGAGCGCCTGCTCGGGCCCCGGACAGTGAATGAGCAGCGTGTGCAGCACCACGAGATCCATCGAGGCGTCTTCGAGCCCCGTTTCCTTGGCATCTCCGATCTGAAAGCTCAGCCCGGCGCGGTCGGCATGCCTGGCCCGGGCGGCCTTCACCATCACGGGCGAGGGCTCGATGCCGAGCGCCTCCGCCGCACCGGCCACGTCTAGGATGTCCCGGGTCACATCGCCCGGCCCGCTGCCGAGCTCCACCCCGCGCGCGCCGTCCGGCAGCGGGATCCGCGTCATATAGGCCCGGCGCATCGCAATCTGCTTGGGGTCCTCGGCCCGCGCGATCATCGCCTCGACGAGGCGTTGCTGCATCTCCTCTGATGCGTTTCCAAGATCGGCGTAGGGGTCCTGACTCATCTCATTTCCTCACGGCGCCGAAGGTGATGCCGCGCAAGAGGTGCTTTCGCAGCAGGATGGTGAAGACCATCACCGGCAGCAGGAAGAGCGTCGCACCCGCCGCCACGGCCGGCCAGTCCTGCCCGCCAACGCCGATGATGGTGGGGATGAAGGGCGGCGCGGTCTGCGCCGTGCCGGAGGTGAGCAGCACTGCGAAGGCATACTCGTTCCA
>CAYORO010000144.1:0-9854 GCA_964406355.1 uncultured Limibaculum sp.
ACCGCCCGGACCACGCCGAGATCCGCCTCGCGCGTCAGAAACGCCTCGCCGATGCCCCGCGCGAGCACAAACGCGATCCGCCCCTGCCGGACCTTCTTATCCTGCCCCATCAGCGCGATCAGCCCATCCGCATCCGGCAGCGCCCCCGCGATATCGGCAATCCGCCGCCGAAGACCCATCGCCGCGAAATGCGCCTCGACCCGGTCCGGCACCTCCGACCCGCAGAGCCCGAGCCGCGCCGAGACCCGGAAGGCAAGCCCCATCCCGATTGCCACGCCCTCGCCGTGGAGCAGCCGGTCCGAATAGCCCGTGGCCGCCTCCAGCGCATGGCCAAACGTGTGCCCCAGATTGAGCAGCGCCCGCTCGCCCCGCTCGGTCTCGTCACGCTCGACGATGCCCGCCTTCATCGCGCAGGAGCGGCGGACCGCCTCGGCCCGAAGACCCCGATCCCCGTCCTTGAGCGCGGGCCCGTGCCGCTCGAGCCAATCGAAGAACGCCGCATCGCCCAACAATGCGTATTTGACGACCTCGGCATAGCCCGCGAGGAACTCCCGCTCCGGCAGCGTCTCCAGAACGCGGATATCGGCGATCACCAGCCGCGGCTGATGGAAGGCACCGATCAGGTTCTTGCCCGCCGCCGCGTTCACGCCGGTCTTGCCGCCGACCGAGCTGTCGACCTGGGCGAGCAGCGTGGTCGGCAGCTGCACGAAGCCGACGCCGCGCCGCAGCACCGCCGCCGCAAAGCCCGCCAGATCGCCGATGACCCCACCGCCGAAGGCAAGGATCAGATCGTCCCGCTCGACCTTCAGCTCCAGCAGCCGGTCGAGAAGACCGCCCAGGCGCTCCATTGACTTGGTCGCCTCACCGGCCGGCAGCACCACCGCCTCGGCCGCGATCCCGCCTGCCGCAAGCCCGTCGCGGAGTGCGTCCAAATGGAGCGCGGCGACGGTCTGGTCGGTGACGACCACCACGCGGGGACGCGGCAGCACGGGTCCGATCAACGCGCCCGCTCGGGCGAGCAGCCCCTCGCCGATCTCGATCCGGTAGGCGCGCGCGCCGAGCCCGACCTCGAGCGTCGCGCCAGCCGTCGCGTCTGCCGTCTCCAGCGCCGTGCCCATCTCAGGGCGCCTCCGCCAGCACCCCGCGCCCGGTCCGCGCGCCATGTGCCTCGAGCGCGGCGAGGATCCGCTCCGCCATGTCCTCGTGGGTCTGCTCCATCAGACTCTCCACATGGATGTCGGCCTCGGCATACACCGGATAGCGATCGGCGATCAGACCCGAAAGCACCACCCGCGGATCCCCCGTGTTGAGCAGCGGGCGATGGGTGCGCCCGGCGGTTCGCGCCACCAGCACCTCGAGATCGGCCTTGAGCCAGACCGACACCGCGTGCTCGGAGATCAGCGCCCGTGTCTCGGCATTGAGGAACGCCCCGCCCCCGGTCGCCAGCACCATTGGCGGCTCGCCGAGGAGGCGCGCGATCACCCGCCGCTCGCCATCGCGAAACTGCGCCTCGCCGAGGCTCGCGAAGATCTCCGCAACCGTCATGTCGGCCGCGCGCTCGACCTCCGTGTCACTGTCGGCGAAGGGCACCCCGAGTCGGGCCGCCAGACGGACCCCGACCGAGCTCTTGCCGGCGCCCATCAGCCCGATCAGCACGATGTGCTGCGTAAGCTGCTCAGTCGGCCTGCGCTGCGGTGTCGGCATGCCTCGCCCCCTTGCGCGGTCGCGCAGCCCGCCGTTCCGTCGGCGCCCGCATCAACCCGTTGCCGAGCCGGGACAGGGCGGGTTAGTGTCCGCGCGCGGCCCCGGCCGGGATGTTCGGGGCGGCATACACGAGACACGCCGGCGCGCAAAGCCCGAGGCGCCCTTGGCGGATCGGGAGCGCCTGCCGACGGCGAGGCGCAAGGGAGAGCCATGAGCCGCGTTCTCAAGCTCCTGTTCTGGGTGTTGGCCGCCGGACTCGTCGCGCTGGTCGGCTACGCGATGATCTCCGAGTTGCCGGCACCGACCCAGCGGGTCAGCGAGCCGCTGCCGCTTCCGCAGGCGCAGCCCCCCGCAGAGCAATGACGGCCGGGACGTGACCGACGCCGGGCCGCCGACTTCGACTTCGACTTCGGCGCCGACGCCTGAGGATGAGGGCTGGGTCGAGGCGTTTCTGGAGGCGATGTCGGCGGAACGGGGGGCGCGGCCCAACACGCTGGCGGCCTATGCCCGCGATCTCAGGGATTTCGCAGTCCATCTGGCCGGGCGACGGCTTCGGCTCGCCGGGGTCGGGCGGGCCGAGATCGAGGGCTATCTGGCTGCCCTCGAGGCGCAGGGCCTTGCCGCCAGCACCCGCGCGCGAAAGCTCTCGGCGATCCGCCAGCTCTTCCGCTTCGCCTGGTCCGAGGGGTGGCGCGCCGACGACCCGGCCGCCGCGATCCGCGGGCGCGCGCCGGCGCGTGGCGTGCCGGGGGTGCTCGACGAGGCCGAGGTCGGACGGCTCCTCGAGACGGCGCGGGCCGGCGAGGGCACCCGAGGCGAGCGGCTCCGTACGGTCGTCGAGCTCCTCTATGCGAGCGGGCTCCGGGTCTCCGAGCTTGCTGAGCTGCCGCTGTCGGCGGCCCGCGGAGACCCGAGGGTCCTCCATGTCCGCGGCAAGGGCGGGCGTGACCGGCTGGTGCCGGTCGGCGCCGAGGCGCGCGCAGCGCTCACGATCTGGCTCGCGCGGCGCGGCACCGAGGGGCGCTGGCTCTTCCCCGGGCGCGCGGGGCGCCCGCTCACCCGCGTCGCGATCTGGGGCCAGCTCAAGCGCCTCGCCGTCGCCGCGGGGATCGACCCTGCCCGCGTCACGCCCCACGGGCTGCGCCACGCCTTCGCGACGCATATGCTGGCCAATGGCGCCGATCTCCGGGCGATCCAGGAGCTGCTCGGCCATGCGGATATCTCGACGACCGAAATCTACACCCATGTGCTCGATGAACGCCTGCGCGCGCTGGTGCTCGAGCACCACCCTCTGGCCACGGGCTGAGGCTCAGAGGAGTGTGCTTAGTCAGGTAGTTTGGGCCTTTGGCGGCCATGACGCTCTGTACGTTATCATCACGGCCAACCCGGTTCCGTCGCGGTTAACGGACTGATCTCGTAAGGGAAGACAATGCTCGAGCCGGAACCGGCGATCGTGCTTGAAACCTAGGATCGGCCGGTTCTCCAGGTTGCCGTGGACGGCTTTCACACCCCTCGTGCGGTAAGCTACCGGCAGGGGCGCACCCCCTGCACGACGAGCGGTACCAGGCGACCTTCGATCTGCACCTTGTGGAGAACGAGCCGCGTTCGATCGCCGACGTCATCGTGGCCAACGACGATCCCGCGCGACCGAAGTTGGCGTTCAGGTCCTGTGGCGGCCCAAGACAGCGTCTCGATCATTCCATGCCGGCGGCCTCCTGCGCGATTTCGTCAAGGAGGGTCTGCACGACAGCCATTTCGCCGTCGGGCATGTCGCGAAATCCGATTTCGACACGCCCATCGGACCCGGGGAACTGCCGTACGAATATGCCGTAAGGGCAGTGGGCGATGTTGTCGGGGTTTTGTTCCATCACCTGGCGCGACACCACCGCCGAGCAGAACAGGAAAATGTCCGCTTGCTCGAAGATGGGCTGCTCCGAGCCGACATCCGCGGCTGTGCGCGACAGCATGGCGCCCACATGGCTGACATAGTCGATGACAAGGCCGCGGTCGGTGATCGCGCTTTCAACCGCGAATGTCGCGTCTTCGAAGCTCCCATCCGCCGGGTAGACGGTGAGTGCGGCGTCGCCCGCGCCCGCCGCCGCCACTTGAAGACTTGAGCCGATGAGTGCTGCTATTACGGTTCTCATGATGCCATCCTCGCTTATCCAAACATGTCGGCGGTTATGCCCGCATACCAGCCGACGCTCTCCTCGTAGGTCTGCTTGCGGAGGTCGGAGTCCTCGCCGGTCTGGCTGATGAAGCCATCGGTCTTCGCGATCTTCTCGGGCGTCGCCTCGTACCGTGCGCCCACTTTCACGCCGTCGTCCGCCTCGATGAGCGACCAGCAGGTGTTGGAGTACTTCGCAGGGAAGGCCTTGCTGCTCGTCAGCGCGGCCCGCAGGTTCATCGCCGCGACCTTGGCCTGGCTGTTGGCCGAGAAGCCCGATTTCGGCATGTCGCCCGCGATCGTCGCATCACCAAGCACGAAGACGTTTTCGTCGATCTGGCTCTGCATCGAAGACGGAACGATCGGGCAGAAGCCCGTCTCGTTCGTCAGACCCGCCGCTTCTGCGACGAGACCCGCTTTCTGGGCCGGGATCGCATTGCAGACATCGGCCTTCGTGACCTCGCCGCCGGCCACGATCTCCATGGCGCCCGGGCGCACCTCCTCGACCGGGCCGGTAAAGTCGGCATCGAGCCAGTCGATCATTCCCGGATAGTGCCGCTCCCAGCCCTCCTGGAAGAGCGCCATCTTGGAGAACTTGGGCTTGGGATCGAAGATCAGGATCTTCGCGGTCGGGTTGTTGTTCTTGAAGTGGTGGGCCACCATCGAGACGCGCTCATACGGCCCCGGCGGGCAGCGATAGGGGTTTGGCGGGGCAAGCATGACATAGGTACCGCCCTCTGGCATGCTCTCGATCTGCGCCTTCAGCAGCTCGGTCTGGCTGCCGCCCTTCCAGGCGTGGGGCATGGCGTTCTGCGCCGTGAGGTCCCAACCCGGAAGGCTGCCTTCCCTGAAATCGATACCAGGGGCCACGACCAGTCGGTCATAGGCGACCGAGCCTCCACCGGCGAGCGCGACGGTCTTGGCGTCACGATCGATCCCCGTAGCCCAGTCATGCACCACGTTCACGCCACCCGCGGCCAGCTTGCCGTAGCTATGGGCGATGCTGTCGAGCGTGCGGAAGCCACCGATATAGAGGTTGGAGAAGAAGCAGGTGTAATAGGTGCGGCTCGGCTCGATCAGGGTGACGTCGATCTCGCCCTTCGAGTCCTTGGCGATGTAGCGCGCCGCCGTCGCGCCACCGGCGCCGCCACCCACGACCACAGCGCGTGGCCGAGCGGCGCCGATCACCGCCGGGGCATACAGTGCTGCGGTGCTGGCGAGCGCTGCGGCCAGGGTCTGACGTCTGTTCATTTTCATCATGGGTCCTCCCGGAGTTCAGGCGCTCTCAGTCGACGCCTTCGAAAAATGCAGCGAGTGCCGCGATCTCCTCGTCCGACAGGTTGGTCGCGACGAGCTGCATCACCGGATGGGGGCGATGCTTGTTCTTGTAGGCGTGGAGCGCGGTCACGAAATCGCGCTGCGGCCAGCCGACGATCGACGGGATGCCCTCGTCGCTCCCAGAGGCCTGGTGGCAGGTGACGCATTCGCCGGAGAGGTACTCGCCATAGGCCGGGTCGCCCTCGATCGCCAGAATTGCGGGATCGACATCCGGATCTCGCGGAGAGGCCGTCGGCGCGGCTTCGGGGATGTCCCGCGGCGAGGCGGAGAAGAGCCGAAGATATGCGATGAGATCGTCGCGATCGCCCTCATCGGGAATGCCGCGGAAGGCCATGCGCGTTCCCGTGACAAGGGTCCGCGGGTTTTCGATATAGAGATGCAGCTTCTCGGCATCCCAGACGAGACCGTCGGCGCCCGCCCGTTTCATATCGGCGGAGTAGCGATAGTCGTCCACCGCGGCGGCCTTGCGGCCGAACAGCTCGTTGAGGTGCGGGCCGACCCGGTTGTGGGCGTCCGGCCCCACCATGTGGCAGGATCTGCATTTCGTGTAGATCCGCGCGCCGCGCTCGGGATCGCCGGCCGCCGCGGGCATCGAAACGGCGGCCAGAACTGCGCCGACCAGCAGGCCACATATGAGGCCCTCGCGGGAGAATGCTCTACTCGACACTGAGGCCCGCCGTCGCATCGTCATCAGCCTCGGGCGTCACGTCCAGGATCCGCGCGCGCATGGTAATCTCGGCGGCGTCCTTGCAGTCCCGCATGCAGGGGGCGCTGTCGCTCACGTTTTGAATGTCAGGGCGTGGATCGGCGAAGAAGTTCTGTTCATTGGGCAGACGGACCTCGGCGAAATTCTCATGGTTCAAGACGAACTCGTCGTCGTCGATCACGTCATTCATGTAGAGGAGATACGCGGTGATCGCGTAGACGTCGTCTGCCTCGAGCGACTGAGCATAGCCGAAGGGCATTGCCCGGTTGATGTAGTCGTAGACTGTCGAGAGATAGGGCCAGTAGCTGCCGATCGTCTTCACCGGGCGATCATCCGCCAGCGTGCCGTGACCGCCAGAGAGCACCGGCCAGCGATCGACGCCTTCGCCGAAATCGCCGTGGCAATAGGCGCATTGCTCGGCGAAGATCTCCTCGCCGGTCAACGCATCGCCCGAGCCCTCCGGCAACCCGGCACCGTCCGGACGCACATCGATGTCCCAGGCCGCCACCTCTTCGGGCAGCGCCTCGCGACCGAGACCGAACCCGTCGGCGACGGCCGGACTGGCGAGGCCGATGGCCAGAACCGAGATCAGCGCGCGCTCAGGAAATCTCAACATTCTCAGCCTCCCCGTCGGCGTTCACCGCCCATGTCTGGATTCCGTTGTTGTGGTAAATCGAGTTGACACCGCGCACCTTCCGGAGCTGGTTCTTCGTCGGCTGCAGATATCCCTCGCTGTCGACGGCGCGAGATTGCATCAAAAGCGGTGAGCCATCCCAGTTGAATTCGTAATAGAAGCGATGCATCGATTTTGGTGTTGAGAACCCATCGACACGGGCTTGGTGCCAGTTTTTTCCACCGTCAGTGGTAACGTGCACTTCTTGAACTGTGCCGCGGCCTGACCAGGCAATACCTGTGATCACGGTATGCCCTTTGCCATGGGTGATCGGTGCCTGGGGGCTCGGATTGGTGATCACCGACTTCACATCCATTTCCCAGGTAAAGCGCCGAGCTTTACCATCGGCCATAAGGTCGGTGTATTTCGACGTTTCTTCGCGGTGGTGCCAAGGTTTGTCGCCCACCTCGATCCGGCGGATCCACTTCACCCACATGTTGCCCTCCCAGCCGGGCACCACCAGGCGTGCGGGATAGCCCTGTTCGGGCCGCAGGCGTTCGCCGTTCATATGCGTGGCGATGATGCAGTCATCGAGCGCCTTCTCGAGCGGAACCGAGCGCGTCATGCCCGCAGCATCGCCCCCTTCGGGCAGCAGCCACTTGGCGCTCGCCTTGAGGCCCGCCTCGGCCAGCACGTCGCGCAAGCGCACGCCGGAATAGACACAATTGTGGATCATACCATGAGTGTACTGAACCCCGTTGAGCTGGGCGCCGCGCCACTCCATGCCGCTATTGGCCGCGCATTCTAGGAAGTAGGGGAGTGAAACGCGTGGGAACCGATTGATGTCGGCCAGTGTAAAAACCATTGGTCGTTCGACGAGGCCATTGATCATCAGACGCCACATCGCCGGATCTACCTCGGCAATGCCGGCATGGTGGCGCTCGAAGCAAAGCCCGTTCGGAGTGATGAAACCGTCGAGCTCATGCAGTGGTGTAAAGTTCACCGAACTCACCGGATCTGCCGTCAGCCAGGGCACATCGCGGCGCACCACATGAGCCTCAAAGGGCGATGGCGAGCCATAGGGCCGCGCATCCACGCCCTCACCCGTGAACTGTGTCCAAGGCTGCTGCTCCAGATCGGTGATCGCCGGATCGGGCGCGCCCTGCGCGGCGCCTGCGGCCAGCGCAGCGCTGCCAGCCGCAAGGCTGCCCTTCAGGAAGGCGCGACGGCCCGGATTGCTGGTCTCTGTCATGCTGTCCTCACGCCGTTCATGCCCGGCCCAACACGCGCACCGTGTTGTTCGGGTTCACGCGCACGGTCCCGTGCTGTCGGATATGGGCTTCCACGATCTCCCAGATCGGTGGCCCCTCGGTGCCTTGGGTCACGCTCGCCCAGCCGGCGACCGTGTAGGTTCTGGAGCGATCGATTGGCGAGCCGTCGGCGAGGAGCGTCATCTCCGTGATGCGGCTCCCGGCCGGCGCCGTGACATCGATTGCATAGCCCATGCCGCCGACGCGGACCATGTCCCCGCCCTGCTGGTAATAGGGGTCCGGATTGAACAGATTGTCGGCCACGTCTTCGAGGACGATCTTGAGCATCTCGCCCGTCATCTCGGTGCGATAGGCCTCGGGATAGGACATCGCGGTGGCATTGAAGACCGCCTCCCGCGTGATCGGCTCGCCGGGCAGAAGCGCGGCGCCCCAACGGAAGCCGGGCGAGAGCGCGATCTCCGCGTCGCGCTGTTCGATGAGCGCGTCGCAGATCAGGTCGTCGAAGGTCCCGTTGAAGTTTCCGCGTCGGTAGAGCAGCCCATCGGTGGTCCCCAGCACCTCGGCGAGTTCCGCCTCATAGGGCGCCCGGTGCCGTTCGATCAGCGCTGCCATCTCAGGGTTTGGGGCGATCGCGTCGGCGAAGACCGGGATCAGTCGGTGCCGGATGTCCTTTACGCCTGAGCTGTCGACGTCGAGATCGACCCGCGAGACGAACTTGCCGTGCGAACCCGATGCGATGAGCGCCGTCTTGCCCACCATCAGAGGTTCGGGCAGCGCATCATGGGTGTGACCGCAGAGGATCACGTCGATCCCTTTCACCCGGCCGGCCATCTTGCGGTCGAGATCGAAGCCGTTGTGGCTCAGGAGCACAACGGCATCCGCGCCCTCGGCCCTCACCTCGTCGACAATCTCCTGCACGCGATCCTCGCGGATCCCGAAGGAAAGACCGGGGAACATCCAGGACGGGTTGGCGATCGGCATCCACGGGAAGGCCTGGCCGATCACCGCGATCGTCGCGCCGCCGCGCTCGAACATCGCATAAGGCTCATAGGCAGGCTCGTCCCACTCGGCATCGAAGATGTTGGCGCCGAGGAAGGGGAAGGGCAGGTCATCCACGATCTCGGTCACCCGATCGATGCCGAGGGTGAACTCCCAGTGAGACGTCATCGCATCCGGCTTCATCAGGTTCATGGCATCCACCATGTCCAGCCCCGCGGTGCGCAATGAGGTGAGCGAACCCTGCCAGGTGTCCCCCGCATCGAGGAGCAGGGCGCCGGGCCGCTCCGCCCGGATGCGCTCGACAACCGTCGCAACGCGGTCAAGGCCGCCCATTCGACCATACTCCCGCGCGAGAGCGGTGAAGTCGACCGAAGTCATCGCATAGGCGCCGGGGCTACCGGCCGCGATGTTATAGAGCTTGAGGAAGTCCTTGCCCGTGACATGCGGCGGCAGGCCCGAGGCGTCGCCGACGCCAAGATTGACCGATGGCTCGCGATACCAGACCGGCTTCAACTGGCCGTGGATGTCGCAGAGATGGATCAGCGTCACGTTGCCGAGTGGCGCCATGTCGATCAGACCCGCCTCCGTCAGCCCCTGCGCCCGGGCGAGATCCGCAATGCCGTTGCCGGCAAGTGCGCTTGTCGCCATGGCCGCCTGCAGGAAGTCGCGCCGTGAGATCATACAAGCCTCCTCCGTTCGCGGACTTCGCCGCGTTCGAACCGGCGGCGGTGCCGGTCGTCTCAGGTCTCGCTTTCGATGCGCCCCTCTCCCTTCCGGGAGAGGGATTGTGAGGACACGGGTCCTCAGTTGCGAACGGCGGGCGTTTCGATCGACAGGCCCGCACCGCGGCTCGCGAGATAGGCCTCGAGCGCCACGAACTCGTCGGAGCCGCGCTTGTACGGCTTCGCTCGGATGTTCTTCATGCAGCCCGAGAAACGCCGGTGCAGCGAGCCGAGCCCCGACCATTTGAAGCGATAGGTCGGGAAGCCGTTGATGTTGCCCTGGCTGAGGTGATCGGCCCGGATCATCTGGCCGTAATTGTCCTCGTGGCACTGG
>CAYORO010000145.1:0-9720 GCA_964406355.1 uncultured Limibaculum sp.
TGCGCGGGTGCAGGCGCGACGGCACGAGGAAGTCGCGCGCGCCTTCCGGCGACGAGGCCGTCAGGATCGGCGTCTGGTACTCCATGAAGCCCTGTTCGACCATCCGGCCGCGGAGCGAGGAGATCACCTGGCTCCGCAGCACGATGTTGCGATGCAGCTGCTCGCGGCGCAGATCGAGGAAGCGGTAGCGCAGCCGCGTCTCCTCCGGATAGTCGAGCTCGCCGAAGACCGGGAGCGGCAGCTCGGCCGCCTCGGAGAGCACTTCGAGCGCCGAGACGAAGACCTCGATCTCGCCGGTGGGGATCTTGGGATTGACGAGATCGGCCGCGCGCGCCTTCACCACGCCGTCGATCCGGATCACCCACTCCGCGCGGACCTTCTCGACCTCGGCAAAGGCCGGGCTGTCCGGGTCCGCGAGCACCTGGGTGATGCCGTAATGGTCGCGCAGATCGATGAAGAGCACGCCGCCATGGTCGCGCACCCGGTGCACCCAGCCCGAGAGGCGGATGCTGTGGCCCACATGGTCGCGGCGGAGCTCGGCGCAGGTGTGGCTGCGATAGGCGTGCATTTGGGGGATCCGTGTGCGGTGGCCGTTGGGGCGCGGAGTGGCGCGCCCGGTCGGGCGATGTCAAGCCTTTGCGCCCGTCGGGGCGGGGATCGGTCGCCGAGTGCGCCGTTCAGGGCTCCGCTCAGGGCGCCGACTGGGGCGCCAACTGGGGCGCCGACTGGGGCGCCGACTGGGGTCCCGACGAGGGCAGCGAGCGGGGCCGCGGCACCGGCGCGCGCGTCGGGCGGGTTTCGGTTGCGTCGCCGGCTTCGACGTCGGCGGCGGCTGGCGCCGCAGCGGCAACAGGCAACGCCGCGTTTGCCGGGTCCACCGCGCTGGGCGCCGTCGGCTTGGCGAAGGAGATGCCGAGGCAGACGATGCCGAACACCCAGGGCAGCGACTGCTGCATCGGGCTCGGCTCGTCAATGACGATCGAGACGCGGCCGCTGCTCTCCCGGAGCGGGACCTCGAGGCCCAAATGCTGTGCCCCCAGCGCGATATCGGGCACGAATGTCTTCGGCCGGCCGCGGTGATCGTGGAAGCCGATGACCTGCAGCGTTCGGCCATTCTGACCGTTGCGCCACTGGATGACGACGCCCAGCATGCGAGGATCGCAGACACCGCGGACGAGCATCTCGCGAAGCCGTCCGATGCCGAGGCTCACGCCAATGATGCCGACGAGCAGCAGGCTTGCGGGCAAGATCCCGCTGGCCCGCCTGGCAATCCAGACCAAGCCGCGTGCCAGCTTGCCGAAGGCATCGCCGCCGCCCGCATTGAAACCACGTCCGGTTCGCCGCGCGGCAGGTGCCGGGCCTTTCGATTGCCAGCGTTGGGTTACACGAGAATGTGTCCCGGGCAACGGGCGAGCTCGGCAGCGCGACGATTTGGCCGCGGGGCCATCCAGGGACGCCGAGCCCTTGGCCCTTAAGCGGCGGGCACGATGCGGAGCTCGACCCGCCGGTTGGCCTCGCGCCCCTCGGCCGAGGCGTTGCTCTCCACGGGCTCGCGCTCCCCCAGCCCGAAGACCGCGATCCGCCCGGGCGCGACGCCACGCGCGACGAGCGCTTCGGCAACCGATCCGGCGCGGCGCTCGGAAAGATCCTGATTGTAGGTCTCGGTTCCGACACTGTCGGTGTGGCCCACCACGTCGATCAACACCCGCGGATCGCGGGCGAGGGTGGTGGCGACCTCCTCGAGTGCCGGGCGGAACCGGGGGTCGATGGCGGCGCTGTCGAAGGCGAAGGTGATGCGCGACGGCAGGCGCACGAGGAGGTCGGTCTCGCGCCGGATCACCTGGGCGCCGGTCCCGGCGAGGTTGCGCTGGAGCGCGCGCTCCTGCTCGTCGAGCACCTGTCCGGCCGTTGCGCCGAGAAGGAGGCCGATCCCGGCGCCGATCAGCGCGTTGCGGGCGTCGTCGCCGCCGGCGAGGGTGCCAAGTGCCGCGCCCACGGCGCCGCCGAAGGCACCGCCGCCCACGGTGTTGGGATTGCGCCGGAGGGTGTCGCACCCGGCAAGGAGGACCGCGCTCGTCGCCAGCAGCGCCATCCGGGCTGCGATCGGCCGTGGGCGCATGGAGGCTCCTCCGTCAGGGCGCATGGCACCAGGGTCGAACGCGCCGGGGGGCCGGATCCGTCGCGCCTCAAAGCACCGCGAGTTGGGCGAGCCCTGCGATGCGCCCGGTCAGCGCCACGGTGCCGGCGAGGAGCGCGATCGTGAACGGCAGCAGGAGGCCCAGCGCCTCGGAGGCCCGCGAGGGCGGGCTGCCGACGATGCGCGGGCGGGGGCCGTCGACCCGCAACCGCATTCGCAGCCCCACCGGATCGCCTGGGGTGACCAGGGGCGCGGTGAAGTGGCGTCCCTTGCCGGTGCTGTCGACATACCGGATGATCGGGTGATAGCCGCCGCCCGGCGCGGGCTCGGAGGCCACCACCTCGCCGGGCACCAGGGTTTCGAGAAAGCGCGAGGAGACCAGCCGCCAGAGCCGCCAGAGCCCGAGGAGGCCTGCGACCGCCGCGATGCCGAGGAACGCGGCGCCGATCAGCCCGGTCTCGGCGCCAAGGGCGACCATCAGCCCGATGAGCCCGAGCTGGGCGCGCCCGATGATCCCCGGGCGGTTGCTATTGACCGTGGGAGCGAGCTTGCCGCGCCGGAGCGAGGGGGCCCGCTTGCCGTCGGCCTGCGCGAGGCGAACCGGTGCGTCCGGGCGCGCGGCCACCGTTGCGGGCGCCTGCACCGCCTCGACCGATGCGACCGATCCAACCGGGCCCGCGGGCGGCAGCGCGGCGCGCCCCTCGGTGCCGGCAAGACCCGCCAGCAGCACTATCGTCGCGACGCCTGCGACCCACCGGATGACCGTCATGCGCGTCCCCCCTCGATCTGTTCGGAAGAGCCTCTACGCGCAAATTGCTAATGTGACATGGCGGCGGCATTAGGGCGAGCTGCCGACCGCTCCGTGATAGAAGAAGATCCCGAGGCCCGAGGTGAAGATGATCTGTCCTGCGACCGCATGCAGCAGCACGGCCATCAGGAACCCGTGCCGCAGATAGGCGATCGCGAAGACCGCGCTGGCGATCACGGTCAGCCCGATGGTGACCGGGTTCATGTAGAAGAGATGGCCGAGGCCGAACGCGATGGCGTTCACCGCGACTTGCGTCGGGCCGCTGCCGAAGAGCCTGCCATAGCGGCGGAAGAAGAGGGGGCGGTAGATCAGCTCCTGTGGCAGCGCCGAGACCAGCGGATAGAGCAGCATGACCATCGCCCAGCGCTCGGGCGCATAGAGCGGAAAGGCGAAGAGCCGGTCGGGCACCATCAGCGCGGCGATGGCGATGGCCGCCGTGGCCGTGGCGAGCAGGAACGCGGCGGCGAGCTGCATCGCGCCGGGGCCGGGACGGCGCCGAAGCTCGGCGATGCGGAAGTCCGGCGTCATGGCCAACAACGCGGCGGCGATCGCCGTCAGCCCGATAAGCACGGGGAAGAGCTGATACTGGCCGAAAAACGCCGCCATCAGGATCGGCACGCCGATAAAGAGGATTGCGAACTCGGCCCAGAGCCGCGCCCGCGACGGCCCGGCCCGCTGCGTCACCGCCCGCCGCGCTCCAGTCGTCTCGGTCTCGTCGGCCGGCCCGTCCATGCAGCACTCCACCGATTCCTCGGATGTCTGGGCGGGACGTAGGGCGTCACGCAGAATTGGCAGCCTGCGCCGGGGCAGGGCGATTGCACGCTCTGTCGCGAGGGTCTATGCGAGAGATCAATGCGGATTATCTCTGAAACGGCGGATTTGGCTCGTCTCTGCGACGACTTCGCGTCGGCACCCTATGTGACCGTCGACACGGAGTTCATGCGCGAGCGTACCTACTATGCCCAGCTCTGCCTGATCCAGATCGCGCGGCCGGACGCTGAGGAGGGCGCCGAGGCGAGCGCCGCCATCATCGATCCGCTCGCCGACGGGATCGACCTCGCGCCGCTCTACGAGCTGATGGCCGCCCCGGTGCTGAAGGTCTTCCACGCCGCACGGCAGGATATCGAGATCTTCTTCCATCTCGGCGGGGTGATCCCGGCGCCGCTGTTCGACACCCAGGTCGCGGCGATGGTCTGCGGCTATGGCGAGCAGGTCGGCTACGAGACGCTGGCCCGGCGCATCGCCAAGGTCGAGCTCGACAAGACCTCGCGCTTCACCGACTGGTCGACCCGCCCGCTCTCCAAAAAGCAGCTCGAATACGCGCTCGCCGATGTCACGCATCTGCGCAAGGTGCATGAGGGGCTCTCGGGCCAGCTCGCGGAGTCGGGGCGTGGGCCCTGGCTGGCCGAGGAGATGGCGGTGCTGACGAGCCCGGAGACCTATGCGGTCGATCCCGACGAGGTGTGGCGCCGCGTCAAGGCGCGCTCGCAGAGCCCGCGCTATCTCGCGATCATCCGTAGCCTCGCACGCTGGCGCGAGCTGACCGCGCAGGCGCGCGATGTGCCGCGGAGCCGGATCCTCAAGGACGACGCGCTGGTCGAGGTCGCCTCGGCCCGCCCAAAGACACCGGACGAGCTGCACAAGCTCCGCCTCCTCCAGCGCGAGGGGCGCAAGACCGAGACGGCCGCCGAGATCCTCGCTGCCGTCGCCGAGGGGCTGGCCTGTCCCGAGACCCGGCTGCCGAGCCTGCCCCAGCCGCCGCGCCGGCGCGAGGGCTCGGGTGCGGTGGCCGATCTCCTGCGCGTGTTCCTCAAGGCGCGCGCCGACCAGCTCGGCATCGCGGCCAAGCTGCTCGCCTCCTCGGCCGAGCTCGACGCGCTGGCGGGCGAGGACGACCCGCAGGTGCCCGCGCTCCAAGGCTGGCGCTTCGAGGTGTTCGGCCGCGATGCGCTCCGCATCCGGGACGGCACCGTGGCGCTCGGCGTCGGGCGCTCGGGGATCGAGCTGATCGAGCGCGCGGCGCTGGCCGAGACCGGCTGAGCCCCCTCAGAACGGCATCTGCACGCCGCCCACCTCGGCATGCACCCGCACGCCGCGGGCCGCGCGCGCACGGTCGATCAGGATCTCGACATCGGCCCGCACCGCCCGGGCACGGGTCGTGCCCTGGGGCAGGGTGAGCGTCGCGGGCGGCGGATCGAGCACGAAGTCGAAGTCGAGATAGCCGTCGGGACCGGGCTCGCCATCGCGTCGGGGAACGAGCCGCGGGCGCGAGTAGCCGAGCCCCGGTGCGGTGCCGAAGGCGGCCAGCACCACGCCCTTCCGGGTGCGGCCGATCTCGACGCGCTGCACCGCCACGACCGACTCCGGATCGACGATTGCGGGTGTCGCGGCCGCCGCGGCCGCCTCCTCCTCGTCATCGCCGAACAGCTCGCACCCTGCCACCGCCACGACCGACATCATCGCCCCGATCGCGGCCATACGCCCGACACGCATCCCGTCCTCCCTGTGTGTTCCGCTCTCGATAGCACCGCCCGGCGATGCGTAAACGGATAAAGGCGCCGGCGAGCCGCTTCCGTCGCGCCCCGGCGGTCTGGACGCGCGGCGCCCGGCTCTCTACATCGCACGCCATGGACAGCACAGCCGCCACATCGCCCGATTTCGAGGAACTCGTCGAGAATTTCGAGCTCTTCGACGATTGGGAGGACCGATATCGCTACGTGATCGATCTCGGCAAGGGGATGGAGCCGCTCTCCGAGGCCGAGCGCACTGCCGAGCACAAGGTCGATGGCTGCGCGAGCCAGGTCTGGCTCGTGCCCGAGATCTCGGGCGACGGCGCGGTCACGCAGCTCTCCTTTCGCGGCGACAGCGACGCGATGATCGTGCGCGGCCTGATCGCCGTCTTGCGCGCGCTCTTCTCCGGGCGCCCCGTGGGCGAGATCGCCGCGACCGATGCGCAGGCCCAGCTCGGCCGCCTTGGGCTCGACGCCGCGCTCTCCTCGCAGCGCTCCAACGGTCTGCGCGCCATGGTCGCCCGCATCCAGGGCCTCGCGCGGGCGCGGCTCGCGGCCTGAGCCGGTGCGCGTGGGGGCTGGCAGCGAGGCCCGCGCGCCCTTACCCTCCAACTCTCGATTCATCCGACAGGACTTAGCGATGGCCGACGCCCTCTCGACCCTTCTGACCACGCGTGACTGGCTGCTGCTCGACGGTGCGACGGGCACCAACCTCTTCGATCTGGGGCTTCAGTCGGGCGAGGCGCCCGAGCTCTGGAACACCGACGCGCCCGAGAAGGTGCGCGCGCTCCATGACGGCTTCGTCGGGGCGGGCTCCGATCTCGTGCTCACCAACACCTTCGGCGGCTCGCGCTATCGCCTGAAACTGCACGACGCACAGGACCGGGTGCGCGAGCTCAATGCTCGCGGTGCCGAGATCGCCCGGGCCTCGGCCGATGCGGTGGACCGGCCGGTGATCGTTGCGGGCTCGGTCGGACCGACCGGCGAGATCCTCCAGCCCGTGGGGGCGCTCTCGGAGGACGACGCGACCGAGGCCTTCGCCGAGCAGATGGCCGGGCTCATGGATGGCGGGGTCGACGTGATCTGGGCCGAGACGATCAGCTCCGAGGAGGAGATGCGCGCGGTCCACCGGGCGGCCGCCTCGCTCAACGCGCCGTTCTGCGGCACCCTCAGCTTCGACACCGCCGGGCGGACGATGATGGGCGTGACCTCGTCGGGCTATGCGTCGATGGCAACCGGCTTCGCGCCCGAGCCGATCGCCTTCGGCGCTAATTGCGGCACCGGGGCGCCCGATCTTTTGCGCACCGTGCTTGGGCTCAGCGACGCGGCACCGGGGGCGGTGGTGATCGCAAAGGCGAATGCCGGGATCCCGAAATTCGTCGATGGCGAGATCCAGTATGACGGTACGCCCGAGCTGATGGCCGAGTATGCCCGGCTCGCGCGCGATGCCGGGGCGCGGCTGATCGGCGGCTGCTGCGGCACGAAGCCTGCGCATCTGACGGCGATGCGCGCGGCACTCGAGGCGCATCAGCCCGGCGCCCGGCCCGCACTCGAGGACATCGTCGCGCGGATCGGGCCCTTCACCTCGGCGAGTGACGGCACCGGCGAGGACGCCGAGGCCGCAGCCGAGGGCCGTCGCCCGCGTCGCCGCCGCCGCTGCTGCTGAGGGCGCAGGCCGGGCACCCTCAGGCGAACCGGACCGACACCCCGCCATCGGCGAGCACTCCGGCGCCGGTCACGAAGGAGGCCGCGTCGGAGAGCAGGAAGGCCGCCACCTCGGCGATCTCCCCTGGCTCCGCCATCCGTCCGAGCGCATGGCGCCGCGCGATCTCCGTATGGACGGTCGGGTCCTCGCCGGCCATCTCGGTGCGCGTGCCGCCGGGCAGCAGCGCGTTGACGCGGATGCCGTCGGCCCCGTGCTCGGCTGCCAGGGCTTTCGCAAAGCCGAGCAGCCCGGCCTTCGCGGTGGCATAGGCGGCCGTTCCCGGAAAGCCTGCGCGCGTGACGCCCACGAAGGACCCGGTGAAGAGGATCGCTCCGCCGCCGCGCGCCGCGATCGCCGGGATCTGTTGCTTGGCCGCATGGAAGGCCGCGGTCAGATTGGTCGCGATCATCGCGTCCCACGCCGCCTCGGTCATCTCGCCGACCGGGCCGGGTTCGCCCACACTGCCGGCATTGTGGAAGGCTGCGTTGAGCCCGCCGAACTCCGCCTCCGCCCGCGCGACCAGTGTTGCCGCATAGGCTCCGTCGCCCACATCTCCGGCGAGCGCCACCGCCTGTCCGCCCTCGGCGCGGATCTCCGCGGCCAGCAGCTCGAGCCGGTCGCCACGCCGGGCGCCGAGCACGAGCCGCGCGCCCCGCGCCGCCAGGAGCCGCGCCGTCGCGGCCCCGATGCCGATGCTCGCGCCGGTCACGATCACCGCCTTGCCGTCCATCGCCATCGCGCTTCTCCCCTGGCCGCTTCAGACAGCCCCACGCCTAGAGGTGGTGTGGCAATGCGCGCGACCCGGATCCTGCGCCGGCGCTCAACAGGAGTGAGGGATGATGAGGGGTGGTCCCGCCTAGGGCGTGCCCCCGCCCTGGCGCCGCCAGCCCGCCGTGAGCCGATCGGGGTCGGTGCCGACCATCAGCTCGGCCATGCGCCGCATGCGCCAGAGCCGGGTCCGCAGCAGACAGCCAAAAGCCTCCACCCGCGCGCGCATGTCGGGCAGGCGCTCGGCGCCGAGGATCATGCCGATCTGGGCGAAGGGCGAGAACGGCATTGCGAGGGTCTTGAGCGCCCAGATGACCCTTCCCTTGAGGCTCGGACGCGCTGCTGCGTAGTCATGCGCGAGCTGGCGGTCGAGCTTGCGCGCCACCTCGGCAAAGCTCTCGCGGGCGGGCGTGGCGATCCGCATCTCCGGCGCATAGACGATCCGCTTGCCGAGCGCATGGGCCCGGCGCCCCCAGTCCATATCCTCGGCGATCGAGAGCCCGCCAAACCCCCCCACCTCGGCAAACACCGCCGCCCGCACGGCCATGTTGCAGGTGGCGGTGTAATTGTCGCGCTCGACAAAGATCTTCTGGCGATAGGCGAAGACGTCCTCGAAGCCCTCGATCGCGGTCGGCCGGTCGGGGTCGGTGTAGATCACCCGGATCGCGCCGCCGAGCACATCGGTCGTCGGCTCGGCCGCGAAGCGCTCGAGGATCGCCTGGGCCCAGTCGGGGTCGGCCTCGCAATCGGCGTCGAGAAAGGCGATGAGCGGCGCCCGCGCGGCCCGCGCCCCGGTGGTGCGCGCCGGGCCGGGCCCGCGCTCACGCTCGCTCATCAGCCGGACGAAGGGATGCGCGGTGCAGACTGCTTCAGGCAGCGTCGCCGAGCCGTTGTCCACCACGATCGTCTCGAGCGGCACGCCTTGGCCGGCCAGCGAGCCGAGCGCCCGTGCGAGCCCGTCGGGCTGGTTGTAGTGCGGGATCACCACCGAGAGGGCGGGCTCCGAGGTTCGGTCGGGCGCTGTCATGGCGGACCTCCATCGGGCCGGCCGGATCGGGAGATTGGCCGGGTGCGCTGCGCTCTTCCTCTAGGACGTGGCGGCCCGCAATGGCCACCCTTTCCCGCGACCCTTTCCCGTCCGGGAACTGCCGGCGCGCGATCAGGCCTTGCCGCTGTGCCAGAGCGTGATCAGCACCCAAAAGGCGATCACCATCGTGTAGAGCGGCGGCGAGCCGATCATGATCAGCGCCAGCGTCGGCCCGATGATCCAGGTGCCCGTGCGGTGGCGGCGCTCGGCGGCGGCGAGCTCTGCCTTGACTGCGGTGACCTCGGCCTCCAGCCGGCCGATGCTCTCGGTGGCGGGCGTGTTGGTGTCGAAATTACGATCGTGTTCCATAGATGCTCCACCTCGGATCTTGCCGAGGCCCTCCGAATACAAAGGTTGTCTTATATTTATACCGTTTTGATGTGGTGTTTCGTGAGCGTTTGTTCAAGCGTCGAGGAGCGGCAATCGTCCGGCCGCGCGCGGAAGCGGCCGGGACGGGCGCACAGTCGGTCGCTCCCGCACCACAAGATGACGCCTTCGCGACTCGGACCTGCGGCGATAGCGCCCATATTGATAGGGATCAGGGCGCCTGAGCGGGGGAGACCGGTGGCATGGCCGAGGAAGACGACGATATCGTTCTCGCCGAGCTCGACGATGACGAGCTTGTGCAGCAGAAGCATGACGACCTCTATGACGGGCTCAAGGAAGAGATCGTCGAGGCCGTCAACATCCTGCTCGAGCGCGGCT
>CAYORO010000146.1:0-9704 GCA_964406355.1 uncultured Limibaculum sp.
TCGACTTCATCGAGATCGCCGTGGTCGTGGTGCCGATCGTCGCGCCGATCCTGCTGATGGACCCAGGGGCAAACGTGACCGCGGTCTGGCTCGGGGTGATGATCGGGCTCAACATCCAGACCTCGTTCCTCACCCCCCCCTTCGGCTTCGCGCTGTTCTATCTGCGGGGCGTTGCGCCGGCAGAGGTGAAGACGACCTCGATCTACAAGGGTGTCGTGCCGTTCATCGGTCTCCAGCTCATCGCGCTCACCATCGTCGGGCTGACCCCGCCGCTGGTGAACTATCTGCCGAGCCGGATCTCGCTCACGGCCGAGACCGCGCCGCCACCGGTCAATCCGCTGATCCAGGCCTGCGTCGAGGGCTATCTGTTCGAGCAGTACGCCGCGCGCGAGGACGAGCTGCGGGCGGCGATCGCCGGGGCGCGCCAGATCGACCTCTCCGCGCTGCCCCGCGACATGCGCCGCGACCTGGAGGGTGCGCTCGACGAGGCGGAAGCGGTGTTCGGCAATCTCGACGCGATCACGGCGGCCGAAGCGGAGGTGGCGGCCGCAGTGCCGGCCTATCGGCCCGTGCACACCCAGGTGCGCCGCATCGAGCGCGATATCCGCAAGGTGGATGAGGGGGTCGAGCACACCGAGGACGCGCTCGACGCCCTGCGGTTCGTCGAGAACCCCGATCCCGGCGAGGGCCCCGCGCTCGAGGCCCGGATCGCGGAGCTGCAGGCCGAGCGCGCGCGTCTGGAGGCGGCGGTGCCGGCCGACTGGGACGAGCGCAACCAGACCTTCCAGGCGCTGCTGCGGGGCGAACTCAACGCGCGGCGCAGCTATCGCCGCGGGGTGGACGATGCCTATGAGCCGCTCGTCGAGGTGATGGACCGGCTCCGGCTGACCGACCAGATGCCCGAGGCGGGCGCCGAGCTCGACCGGGTGATCGCGCTCCTCGATGCCGAAGGGCCGACCGCGGCGGAGGAGGCGATCAAGGACCTCTCCTCGGTCTTCCGGGATGTCGAGGCGGGCGATGACATCACCGACCCGATCCGCGACGCCCGCCGCCCCTATCGCGACCCCGAGCCCGACGCCGCCGCGATCCGCGAGGCGCTGGTCGAGGCGCAGGAGGCGTTGGAGGAGGAGCTCGCCTGGCGCCGCGCCGCACAAGCCGATCTGGTGCCGCCGCTCGAGACCTACGAGGCCGCGATCCGTGACACCATCGGCTTGCGGGCCCAGCCGCGACTCAGCCGCGAGCAGGCGCTCGACGTCGCCGCCTGCCGGGCCAACCACACCGACATCTCGCTCTTCTTCTAGTCCCGGGCGCGACCGCTCCCGCGCCCGGAGACCCCACGCATGTACCAGCGCGCCGTCAGGGCCCTCTACGACACCCCGCCGGCGCTCCTGGTTCTCACCACGCTCTTCTGGGCCGGCAACACGATCGCCGGCCAGCTCGCCCGCGGCGAGATCGCGCCCTTCCAGCTCGTGCTCGCGCGCTGGGTGCTGGTGGCGGCGGCGCTGCTCTGGCTCTACGGGCACGAGCTGCGCGCCCACTGGCCGGTGCTGCGCGCAAAACTCTGGCCGATCATCGGGCTCGCGGTGGTCGGCTTCACAAGCTTCAACGGGCTCTTCTATCTCGCCTCGCTGCGCACCAGCGCGGTCAATATCGGGATCCTCCAGGGCTCGATCCCGGTCGTGGTGATGCTGCTCGCCTATGCGGTCTTCGGCACGCGGATCGGCGCGGTACAGGCCTTGGGTGTCGCCGCGACGCTCTTCGGTGTCGCCCTGGTCGCGACCGAAGGTGCGCCGGCCGCGCTCCTCACCACGGGGATCGGCCCCGGCGATGCTCTGATGCTGCTTGCCTGCGCCTGCTATGCGGTCTACGCGACCGGGCTGCAGGCACGCCCGGCGGTGCCCGGGCATGTGCTCTTCACGGCGATGTCCGCGGTCGCGGCGCTCACCTCGCTGCCCTTCGCGCTCGCCGAGGCCGTCGTCACGGCGCCGCCCTGGCCGAGCGTCGAGGGATGGGCGATCACGCTCTATGTGGCGGTCTTTCCGTCCTGCCTGGCACAGCTCTTCTTCCTGCGCGGGGTCGACCTCATCGGGCCGGGCCGCGCCGCGGTCTACGCCAATCTTGTGCCGGTCTTCTCGGCGATCCTGGCTGTCGGGCTGCTCGGACAGCGCTTCGCCGGTTATCACGCGCTGGCGCTCGGCCTCGTCCTCGGCGGCATCTGGCTCGCCCAGCGCAGCAGGCGCTAGAGTTCTGTTCGGCCTCAGGGCGCGCCCTGATCCATCGCGGGGCCGAGGCGGCAGGAGTTCAGACCGGCGTCAGTGGCCGTATGGTCGCCTCGAGCTTCGAGCGCGCGGACAGGGTTTGCGACCGAGCTTTGGTGCTGGTCGAGCACGCGGCGATAGACGGTGATCTGGCCGGCACGCGATTGCTCGTCTGCAACGCTCTTCCGGAGGACCGCGACCTTGGCCTCGAGCGTGCCGACGGCATTGCGAGCTTTCTTCGATTTCTCCTTGAAAGCTTCAAGAGCCTGGACGGCGCCCTTTAAGTATTTCACGCCGATCGGGAGGCCAACAACCGATGCGTGCAGGGCCTAAATTTTGGCTGTCTCTTGGCTTTTGGTCTTCTTGTCAGGGCCTGTCTTGGGAGTGCCAGCCACATCCCGCCTCAAGACTGCAATCTTGACATGACTAAGATAGTCCCAACAAGGGAACCAACCTTAACGCGCAACACTCAAGTCATGGAGCGGGCAGCGGGAATCGAACCCGCACGACCAGCTTGGAAGGCTGGGGCGCTACCATTACACCATGCCCGCATCACTTGTGCCCTAGCCAATCTCTGCACTGCGATCAAGGTCTCCTTGCCGCGTACAGTTCGTCGCGTGGGCCATCGGGCACTCGATCAGGGCCGTCGCGCAGGCTGCTGATCGCACCAGACTCTCGGCCGTCGCGCAGCTGCGGCCCACGGGCCCGCGGTCACCGGACGGCCGGTCCGCGGGTGTCCTGCCGGCGCTGCCAGGCGCGCGGCGACAGGCCGGTCGCCTGACGGAACGCAACGCCAAAGCTGCTCTGGTTGCCATAGCCGACCTCGAGGGCGATCTCGGCGATCGGCATCGCCTGGGTCGCGAGCAGCTCCTTGGCGCGCTGCATGCGGAGCTTTCTGAGGAGCGCGCGCGGGGCGATCCCAGTCGACTGGCCGAAGGCGCGGCAAAAATGGGTCTCTGAGAGGCCGACGAGCCTGGCCAGATCACCGAGGCGGACATCGTCGGCCAGATGCTCGGCCATGTAGGTGACGACCCGCTTGCGCTGCCAGACCGCGAGGCCCCCGATCGCCCGCTGTGGGGCGTCAGGCCGCTCGAGGCGCGTCGCGGGCGAGCTGCGCAACAGATGGAGCGCGAGCTGCACCACCATCGAGTCGAGCGCGATCGTGTTGCCGGGCAAGTCGCCCTCGACCTCGCGCTCGATGAGCCCGACCACGGTACGCACGAAGTCGTCCACCACCAGCGGTCCGTCCGGGAAGCTCAACCCGTGAAGTCCGGCATCCCGTGCGAGCGTCGTCAGAAACGCGGTCTGGACCCGGATCTCGAGCAGTCGCCGCGGCGCCCCCCGATCGGTGTCGAGGCCGACCGCTCCCCGGCCCGACATCGCATGGGCGCGCGGCCGGTTCGAAGTGTCGGTGCCCAGATTGCCCGGCCGATCCGCCACCTCGGCACGCTCCCGGCACGGGAAGGCGAACACCGTCGTGTCGAGGCCGCCGGCAGTGATGCGCTTCGGGCCGGTGAGCGCGTCGATCCGATACAGGATGATGTCGATCTCCGAGGCCTCGAGCCGCACATGCTTGCGCGCGGGCTCGGCATGGCCCAGCCGCGGAATGCCGGGCCTCGATGCGCAGGCGATCCCCAGATCCATGACCGTCTCCTCAGCGGAACCGACGTTGCCAGGCCTTCGGCGAGAGGCCCGTCGTCCGACGGAAGGCGAGCCCGAAGCTGCTCTGGCTGGCATATCCGACGGCAAGGGCGACCTCGGCGAGCGGCAGGTCGTTGGCCTGGAGCAGCGTCTGCGCGCGCTCGATCCGCAGGGTCCTCAGATAGGCATGGGGCGACATGCCCACGGTCCGGCGAAAGGCGCGGCCGAAATATCCCTCGGAGAGGCGCACGAGGCCCGCGAGATCGGCCACCCGGATCTCGCTCTCGAGATTGTCGCGCATATGCTCGAGCACGCGCCGCTCCTGCCAGGGCGCCAGCCCGCCCACGAAATGCTCCTGCACCGTGCGGGTCGGCACCTGCCCTTCGGCGAAGTGGCGCAGCAGATGCACCGCGAGCTGGAGTGCACTCGCCTCCAGCAGCAGGGGGCCGCCCGGCACGTCGAGCCGCAGCTCGCGCTCGATGGCGCGGGCGATCGACGTGAGCGTCACATCCGCGGGCCCGCAATGGTCCTGGATCCGCGCCTCGCGTTCCGGGGTGCCGATCTCGCCGGCGGCGCGCCGGATCAGCTCGTTCGGCAGATGGACCACGAGCAGCCAGTCGCCCGTCTCGGTGCGCAGCGCACTCCGCCGCTTCGCGCCGGCCGGCACGATCTGGAGGCTGCACTCGGCGCCCGGGCGGCGCGGACCGGGCAGGCCGATCTTGCCCGGCTCGAGCGGCACACCGCTGCGGTCGAGCATGAAGCGGCAAACCGTGACCTCGGCGCTGTCGGCCGCGCCGACGCCCGATGAGAGCCCCGGCTGGACGCGCCACAGCGCGGCGCGCAGAGCGGGAACTCCCGCCACCATCTGGAACTCGGGCGTGAGGCGCCGGGCGGGGCTGGGTACGGGTGTTGTCTGACAGATATCGAGGTGCATGGGTCGTGTCTCCGCCGGGGCATTCCAAACAGGAGAGCCTTGGCCGGCCCTCCGATTGAAAGCGACGGTAGCCCGTTCGGAAGCGAGACTCTTTCAGATCCGCACGCCGTGATTGTCAAATTCGTGCTGAAACGGTCCCGCTGGCGTGAGGGTCGTTGCGCGGCGCCGGTGAGGCCGGCTCACTTGCCCCAGTCCTCGCGATATCGACCGGGCGTGATGCCGATCCGCCGCCGAAACATGTCCGTCAGATGGCTCTGTGAGCTGAAGCCGCAGGCATAGGCGATCTCGGCGATCGGCAGGCGCTCCTCGCGCAGCAGGCGTTGCGCCAGTGCGATGCGGCGGTTGATCACGTATTGATGGGGGCTTTGCCCGGTCCGCTCCTTGAACCGTCTCGAGAAGTGGAACTGCGACCGGCCCGCCACCCGCGCCAGCTCGTCGAGGCTGATTGGGCGGTGATAGTTCTCATGGATGTAGTCGAGCACCAGAGACAGCTGGTGGTCGTCGAGCTTGTGCTTGGTGCAGGGCTCGTCCGTGATGCCGTCGGCCAGGCGCAGGAGACGGCCGAGGAGCTCATGCGCGAGGCCGTCGGTCAGCAGGCGCGAGGCCATGCCGCCGGGCTCGGCCTCCTTCCACAGCCGGTGGACGCCATTGGCGATCACCGGCTCGGCGAAGGTCATCTTCGCATAGAGCGGTTCGAGCGCGTCGATGCTCAGCCCGGAATACTCGTCGAGCAGATGCGAGACCTGTTCGACATCAAAACCGAGGATGATGAACTCGTTGTCCTGGGCATAGTCGAGCGAGATGTCGGTGTTCGGCGGCGAGAGATCGAGCGCGCCGGGACGGTAGAGCACATCGGGCGTCCAGCCCTCGCCGAGATCGCAGCGATAGGTGAATTCGCGGCCGAGCGACACCGCGAGCAGGATCTCGGGCAGCTGCGGATCGGTCAGCTCGATCGCGGGCTGGCGGATATGGACCAGGCTCAGGAGGCTCTGGCCGGTCTCCCGGCGGTCGCACAGAAAGTCCGGCCGCTGGGTCTCGTAGATCGACTGGAAGCTGGGATATGCGTGGCCGCGCATGGCCGGCTGGGCCTCTCTCCGGTCAGGCTCAGGTGCAGCTGGACATGCGTCATCCCCTCAGTCGGCCCGAACGACGCGGCGGCGGCTCCGCTGCGCCGGTTCATGACCGCCACGACCTGGATCCTATCACCTGAAGACCAAGGACGGAGCTATGGACGCAGCGACGGGGGACCAAGATCGGGTCGGCGATTGAACAGAGTTGTCGATCGGGATGACCGCGCTCGCCCAGCCGCGACGGTCGATGAACCTCGGATCGAGCGCGATCCCCGGGTCCTGGCGCTCGGCGGCTGGTCTCTGTGCGTGGTGCCCATGGGTCGGCCGTGCTAGCGTCGGGTGGCGGGAGGCCGAGGCGAGCTGATGGGCCATGACGGACCCGGAGGCGCGGCCGGTTTCCCAGGGTCGCACGACCCAGCGTGTTGCACAAACGAGGTAAGCGTTCCCCATGGTATTCCAATCCGTCAGCACCGATCCGAACGGCCGGCGGCCCGACGATGAGGAGTTCGACCTTCCAGACTTCAGCATCCAGGCGACCGGACTGTTCGTCCGCCCTGGGTTGGCGGATGACTTCAGCGCGCTCCGATCCGTCGAGGTCACCGTCAGCGTGGCCGGGTCCGAGTTCACGGTCTTTGCCGAAATCCCCGTCTCGCCGGCCGGGGTCGATGCCGGAACCGTCGCCGACGCGCTTCAGGCGGCCTTCGATGCATCCGTGGTCGAGGTCACGGTTCAGGCGACCGACTTCCGAAACGTCGCAGTTCCGGGGCCGGGCAGTCGGACCGACAAGGAGGCCGCCCTCGGCGATCCCTGCGACCATGTGAGCCTTTACGGAGCAGAGGGCTTTCGGATCGAGAGCGTCGACCTCGACTTCAGCACGCGCCCAGGCGATCTCTCCGGCTACACTGCCGTTTCAGATCTCTCATTCGGAGGCCGGAGGACGACCGGTACGGGACGCGACCGGGACACCATGGAGGGAAGCAACGGCGACGACACGATCTCGGGTGGCAGCATCGCTGACACCATCTCGGGATTTGGTGGCGACGATCTGCTGGACGGTCAGGCCGGCGATGACCGCATCTTGGGCGGCGACGGCAACGACACCGTGACCGGCGGCGCCGACGACGACACCCTCTTAGGCGGCAGCGGCAACGACGCGCTCGAGGGTGGCGACGGCGAGGATCTGCTGACGGGCGAGGCGGGTGCCGACACGCTCGATGGCGGCAACGAGGACGACACTGTGGGCGGCGGCGACGGGCCCGACCTCGTCCGCGGCGGCTTCAACGACGATTTCCTGCTCGGCGGCTCGGGCGACGACCGGATCGCGGGCGAGGTCGGCAATGACACGGTCGATGGCGGCGGCGGCAATGACAGCATCACGGGCGATCTCGGCAATGACGACCTGCGCGGAGGCGCGGGGCGCGACAGCCTGGATGGCGGTCCGGGCCGCGACCGGATCGACGGCGGCGCGGGCACCGACACGGCCGTCTTCGGGGTGGCGCGCGCGGATGTCCTGATCTCCGAAGGATCGATGCTGACGGTCGCCGGGCCCGACGGCACCGACACGCTTTTCGGCATCGAGGCGATCGAGTTCGCCGACAGCGTGGTCTTTCTCGACGGGCGCCGCATCGCGCCGGAGGAGGCGCGCCAGGTTGCCTATCTCTATGAAGCCGGGCTCGACCGCGACGGGACCATCGACACGCCCGGGCTGAATTTCTGGATCGACCGGCGCGAGGGAGGGCTCTCGCCCCAGGCGCTGGCTCGGGCCTTTCTCGAGTCGGACGAGTTCGCCGCCGCCTTCGGCGCGCCCGAGACGCTCGACAACCGGGCCCTCGTCGAGACGCTCTACCGCAACGTGCTCAACCGCGAGGGCGAGGCGGGCGGCATCGGCTTCTGGTCCGGAGAGCTCGATGCGGGGGCGAGCCGACCGGCTGTGCTGCTGGCGTTTGCCGAGAGCCCCGAGAACATCGCGGGCTCGCCCGCCGTCGCGACGCTCGGCGAGGTCGAGGCCGGCATCTGGGACTTCGGCTGACGCGCCCCACGCGATCTAGGGCAGGCGCAGCTCGACGCTGCGGATGCCGGGGCGCGCCGCGATCTCCCTGACGAGCGTGACGAGCGGGGTCGGGTCGAGAGGATAGTCCGTCCGGATCGGCCCCGCGGCCTTCAGCGCGCGATACTCGGTGTCGTCGTAGAAGGCGGCGAGCAGCAGGTCGTCCTCGCTGGCGAACGGCCCCCGCGAGGCCCTGATCCGGTCGAGCGCCGGTGGCATCAGCGCGCCCGGGCGCTCGGTGATCGGCTCGGCGCCGCGGGTGATCTTGTCGTAGAGCGTCGGGTCGATCGGTCCCGCGATCCGCCCATAGCCGCCGCGGACATAGAGGCGGACCTCGTCGGGCACGCTCTCGTAGCGCGCACGGCCGGCGTCGCGCCCCATCACGTTGAGCACGGCCTGCGTCACGATGTATTGCGCGAAGGGGCTGACCACGATCGGATAGCCGAGATCCTCGCGCACATGCCAGGCCTCTTCGAGGATCTCCTCGAGCCGGCCCGCGAGCCCCATCTCGGAGAGCTGGACGTCGAGATTGGAGACCATCCCGCCGGGGCATTGGTGGAGATAGTGGAACGCGTCGTAGGCGCGGACCTCGCCGACGGGCTTGCCCTCGCGCGCGGCGATATAGGCGAGGCGCTCGGCCGCCTCCTCGACCGGGCCGAGGTCGACCGGCACCCCGTAGCCCATGCGGCGGAGATTGCGCGTCACGCCCTCGGTCGGGCTGTGCGAGACGCCGTTGGCGAGCGTCGAGGTGGCCGTGTGCACGACATCGACGCCGGCCTCGACCGCGCGCAGCACCACATAAGGCGCGAGACCGGAGTTGCAGTGGGTGTGGATCTGGAGCGGCAACCCGCCGAGTTCGGCCCGGATCGCGGGCACCAGCGTCGCCACCCGCTCCGGCGTCAGCAACCCCGAGGCGTCCTTGATGAACACCCCGTCGACCCCGAGTGCCGCGATCTCGCGCGCCCGTTCGGCGTAGTAGGCATCGGTGTGGACGGGCGAGAGGGTGTAGACGATGCCCGGCACCACATGGAGGCCCTCGGCCTTAGCGGCACGCACGGGGATCTCGAGATTGCGCACATCGTTCAGCGCGTCATAGGGCGTGTGATAGCGCATCCCATTGGCGGCGAAGCGCTTGGCGGCGAGCTCCACCACGTCGTCCGCGAAGAATTCGAAGGTGAAGAGCGACTGGCCGCGGGTGTGGATGATCAGCGGCGTCTCGGTGACCCAGCGCGAGAGGATGCGCATGCGCTCCCACGGATCCTCGCGGAGGTAGCGGACGCAGACATCGAACACCGCGCCGCCGACGAGGTCGATCGCCTCGAAGCCCGCGCGGTCGAGGCGCGGCGCGATCTCGGCCATCATCGCGGTGGTCATGCGGGTCGCCCAGAGACACTGATGCGCGTCGCGCAGCGTGACGTCGACCAGGCGGATCTCGCGGGGCATCGGCAGGCTCCGGCGTTGCTCGGACGGGCAGGGCCCGTTTACATGGCGGCGACAGGTGGGCAGGTGTCAAGCGGAGGGATCGATGACGATGAGCTATGCGGAGGTGGCGGAGATCCTGAAGATCGTCGATGCGTCCGACCTCGACGAGCTGGTGCTGGAGATCGGCGGGGCGCGGCTCGTGGTGCGCAAGGGCGCTCGGGGCGTCACGACCCCGGCCGCGGTGCCCGTGGCCGATGCGGGCGGCCCGGCAGAGGGGGCCCCCCCCCCCCCCCCCGCCCCCGGGGCGCCCCCCACGCCGGTGCAGCCCAAGG
>CAYORO010000147.1:0-9590 GCA_964406355.1 uncultured Limibaculum sp.
CGAGCGCGCGGGCCAGCGCCACCCGCTGTCGCTGCCCGCCCGAGAGCTGGTCGGGCCGGCGCCGGGCGAGCTTCTCGAGCTGGACGAGGGCCAGCATCTCCTCGACGCGCCCGCGGATCTCGGGGCGGGCCATGCCCTCCATCTCGAGGCCGAAAGCGATGTTCTTCTCCACGCTCATATGGGGAAACAGCGCATAGGACTGGAACATCATGTTGACCGGCCGCGCATGGGGCGGGATGCGCGTGAGATCCTGGCCGTCGAGCAGGATGCGCCCCTCATCCGGCGCCTCGAAGCCCGCCAGCATCCGCAGAAGCGTGGTCTTGCCGCATCCCGAGGGGCCGAGGAGGGCGAAGAACTCGCCCGCATGGATGCCGAGCGACACGCGGTCGACCGCCGTGGTGTCGCCGAAGCGCTTCACCACCGCGTCGATCTCAAGATAGGGCCGCGCCCCCGGATCGGTCCAGGGACGTGTCTTGCAGGTCGGCGCCGCGAGGGTCACGAGCCGGTCTTGATGCGGGTCCAGGCCCGGGTGATGTTGCGCTGGTCGCGCGGGCCGGCGATCGTGGTGGTGAAGAGGCGCGCGACCGTCTCCTCGTCGGGATAGATCGCCGGATCACCGATCACGTCCTCGGCCAGCAGGTCCTTCGACGCTGCATTGCCGTTGGCGTAGTAGACATAGTTCGACGCCTTCGCCATCACCTCTGGCCGCATCATATAGTTGATGAAGGTGTGGGCGTTTTCGGGGTTCGGCGAGTCGGACGGGATCGCCATGTTGTCGAACCACATCATCGCGCCCTCGCTCGGGATCGCGTATTCGACAGTCACGCCGTTGTCGGCCTCGGCCGCGCGGTCGCGCGCCTGCAGCACGTCGCCCGACCAGCCGATCGCCAGGCACGCATCGCCGTTGGCCAGCGCGTCGATGTATTGCGACGAGTGGAACTGCGTGACATGCGGCCGGATGGTCAGCAGCAGCTCCGTCACCTTGTCGATATCCGCCTTGTCCTTGCTGTTGGGGTCGAGGCCGAGATAGTTGAGCGCCGGCGGAAACACCTCTTCGGGCGTGTCGAGGAAGTACACCCCGCAATCGGTGAACTTGGCGATCATCTCGGGGTCGAAGATCACCTGCCAGCTGTCGATCCGGTCGGTGCCGAGGCGCTCCCTGACCGCGTCGACATTGTAACCGATGCCGGTCGTGCCCCACATATAGTTGACCGCATACTGGTTGCCCGGGTCGTAGCGGGCGAGCTGCTCGGCGATCTCGTCCCAGAGATTGACGCTGTTGGGGAGCTTCTCCTGGTCGAGCTGTTGGAACACGCCTGCCTGGATCTGGCGCTCGAGGAAGGTCGCGGTCGGCACCACAACGTCATAGCCCGACCCGCCGGCGAGCAGCTTGGTCTCGAGCAGCTCGTTCGAATCGAACACGTCGTAGACGACCCGGATCCCGGTTTCTGCCTCGAACTCGGCCAGGATCTCCTCGTCGATATAGTCCGACCAGTTATAGACATTCACGACTTCTTGTGCGGTCGCGAACCCCGCCGACAGCGCGGCGATCGCCGCTCCCCAGAGAATCCGACGCATAGCTGCCTCTCCCATCCGAAACCCGTGTGCTCAGACCCGCCGAGGTCCCTGCTCAGCGGCTCACCGACCCTACCCGGCTGCCGCGCCATGCCAAGGCTAATTCGGTCGCAAATGCGACAGCTTGCCCAATCGAGCGGCACCTCCTAGGCTCGAGCGAACCGGGGCTCGACGGCGACAGGGGACAGCGTGCGGGGCAGCGACAGCGTCGGCTGGGGGCGGCGACTGACCATCGCGATCCCGTATCTCTGGCTCGGCATCTTCTTCCTGCTGCCGTTCCTGATCGTGCTCAGGATCTCGGTCTCGAGCTATGCGATCGCGCAGCCGCCCTTCACGCCGCAATGGGACAGTGTCGGCGCCATCCTCGAGCATCTGAGCGCGCCCAACTGGGAAAACTATGCGCTTCTCTTCGAGGACCCGCTCTATCTCGACAGCATGCTCAACAGCCTGCGCGTCGCGGCGGTCTCGACGCTCATCGCGCTGGTGATCGGCTACCCGATGGCCTACGGAATGGCGCGCTGCAGCCCGCGGATGCGGGCGGTGCTGCTGACGCTGGTGATCCTGCCATTCTGGACCTCGCTGCTCATCCGGGTCTATTCCTGGATCGGGATCCTCAAGACCGAGGGCGTGCTCAACGTGCTGTTGATGGGGGCCGGGGTGATCTCCGAGCCGCTGTCGATCCACCTGACGCCGCTCGCGGTCTATATCGGCGTCGTCTACACCTACCTGCCCTTCATGGTGCTGCCGCTCTATGCGAGCCTCGAGAAGCTCGACCTCTCGCTCCTCGAGGCGGCAAGCGATCTCGGCGCCCGCCCGCTCACTGTGTTCCGGCGCGTGGTGCTGCCGCTCAGCCTGCCCGGAATGGCGGCCGGGTGCTTCCTGGTCTTCATCCCGGCGGTCGGCGAGTTCGTGATCCCGGAGCTTCTCGGCGGCGCCTCGACCAACATGATCGGCCGCACGCTCTGGAACGAGTTTTTCCAGAACCGCGACTGGCCGGTCGCCTCGGCGGTCGCGGTGCTGCTGCTGCTCACGATCGTGCTGCCGGTGGTGATCTTCCAGAAGGTCGCCCGCGCGCGAGGGGCGGGCTGATGCGCCGGGGGCCGAGCCCGGCGCTCGTCGCCGCGATGGTGGCGGGGTTCGTCTTCCTCTATGCGCCGATCGTGAGCCTCGTGGTCTACAGCTTCAACGAGTCGCGCCTGGTGACCGTCTGGGGCGGGTGGTCGCTGCGCTGGTATCGCGAGCTCTGGTCCAACGAGGGGCTGCTCGACGCAGCCTGGGTCTCGGTCACGGTGGCGCTCACCGCCTCGACACTCGCTGCAGCACTCGGGGTGATGGCCGGGATCACGCTCGCACGGGTGCCGAGGTTCCTCGGGCGCACGCTCTTCTCCGGCATGGTGCTCGCGCCCTTGGTGATGCCCGACGTGATCATCGGGCTGTCGCTGCTGCTCACCTTCATCTCTCTCGCGATCGACCGCGGGTTCCTCACCATCGTGATCGCCCATGCGACCTTCTCGATGTGCTATGTGGCGGTCGTCGTGCAGGCGCGGCTCGCGGGCTTCGATCGTTCGGTCGAGGAGGCGGCTCAGGATCTCGGCGCCCGGCCCGCGACGGTCTTCTGGCGGATCACGCTGCCGATGATCCTGCCGGGCGTCGTCTCGGGCTGGCTGCTGTCCTTCACCCTCTCGCTCGACGATCTGGTGATCGCGAGTTTCGTCACCGGGCCCGGCTCGACCACCTTGCCGATCAAGATCTTCTCCGCCGTCAGGCTCGGCGTGACGCCGGAGATCAACGCCATCGCGACGATCCTGATCGGGCTCGTGGCTGTCGGCACCCTCGTCTGGTCGATCTCGCTGAAGCGCGCCCTGGATCGGGAGGGGTAGCCGGCCCCGCGCGCATCGGTCGTGTCGACAAATCGCCCTGTTTCCCCGATAACGCCATCGTGAGCGGGAGGGCATTTGGCCGACGGGGGTACATGATGGAGCCGAACGAGACCGCGCCGATCGACGAGCCGATCCTGATCGATCCGCCGATCTTCATCGAGCCGCCGATCTTTGTCATCGAGCCGCTCCGGCGCATCACCGAGCCCGCCTATCCCGACGGGATCTTCGAGCCACGCGAGAGCGTGCCGGCCGATATGGTCGCCTTCACCGTCTTCACCCAGGGCGAGGAGGACATCCCGAGCCCCGAGGGCCTCTCGGCGCTCTGGATCTTCTGGGGTCAGTTCATCGACCACGACCTCTCGCTGACGCCCGAGCAGGAGGGTCCGGAGGCCGAGATCCTGAAGCCCGCGGGCGACTTCGCCCCGGCGCCTGTGGTCCGCTCGGCCGCCATGCCGGGCACGGGCTTCGACACGCCGCGCGAGCAGCTCAATGACATCACCCCGGCGCTCGACGCCTCCATGGTCTACGGCTCCGATGGCTTCCGCACCCTGCTCTTGCGGAGCTTCGAGGGCGGGCGGGTGCAGACCCAGCAGGGCCCGGACGGGGTCGATCTTTTGGCCGATGAGCAGGACCTCTTCGTGCCGTTCACGGATGCGGCACTCGAGGCCGGCTACCAGATGCCGACCGAGGAGGGCTTCGCCGCCGGCGACATCCGGGTGAGCGAGAACCCCGGCCTCGCGGCGATCCACACGCTCCTCGTCAACGAGCACAACTATTGGGCTGGCCGCATCGCCGAGACCCATCCTGGCTGGGGCGACGAGGAGATCTTCCACGCCGCCCGCGCCGCGGTCGAGACGATCATCCAGCAGATCACCTATCAGGAGTTCCTGCCCCCGCTGATCGGCGACGCGCTGCCGGACTATGCAGGCTACGATCCCGAGGCGCCGACCGGGATCTCCAACGAGTTCGCGACCGCCGCCTACCGCTTCGGCCACACCGCGATCCCCGAGGAGTTCCAGTTCCTCGCCGAGGACGGGACCGAGCTGGCCGATCCGGTGCCGCTCTTCGCGACCTTCGAGAACGACGCGATCCTGCTTGAGACCGGTGTGCAGGCGACGCTGCGGGGCCTTCTTGAGACGCGGGCCCAGGCGCTCGACATCAAGGTGGTGGACAGCCTCAACCTTCTGCTCTTCACCGAGGATGGCGGGCTGACGGGCTTCTCGCTGCCCGAGCGCAACATCCTCCGTGGGCGCGATCATGGCCTGGATGGCTGGCTCTCGGTGCGTGCGCAGGTGCTTGGCGACGTGGATGCCGAGGCGCTGGCCGGCTCGACCGATTTCTCGCTGATCACCGCGGATCCGGAGGTCCGGGAGGCGCTCGCCGCCGTCTACCCGACGCTTGGGGATGTCGATCTCTGGGTCGGCGGGCTGGCCGAAGACGCAGCACCAGGCGCGGCGATCGGGCCGACCTTCCAGGCGATCATCGCCGAGCAGTTCGACGCGACGCGGGCCTCCGACCCCACTTGGGGCGATCTCTCGCCGCTCGCCGATGCCGCGCTCGAGGCCGAGGTCGCGGCCACCGGCATGGCCGACATGCTGATGCGCGCGGCCGAGCTCACCCACGTCCAGCGCGATCCGTTCCTCGCCTCCGAGCGCCATGGCGGCAGCGAGGACGACGAGATCATGGCCGGCACCGAGGCCCGCGATCTGATGATGGGGCAGGGCGGCAACGACTATCTCAAGGGCGGTGGCGAGGCGGACGATCTCTTCGGCGAGGCGGGCGTCGATATGCTTCGCGGCGGCGTGGGTGCCGACGGGCTGGATGGCGGCGAAGGCAGTGACCGGCTGATGGGCGGCGAGGGTGCCGACCGGCTGGCCGGGGGCACTGGCGCCGATCTTCTCGTCGGCGGCACGGAGGGCGATGTCTTTGTCTTCACCGCGGACGAGACGGGGGTCGACTGCCTGCCCGATTTCGACGCGGCCGAGGACCGGATCGAGCTCCGCGGCTTCGGGCCCGAGGCCGAGATCGCGGTCGAGCATCTCGGCTATATGGCGACGCTCGCGGTCGATGGCGTGCTGATCGCCGAGGTCTGGGGCCGCGGGCAGTGGGGTCTCGAGGACGCGATCGACCTCGTCGGCTGAGACGCCGTCAGGCCGAGAGCGCGGCGGCGGCTTCCTCGAACACGATCGCGTGGTGGCGGGCGAGCCGCTCCGGCTCGTCGTCATAGCCGCCGCCGATCACGCAGACGAGCGGCACCCCGAGCCCGCGGATCCGGCGGATCACCAACCGGTCGCGCGCGCGGATCCCCTCGGGGCTGAGCGCCAGGCGGCCGAGCCGGTCGCCCGCCCACACATCGACCCCGGCGTTGTAGAAGACGATCCCGGGCCGCTCGGCGGCCAGCGCCCGGTCGAGCCCGGCCGCCAGGGCCGAGAGATACGCTGCGTCGCCCGTCGCGTCGTCGAGCGCGATGTCCTCGGTGGAGCGGGCCTTCTCCGCCGGATAGTTGTGCGCGGCATGAATCGAGAGGGTCCGCACGGCGGGCTCCTCCGCAAAGATCCGCGCGGTGCCGTCGCCCTGATGGACGTCGCAGTCGACCACCAGCACCGGCACCGGTCCCCCGCGCACGAGCAGCGAGCGAATGGCCACCCCGACGTCGTTGAAGACGCAAAACCCGGCGCCGCCCTCTGGCCCCGCATGGTGCGAGCCCCCGGCAGTGTTGGCCGCGATCCCGACCTCGATCGCCATCCGGGTCGCGAGCAGTGTGCCGGCGGTTGCGAGCCGGGCGCGTCGGGCGACCCGGTCGGGCGCGGCCGAGAGGCCGATGCGGCGCCGCTCCTCGCGCCCGAGACGGCCCTCGAAGACCCGCTCGACATAGCCCGCCTCATGCGCCAGCGCGACCACCGGGGCGCTCACGGCCGAGGGCGCGAGGTACCGCCCCGGCGCGATGATGCCGCGAGCCAGCAGCGCCTCCCGCAGATAGCCGTATTTCGACATCGGAAAGCGCGTCCCGCCGCGGAGCGGGATCTGGTAGTCCGGGTGGTGCACAACCGGCAGCATGGGCGCGACGGTGGCGCCCAGCCGCGGCCCGTCAAGCCTCAGCCGCGGCCTGTGCCGAGCGCACGCCAGGCCAGCGGCAGCAGCATCGCCGCCAGAGCGAGCTTGAGCGCGTCACCGAGGAGGAACGGCCAGAGACCCCAGTCGAGGATCGGCTTGTCGAAGCCGTGCAGAGCCCCGAGCCAGAGGAGCCCCGGCGCATAGATCAGCGCGTTGCCGATCAGGAGCGCGAGCGCCGTCCAGCCGATGCTGCGGTCCCATCCCCGTCGGGCGAGGGCCCCGAGCGCCAGCGCCGCCAGCAGGAAGCCCAGGAGATACCCGCCGGTGCTGCCGAGCATATAGGCGAGGCCGCCGCTCGCCTCACCGGTGAAGACATCGGCCCCGAGCGCGCCGATCAGCAGATAGCCGAGCACTGTGGCGCCGCCGAGCCGAGGCCCGTAGGCCGCGCCGATCATCAGGACCGCGAAGGTCTGCATCGTCATCGGCACCGGCCAGAACGGCACGCGCAGCTTCGCCGCAACCACGAGGGCGACGATCCCGGCTGCCACCAGGCCGAGGCTCAGCGCCCATCTGTGCCGGCCGCCCAGCGCAATCCTGTCGGCGATCACCGCCATGCCCTGCGGCCGCGCCGCCATCCCTTCAGCCATTGCACGCCTCCCTGAATTCCGGATCAGCCTCTCGCACGGGGCCGGATTCGGCGCAAGCGCGCCCGGGGCTGGCCTTCCGCGCCCGCATTGGGCACAATCTGGCCGCAATACACGCGTCCGCACAAGGGCGCGCTCGAGCATCGGGGGGCTGATGGACGCGCGAGGGCAAGCCGAGCCGACAGCGCCGGGGCCGGCCTTGCGCGCGGGCGGCGGTCCGGCGTCGTTTCTCCTTCCGCGTGCGCTCGCGCTCGATTTCACCGCGGCCGGTGTGGCGGTCTTCATCCGTGAAGATGACGAGGACGGCGAGAGTTGGGTCGAACGGGGCGCCGCGCTTCTGGACGAGCCGTCCTTCGAGGAGCGCGCGCGGGGGCTGCTGACGGTCGCGGGCCACCGCGGTCTGGCCGGCAGCCCGACCTGGCTCTGGTTGCCGCCGGAGCAGGTGCTCGTCCTCGAATTCGAGGCCGATGCACCGGCGGCCCGTGACGATCGCGCAGCGGCCGAAATCGCGGCGGCGGCCCTCGAGATGCCGGCGGAGGCGCTGCTGCTCGCCCGCTCGCGCGCTGACACCGATGGACGGGTCACGGTGCTGGCGGCGTTGCGGCAATCGGCCGACGAGGCGACGGGCCATGCGCGGTCCTGGGGCTTCCTGCCGGGACCGGTCTCGACGCGCACCGCGACGGTGGCCTTCGCGCCCGGCTTTGCCGTCTTCGCGCCGGTAGCTCCTGTGCGGCCCGAGGACACCCCCGTGCCCCGCCGGCCCGGCGTGCCGCCCGCGGCTTCCGCTTCTGCCAGGAGCGGCTGGCGACGCGCCGGCCTCGCCGTCGCCGTGGGAGCCGCTGCCGTGGCTCTGGCCTTCCTTGGGGTTGCGCTGATCGGGCCGCCCGAGCGCCCCGCCGCCGTGGTCGACGGCGACGGCGCGCTGACGTCTGCCGCGAGCCACACCGCGCCCCGTGTTCCCCGCGTCGACCCGCTCATCAGCGCGTCTGATGCCGAGCCCGGCCCGATGCCGCTGCCGCGCCTTGCGACGCCGGCAGTGACCTCCGAGGAGCGCGCCCCAGCTCGGCCGAGCGACATGGCGGTTCCGCGGGCGGGCGCGCCGCACCAGTTGGCGGAGGGGGCGGGCGCCGGCACGCCGCTTCTCGCGAGCCCGGTTGCTGGCGCGACGGTCGCGCCAAGGCCAATCGGCGTACCGGACCGTCCGGGCCAGCCGGCACTCAGTGGAGCGGCCGGATCGCCGCAGCGCATCCGCCAGGCGCTTGTGTCGACCGACCCGCCCCCGGAGATCGCCCCAGAGATCACGGCCGAGCGCCGGCGCGATGTCGCGCTGGCCGAGCCCGTTCCGTTGGTTGCATTCACGACGCCGGCGGCGCTGCCCGCGCTCGACGACCTCCGCGGCGGCCTGCGTCTCGAGCCGCCGGTCCGACTGGCACCGCCCAGCCTTCCGGGGCTGCGCATCGCGCCTGACCTCGAACTCGGCCCCTCGCCGCTGCGCTCCGCGCCGCCGAGCGGGCCACGGCCCCCTGCGCTCGCGCCGCCGCGCCCTGGACTTCGCCGCGCAGATCTCGCCCAACCTGAACCCGGGCGCGTGGCTGATCTCGCATGGCTGACGCCGCCACGGCCGAGGGCCGAGCTGGACCTGGCCGTCGAAACGATCGTCGGTGGACCGGCGGGTGCGGCGACCGCACCGGGCCCGCTCATCGCTGCGGCCCGTCCACTGGCTCGACCGGATGCGCCGGGGCTCGCGGCGGCCGAGGGTATCGATGCGCAAGACTATACGGGCAGGTCCCTTGCGGTTGATGCGGGTCCGGGCTCGCCGCTGCCGCCCATACGCCCGGCGGACGCGCCTGCAGCCGACGAGGCGGCGCTTGTGGGGCTTTATCCCCTGCCGCCCACGCGCCCGGAGGTGGCCCCGGTCCCGCAGCGCGCGCGCACGGACAGTCTTGCGGCGCTGCCCACCATCCGCTCGGTCACACCTCCCGCCCGGCAGGCGGCGCGGGCCGTCTCGGGCGGTCCGACCACGAGCGCACTCCTCGGCGTTGGCGAGCCGGTCCTGATCGGGGTGATCGAGCGGCAGAGCTCGCGCGACGGCCTCGTCCGGTTGCCTGACGGGGCGGTGCGGCGGGTGTCCGTGGGCGACCGGATCGACGGCTGGCTGGTGAGCCGGATCGACCGGGAGGCCCTCAACCTCACGCGGCCCGGACGAGTGGCGCGCCTGACGCTCATCGCCAGTCCCTGACCGGCTCTCGGCCGGAGTGCGGGTGGCCATGGCTGCGCCAGACGTGGCGACTTTGGGAGTGGTCGGGCAATCGGCAGGGCTGGGACAAGCAACGTCGTCTGGTGGTCTTGCATCGGCGCGCCGACACCGATAGGCGAAGAGATGCGCGGCACCGGTAGCTCAGCTGGATAGAGCACCAGACTACGAATCTGGGGGTCG
>CAYORO010000148.1:0-9559 GCA_964406355.1 uncultured Limibaculum sp.
GGAACTTGCGGATCTCGGAGAGGTAGCGGCTCAGCCCCTGTTCCGGCGAGGGGGCCGGCAGCGAGGCGTAGCTGTTGGACATGGTCTTGGCCCTTTCGAACTGTCGAGCGGGTCGGCGGAAGCAGCCCTTACACCGTCGCCCGTCTCGTATGCGTTAACGTATAACGACGCCGATCCGGCGCAATGTCTCCACGACATCCGTCAAATCTTGTGGCAGGGTGCTCTCGAAGCGGAGCTCGGCCCCGGTCGAGGGGTGAACGAAGCCGAGCCGCGCCGCATGCAGCGCCTGGCGCGGGAAGCCGGCGAGGGCTGCCGCCACCTCGGGCGGGGTGTCCTTGGGCAGCGGTCGCGGCCGGCCATAGACCGGATCGCCGATCATCGCGTGGCCGATATGCGTTGCGTGCACCCGGATCTGATGCGTGCGCCCGGTCTCGAGCCGACATTCGACCAGCGACGCCAGCGGGGCCGTGGGAGGGCCGTAGCGCTCGAGGAGGCGCAGCCGCGTGACCGCGCGCTTGCCGTTCCGGGTCACCGCCATTCGCGTGCGGTCGCCGGGGTGGCGGGCGATCCCGGTCTCGATCCGGATGGCGTCGCCTTCGAAGCTCACACCGGGCAGGCCCGCGAGCCGCGGATCCGCCCGCGACGGCGCCCCCCGCAGCACCGCGAGATAGGCCCGTTCGATGTCGTGCGCCGCAAAGCGGTCGGCCAGCGCCACATGGGCGGCCTGGGTCTTGGCGACGACGAGAAGACCGGAGGTGTCCTTGTCGATCCGGTGCACGATGCCGGGCCGGCGCTCGCCCCCGATGCCGGAGAGCGTGTCGCCGCAATGATGCAGCAGTGCGTTGACCAGCGTGCCGCGCTCGCCGCCGGGGGCGGGATGCACCACCATGCCGGCGGGTTTGTCGACGACGATCAGATCGGCGTCCTCGTGTAGGATGCTGAGCGGGATCGCTTCGGGCTCGGGCTCGGCCGGCACGGGCTCCGGCAGCACCACATGGAAGTGCTCCCCCGCCTTGACTTTGCGCCGCGGCTCCGAGACCGTCCGGCCCGCGGCGTCGGTGACGGCGCCCTCGGCCAGGAGCTGCGCGAGGCGGGAGCGCGACGGCGCCTCGGCGAGGCCCTCGGCCGCGCGCGCGAGGGCCCGGTCGAGCCGGAACCCGTCGGCCTCCTCGGGGATCACGAGCGAGATCTCGTCGCGGATGTCGTCGCGGGCATCCTTGGGGCCGGTCGGGGCAGGGGGGACGGACATGGACGAGCTCCCTCGCACCGGGGCCGGGTCGACGGACGAGGAGGACCTGCCGGAGCCCGCGCCGATCCGCCGCATGCGGCGGCTGGTGACCGCGCTGCTTATCGTCCTGATCGGAGGAATGGTAGTGGTGAGCGCCGCGCTTGTCAGCCGGCTCGGCGCGGTGATGGGCGGGCGCGCGCCGCTCGCAGGCCCCGGTCCGCTGCCCGAGGCGATCGCGCTCCCACCGGGTGCCGAGATCGTGGCGGTCGGCCGCAGCGGGGGGGCGTTGCTCGTCGTCACCCGCGGGGCCGATGGCTCGGAGCGGGTCCGCGCTTTCGACGCGACCACCGGCGAGGCGGGCGCGGTCACGCAGGTGGAGCGCCGCTAGGCCCGAGATCGCGCCAGGCGGGCACGCCGGCGAGCCCCGTCGCCTCATAGACGCCGCGCATGATCGCCCGCGTGACGGTGTCGGCCGCCATCATGCCGATCCGCGAGAGCGCCGCCGGGCCATCCGGCGCAGGTCCCCGCTCGGTCGAAAGCGCAAAGACCACATCGCCGTCGAGCGGCGCATGCACCGGCCGGATCGCGCGGGCGAGCCCGTCCTGCGCCATGATGGCGACGCGGAGCGCCTGCTCGCGGGTGAGCGTCGCGTCCGTTGCGACGACGGCGAGCGTGGTGTTGGCGCCGGGCTCTCCGGGGAAGACATGGTCGAGCGTGGTGGGCGGGGCGGTTGGCGGGGTCTGGTGCCCGAGTTCGCCCGCCTGCTCGAGCCACCAGCCCCAGAAGGTTCGCGTGCCCGGGATCAGCACCGAGCCGAGCGGATTGACCACGGCCAGCGCGCCGACGGTGACATCGCCGAGCCGGATCGAGGCGGTGCCGACGCCGCCCTTGATCGGCCCGGCCGTGGCGCCGAGCCCCGCGCCATGGTTGCCGAGCGCCACCTCGCGGCTTGCCTTCGCCGCCGCGGCCCGGCCGAGCTGCCAGTAGGGCGGCTGCTCCCACCCCTTGCCGCCACCGGTCAGCAGGTCGAAGATGATCGCGCCGGCCACGATCGGCACCCGCGCCGGGCCGATCTGAAACCCCCGGCCCTCCTCGCGGAGCCGGTCCATCAGCCCGCCGACCGCGTCGAGCCCGAAGGCCGACCCGCCCGAGAGCGCGAGCGCGTCGATCCGCTCCACCACCCCGCCCGGTGTCAGACCCTCCGAGGCCCGCGTCCCCGGCGCCCCGCCGCGGATATCGACCGAGGCCACGGCCGGCCGCTCGGCGATCACCACGGTGGCGCCGGTCGTGTGCTCCGGAGCCTCGGCCTGGCCGACAAATAGCCCCGCAACATCGGTAATGGCATTCCTCTCGCCGGTTTTCATTGATTGCTCTCTTGCCCTAATGCTTGCCTGCAGCCTAGGCTGTCTGCCCAACAGATAAACACAAGGAGGATCGGCATGGCAGGGGACCGTATCGCGTGGATGGGGGGACTCGCGGCGCTCGCGGCGACCCTGGCGCTCGCGATCAGCGCGCGCGCGCCAGCGGCTGTGCCTGTGCTTGAGAGCGCGACGTCGAGCGAGTTCGACGCGACATGCGGTGCGGCGTTGCAGGGCGGAGCGGAGAGCATCGCTTGCGGCCCGGACACGGCCCCGCGCCCCTAGTCTCGACTGCCCCGGGCGGCCGGGCGCGGCGCCGCAGCGCGCGCGAGCCGGTCGTTGATCGCGCGGCCAAGGCCCGTCTCCGGAATCGGGCCGACGGCGAGGATGCCGCGCCCCCCCATGGCCGCGTCGATCGCGCGCAGATGGCCGAACAGATTGGCCGCCGCCTCGCCGAGATCACGTCGCCGCGACAGGCTGAGCGCGGGCCCGCTCACCCCGGGCGGCACCGGCCCGAGCCCGAGCCACCCCTCACCCTTCCCTGGCTGTGACGCGTTGAGGCGAAGCCGCACGCCGGGCGCATAGTGGCTCGGGAGCTGGCCCGGCGCGGTGGGGCGGGTGGCCTCGGGCTCTCCGGCTGTGGCGAGCGGACGCCCGAGCACCTCCTCGAGCGCTTCGGCCGGGATGCCGCCCGGACGCAGGAGCCGCGGCCCGATCTCGTCGTCAAAGCGGATGATCGTCGATTCGAGACCGACCGGGCAGGGGCCGGCGTCAAGCACCGCGGCGATCCGGCCTGCGAGCCCGTCGAGCACATGGGCCGGCGAGGTCGGGCTCACCCGGCCCGACGGATTGGCCGAGGGCGCCGCGACCGGCCGCTCGGCCGCGCGCAGCAGCGCCCGGGCCACCGGATGATCCGGCACGCGGATCGCCACCGTTCCGAGCCCAGCCGTCACCGCCGGCGCGAGCTCCGCGCCCGGCGCGAGCGGCAGCACCAGCGTGAGGGCGCCGGGCCAGAAGGTGGCCGCCAGTCGCTCCGCTTCAGGAGGCATCGCCGCGAGCCGGACCACGTCGGTCGGCCCGGCGACATGGACGATCAGCGGGTTCTCGGCCGGCCGGCCCTTCGCCCGGTAGATCGCGTCCACCGCGTCCGGCGAGCGCGCATCCCCGCCGAGGCCGTAGACCGTCTCGGTCGGGAAGGCGACGAGCGCGCCCCCCACGAGGAGCGCCGCCGCCTCCGCGATGCCGGCCGCATCCGGGCTCAGCCGCCGCGTCTCCACCCTGCCGCGTCTCCTCCTCGGGCAGCTCCAACGGCCGCCGGTTCCTTGTGACCCCGCACCCTGCGGGCTACACCCGGACCGGGTGCGCTCGCAAGCAACGCGCACGACCGCTCCGAAGAGGCCGCCCGTGACCCTGTGCGCACCCATCGGCAATCGAGCCGCCCCGTGACGGCGCCGCTGCGGTCTGCCGGGCCCCGGTCGCCGGCCCATGGCGCGGCGGTGAGGGTCGCCGACGGTATTCTCTGGGCACGGCTGCCGCTGCCGATGGCGGGGCTCGAGCACGTCAATCTTTACGCGCTCGACGACGGGCCAGCCTGGACCCTCGTCGATACGGGGCTCGACTGGGCCGCGGGCCGTGCGGCGCTCGACGCGCTCCTCGCAGGCCCGCTCGGCGGAAAGCCCGTGGCGCGCGTGATCCTCACCCACCACCACCCTGACCATGTGGGCCTTCTCGGCCATCTCGCGGGCCGCGGTGCAGATGTGTTGGCGAGCCGGATCGCCTGGCTGATGGCGCGGATGCTGACCCTCGACCCTCAGGATCGCCCGACGCCCGAGCAGATAGCCTTCCGCCGCCGCGCTGGCGTGACGGGGGCCGCGCTCGCAGCCTATGCGGCCGAGCGGCCCTTCAACTTCGCCGATTGCGTGGCGCCGATGCCGCTCGGCTACCGGGCGCTCGAGGAGGGCGACCGGATCGAGGCCGGCGGGCGGGCCTGGCGCGTGCGGCTCGACGACGGGCACGCTCCTGCGCATGCGACGCTCTGGTCGGAGGACGGGGAGGTGCTCCTCGCGGGCGACCATGTGCTGCCGACGATCTCGCCCAACATCGGCGTCTACCCCACCGAGCCCGAGGCCGACCCGCTCGGCGGATATCTCGAGAGTCTCACGCGGTTTGCGGGGCTCGAGGCCGATCCGCTGGTGCTGCCCGGGCATGGGCGGCCGTTTCGCGGGCTGGCCGGCCGGCTCGTCGCGCTGGTCGCCGAGCACGAGAGCGCACTCGGCCGGATCGAGGCGCTACTCCGAGATGGAGAGCGCACGGCGCTCGGTCTCTTCGACGCGATCTACGGCCGGCCGATCCCTGAGACGGAGACCGGCCTCGCCCTCGTCGAGGCGGTGGCCCATGTCAATCGCCTGCACCGGGCGGGGCGGATCTCGCGGCGCGAGGGGGCTGAGGGCGAATGGCTCTGGCGCCCGGCATGAGTGCTCCAGCCGGAGCCCCGCGCGTCGGCTTCTGGTTCGAGTTTGCCTCGACCTACTCCTATCCGGCGGCGATGCGGATCGAGTCGGAGGCGTGCGCAAAGGGCGTCACGGTGCTCTGGCGGCCATTTCTCCTCGGCCCGATCTTCGCGGCGCAGGGGATGGCCGATTCGCCCTTCAACCTCCATCCCGCGAAGGGCCGGCATATGTGGCGCGACCTCGAACGGATCTGCGCCGCCCACGGCCTCCCCTTCACCCGCGCGCCCGTCTTTCCGGCGCGGAGCCTGCTTGCGACCCGCGTCGCCCTCCTGGGGCAGGACCGGCCCTGGGGCCCGGCCTTCGTGCGCGCCGTCTTCCGCCGGGGCCATGGCGAGGGGGCCGACATCGCCGCGCCCGAGGTGATCGCCGATGCGCTCCGCGAGGCCGGCGAGACGCCAGCGCTGCTCGAGGCGGCCGGCACGCCCGAGACCAAGGACGCGCTCCGGGCGCAGGTCGCCGAGGCCGACCGGCTCGGGATCTTCGGCGCGCCGAGCTTTGTCGTGGGCGAGGAGCTCTTCTGGGGGCAGGATCGGCTCGAGACGGCGCTCGACTGGGCACGGGGAGAGGGATGACGCGGCTCAAGGGGCTCACGGTCTTCGTCTCGGGCGGCAGCCGCGGGATCGGGCTCGCCATCGCCTGCGCCTGTGCCCGTGCGGGGGCCGATGTCGCCCTCGCGGCCAAGACCGACACACCACACCCCAAGCTGCCGGGCACCATCCACAGCGCGGCCGAGGCGGTCGAGGCCGCGGGCGGACGGGCGCTCCCGCTCGTCTGCGACATCCGCGACGGGGATCAGGTGGCCACGGCGATCGAGGCCACGGTCGCGCGGTTCGGCCGGCTCGACATCGTCGTCAACAACGCCTCGGCGATCTCGCTGACCGGCACGGCCGCGACCCCGCTCAAGCGCTTCGACCTGATGCATGGGATCAATGCGCGCGGCACCTTCGCCGTCACCCAGGCCGCGCTGCCCCATCTCCTCGCCTCGCCGCACGGGCGGATCCTGACGATCTCTCCCCCGCCCGATCTCTCCGAACGCTGGTTCCGCCAGCACCCCGCCTACAGCCTCGCGAAGTACTCCATGAGCCTCCTGTCGCTCGGCTGGGCGGGGGAGTTCGCCGGCCGGATCGGGGTCAACTGCCTCTGGCCGCGGACGACCATCGACACCGCGGCGGTGCGGAACCTGCTCGGCGGCGATGCGATGGCCAAGGCGTCGCGCCGGCCCGAGATCATGGGCGACGCGGCGGTCGCGGTGCTGGCGCGCCCGGTGGAGTTCACGGGGTGGTTCTGCCTCGACGATCTCGTGCTCGCGGCCGAGGGGGTGACCGAATTCGAGCGCTACGCCGTCAGCCCGGGCACGCCGCTCCAGCCGGACTTCTTCGTGCCCGCCGTTGCGCCGCCGCCCGAGCGGGCCGAGGGCCGGGTCGGCTGGCGCGCGCCAAGCTACTGAGGCGGGCGCCTCACCATCCGATATGCGCGAGGAAGGCCGCGAGCACTTGGTTCCACAGATAGATCGTGTCGCGGAAATTCGCCTCGGTGACGCCGCGGTCGAGATTGACGTCCATCTGGAAACGCGGATCGCCCTCCTCGTCGACCGTGACCTTGGCGTAGCGGTTCTCGCGGTTCCAGGCCGCGACCTGCTCGGGCGGGAGGCCCGGCTCGACATCGAAGCCCGAGAAGAACTGGACCGAGCGGCAATTCGCATTGTCCCGGCACTCGAAGAAATACAGCACCCAGGTCGCGCCCTGCGAGGCGCTCTCGATCTTCGGATCGCCATAGCTGTCGGTACCGAGGCGCGCGGCCAGTCCCTCCGAGCGCAGGATCTCGGCGATCCGCTCGGGCTCGCTCGCGAAGACGAGGCGTTGGGCCGGCCCCCCCGTTTCAGCGGGTTGAGTGTCGGCGGGCTCCCCGGTCTGTGCCACCGCCATCGCCGAGAGCAGCAGCAGGGGAAGGACACCGAACCGTTGCATACCGGTCACCTCGAGCAAATGTCTAGTGTGGCTGGTTAGCATGTGCCGCCGAGTCCGGACAATGGCGGCCCGGGACGGGTCGCTTCAATTGAACGGACGCTGCGCAACGCTATAGTGCCGCGGGCTTGCGCGGCCAAACCGGCAAGGGAGGGAACCGAGATGAGCGCAGATAATCAGCCGGAGATCGATCTCAGCGAACATCAGCGGGCGTTCAACGGCCTGATGAAGGCGATGGTGATCGTCGTCGTCATCGTCGCCGTCGTGCTGGTCTTCCTGGCGATCACACAGACCTGACGCCCGGCCCGCGTGCTCGGGTCTCGCGGCCGCCGGCACGTCGCTGCCGGCCCCACCGCCATGCGTAGAACCCCGGCACGCATCACACGCGGCCCCCAACGAGAGACAAGGTGAGAGAAACGGATGAAGATCGCAGTTCCCCGGGAGACCCGCGCGAATGAGACGCGCGTGGCCGCGGTGCCCGAGACGGTGAAGAAATTCGCCAAGCTCGGCGTCGACATGGTGCTGGAGGCGGGCGCGGGCGGCGCGGCCGACATCCCCGATGCCGAATACGAAAAAGCCGGGGCCACCATCGCCGGGGACGCGGCGAGCGCGCTCTCGGGCGCCGATGTGGTCCTGAAGATCCTGCGCCCGACGGTCGAGGAGCTCGGCCAGTATGCCAGGGGCCAGAAGCTCTTCTGCACCATGGCGCCGTTCACCGAGCCCGAGCTGCTGTCGGCCTGCGCCGAGCACGGGATCGATGCCTTCGCCATGGAATTCATGCCGCGGATCACCCGCGCGCAGTCGATGGACGTGCTGTCGTCGCAGTCGAACCTCGCCGGCTACAAGGCGGTGATCGAGGCGGCCAACGCCTATGGCAAGGGGATGCCGCAGATGATGACCGCCGCCGGCACGATCGCGCCGGCCAAGGTCTTCGTGATGGGCGCGGGCGTCGCGGGCCTGCAGGCGATCGCCACCGCGCGCCGCCTCGGCGCCATCGTCTCGGCGACCGACGTGCGCCCGGCGACCGAGGAGCAGGTGGCCTCGCTCGGCGCCAAGTTCGTCGCGGTGAAGAACGAGGAGTTCGAGCAGGCGCAGACCGAGGGCGGCTACGCCAAGGAGATGTCGGAGGACTACAAGCGTCAGCAGGCCGAGCTGATCGCCGACCACATCTCCAAGCAGGACATCGTGATCACCACCGCGCTGATCCCGGGCCGCAAGGCGCCGGTGCTGGTGACCAAGGAGATGGTCGCCTCGATGAAGCCGGGCTCGGTGCTCGTCGATCTCGCGGCCGAGCAGGGCGGCAATGTGGAGGGCTGCGAGCTCGACCGCGCCGTCGAGACCGCGGGCGGCCAGCTGATCATCGGCTATGCGAACATGCCCGGCCGGCTCGCGGCGGATGCCTCCGCGCTCTACGCCCGGAACCACTACAACTTCCTCTCGCCCTTCATCAAGGACGGCGCGCTCGCCCTCGACGAGGAGGACGAGCTCGTCAAGGGCATCCGGCTGACCAAGGACGGCGCGGTCGTCCACCCCAACTTCGCGGCGAAGGAGTAAGCGATGTCCGCATTCGAGGATCTGAAGAACGCCGCCGAATCGATCGGCGCCGCCGCCGCGCATCTCGCCGAGATGGCCGATGCCGCCGCCCAGGAGGCCGCCCAGGCCGAGGCCGCGGCTGCTGCCGCCGGCGCCGCCGGGGCCGCCGCGACGGGGATCGACCCCTTCGTCTTCCAGCTGTCGATCTTCGCGCTCGCGGTCTTCGTCGGCTACTACGTCGTCTGGTCGGTGACGCCCGCACTCCACACGCCGCTGATGTCGGTGACCAACGCGATCTCCTCGGTGATCATCGTCGGCGCCCTGATCGCCGCCGGCACCTCGGTCGCCGCCGGTGCGGCGCAGGAGACCAAGCCCTTCGGCTTCATCGCCGTCGTCCTCGCCGCGGTGAACATCTTCGGCGGCTTCCTCGTCACCGAGCGCATGCTTGCCATGTTCAAGAAGAAGGGCTGACCCCGATGGAGAATGTCGCAGCCTTTCTCTACCTCATCTCGGGGGTCCTGTTCATCCTGGCGCTGAGGGGCCTGTCGCACCCGACGACCTCGGTGCAGGGCAACCGGTTCGGCATCGCCGGCATGCTGCTCGCGGTCCTCACCACGCTCGGCATCGCCGCGCCGCCCGAGGACAACGGGGCGCTGTTCTCGATCCTGCTTGCGATCGGCGCCGGCGGGGCCATCGGCGGCTATATCGCGCGCAAGGTCGAGATGACCCAGATGCCGCAGCTCGTCGCGGCCTTCCACAGCCTGGTGGGTCTCGCGGCGGTGTTCGTCGCGGCGGCGGCGCTTTACTCGCCGGCGCAGTTCGGCATCGGCTCGGTGGGCGCGATCAAGACCGCCTCGCTGATCGAGATGGCCCTCGGCGTCGCGATCGGTGCGATCACCTTCACCGGCTCGGTCATCGCCTTCGCCAAGCTCGACGGGCGGATGTCGGGCGCGCCGATCCTCCTGC
>CAYORO010000149.1:0-9448 GCA_964406355.1 uncultured Limibaculum sp.
GCCGGGCCCGCGCCGCGACCGAGGAGGCGGGCGCGAAGTTCATGAAGATCTTCCATGCCTATCAGGACGAGGTGATCGAGCCGCACAAGACCTCCGACCTCTCCGACAGCCAGCCGACCAAGGGCAATATCGAGGGCGGCCTGACCACGATCGAAGAGAAAGCCCTCGGCAATCTCGAGAAGATCGGCCGGGAATGCCGCTATATCGACGCGCTCGGCCCGGCGGAGGCGCCGCGCCAGGGCCCGGGCCTCTATTTCATGGACACCTCCTCCGCCGCGGCGGAATGCGTGACCCTGATGGCGGCGGCGGGCTATGTGATCCACACCTTCCCGACCGGGCAGGGCAATGTGGTCGGCAACCCGATCGTCCCGGTGATCAAGATCTCGGGCAATCCGCGCACGCTCCGCACCATGTCCGAGCATATCGATGTCGATGTGACCGGGGTGCTGACCCGCGAGCAGACGATCGACCAGGCGGGTGATGCGCTGATCGACATGATCGAGCGGGTCGCCAACGGGCGGATCACCTGCGCCGAGGCGCTCGGCCACCGGGAGTTCTCGATGACCAAGCTCTACCGGAGCGCCTGAGCGCTCCGCGGCTCTCAGCCCTGCTGTGCCGGGCCCTCGAGCATCTGCTCGAGCGGCTCGGCATAGGCGAAGAGCGCCGGGGTCCCGCCGGTGTGGACGAAGAGCACGTCGCGCCCGGGGCCGAGCGCCTCGGCGAGGGCGAGCGCGCCGGCCATCGTCTTCCCCGAATAGACGGGGTCGAGGAGGATCGCCTCGGTCCGTGCCGTGAGCTGGATCGCCCGCTCCGTCTCGGGATTGAGGCGGCCATAGCCGGGCGCGAGGACGCGGTCGTCGACGACCACATCCTCCGGGCGCACCGGGTTCGCCACGCCCAGGAGGGCCGCGATCTCGTCACAGCGTGCCTCGATCCGCGGCTTTTGCTGGTCTGCCGCCCGGCGCACGCAGATGCCCGTGACGGGGAGGTCCGAGCCGAGTGCGCGCAGGCCGAAGAGAAACCCGCTATGGGTCGCGCCGCTGCCCGAGGGGACGACGGCATGGCTCAACTCGATGCCCGCCGCGGCGGCCTGCTCCAGCACCTCCGCCGCCGCGTGGATATAGCCGAGCGCGCCGAGCGGGGGATGGCCGGGGGCCAGGTGGATCACATAGGGCCTCCGCCCCTCGCGCCGCAGCCGCTCGGCGATCGCCTCGAGATTGGCGTCGGCGCCCGCCTCGTCCTCGCCCGTGGGATAGCTGTGGAGATGCGCGCCGAGGAGCCGCTCGATCAGTACATTGCCGGAGCGGCGATAGGCGGGATCGGCATGCGCCACCCGCTCCTCCTGCTGGATGTGGCACTCCATCCCGAGGCGCGCGGCGAACGCCGCCGTGAGACGGCAATAGTTCGACTGTACCGCGCCGGTGATCAGCACCGTGTCGGCGCCGTCGGCGCGGGCCGCGCCGAAATAGTAGGCGAGCTGGCGCACCTTGTTGCCGCCGAAGGCCAGGTCGTTGAGGTCGTCGCGCTTGGCCCATAGGGTGGCGCCGCCGACGCTCTGCCCGAGCCGGTCGAGCCGCTCGAGCGGCGTGGGCGCGCGGCCCATCTCGACGCGCGGACGCGCTCTGAGCCTCTCCATGATCATGCAGCGTCTCCCCCGGCCATGGCGATCTCGGTGGAGAGGTAGGATAGGATCAAGCTCGCGGCCGTTGCGACCAGAAACACCATCACCAGGCGGCGGAAGACCCGCTCGCTCACCCGCGACGCGGCCCATTGTCCGAGCGCGAGGCCCGCGAGCGTCGCCGGCACGAGGCCGAGCGCCTGGCGGAGCGTGCTCTCCGACAGGCCGGCGGTCAGGGCCTGACCGAGCAGGATCGCCGGCCAGGCGGTCACGAAGAAGGCGACCATGGTGCTCCGGACGGTCGCCTTGTCATAGCCGAGCCCGCCCATGCGGATCGCCGCCGTGGGGCCCGGCATGGCGAGCGCCCCGCCGAAGAGCCCGCCGAGCGCGCCGGCCAGAAGATCGAGCCCGCGGCTCGGCCGCCCGACCCCCGGGGCGCCGAAGAGCATCATGGCGGTGGCAAGGCTTATGGTCAGCCCCGCCAGCAGCTTGAGCGTCGCGACATCGGCGAGCGTCAGGAGCGCCAGACCCACCGGCAGGCCGATGAGCGCCCCGAGCGCGAGGCGGGCGAGCATCCCCCGGTCTGAGCCCCGCAGGAGCGCCGGCGCGAGGACCAGCGCGATCAGCCAGCTCATCAGCGTCGAGACCAGGATCGCCGAGGCGTCGTTCATGAGGAGCAGGATCACCGGCCCCGCCACCATGCCGAAGCCGACGCCCGTCACGGTCTGGAAGAATGCGGCCAGCGCGACCGCGCTGTGCAGGAGGATATCGCTCGCCTCGATCACATCCGCTCCACGCCCGGATCGTCCCGCCCCTCAGGGCGCAGGTTTTGCGATCACGCGCAAGGGGCGGTCATATCCGGGGTCGATCTCCATGACGACGCTCGCCTCGGCCGCTGTGCCGTCGGGCAGCCAGGCACGGGCGCGCAGCGTGTAGGCTTCGGGGTCTCCGTCGGTCCGGTTGCGCCGGGCGGCGCGGGCCTCCTCGGCGAGCGTGCGGTCCGCCTCCGAGAGCGGCAGCGCCGCGTAGAGCGCGGCCGGTGCGGTGGACGGGTCGGGATCGACGAGGTCTGAGTGCACTGTGACCAGTGGCGCGAGGCGCGCGAGCAGACCGCGGTCGACGCCCGGGAGGCGCGCGAGAATGTCGAGCCCGGTGATTTCGCGGTCGTCGAGCCGCCAGGCCACGCCGCGGCGAAGGTCGCGCTTGCGCCGCGCCAGCATCCGCTCGGCAAGGCGCTCGGGTTCGGCGGCGCCGGCGACCGCGAGCACCCGCGCCATCATCGAGGGGCGCCCCGCATTGAGGTCGTATTTGCCCCGCTCCGCCTCGGCGCGAAGGATCACGCGCGCCTCGCCATAGGCCCAGGCGACCGGCCGCCCGTCGAGCGGCAGCGGCGCCTGCCCGAGCGGCTCGACCCCCTCGACAAAGGCGCGCTCCTCGGCGTTCACGGGCAGCGTGAGCCCGCTGGCCTCTGCCAGCACCGTGAGCGCGAGGCGCGCGAGCCCCGCCTCGGCGGCTTGGGTCGCTCGGGCGGCGGCCAGCTCGTTGGCCGTGATCGCGACCGTCGTCCGGCTCTCCCGCGCGACGCCGATCGCTAGCACCGAGATCGCCAGCGTCAGCCACACCGCGGTGAAGAGCGCGACGCCCCGGTCGTCCCTCAGCCTCAGCCAGAGCCCCGCGATCCGCCGCACCCGCGCCTCCGCTTGTCCGCCTGGCCCCTCTATGCCATGCCGGCTGCGCGGGTGCATTCGCCGAGTCGTGCCGCCGCCCCGAGCCGCCCGAGAGCCCGTGAGGTGCCCGATGGCCGACTGGAAACCCGCTGACACCACGCCGCGGGACCAGCCGCCGCCGATGAACCCGGGCGATTGTATGCGCTTTCTGAGTGGCACGCTCCAAGCGGGGCGGCCGAACCCGCGCGCCCAGCGGATCACCATGGCCACCCGCCCGCTGCCGGACCGGAGCGAGAGCTCAGGCTGCAGGCTGCGCGTCTGCTAGGGCGATGGGCGGGACGGCAACCCTTCGCGGGACGGGCATCCGGCGCGCGGCGCTGATCGCGCTTCTGGCCGGGGCTGCGATGGCACTGGTGCTCGGGCTCTTCGCGCTCGCGGTGGCCTGGCGTGACAGCCGCGCCGCCACCTATCCCGGGCCCGATGGGCTGATCCCTCTCTCTGTGGCCGCGGCGGCGGCACAGCCCGCGCCGCTCGTCGCCTCGGTGCTCGACGGGCTCTACCGCGCCTACGAGGCGGAGGGGGAGGAGGCCGTTTATGACACCCTCGCCGGGGTCGCGGCCGGAGAGGCGCTCGAGGCCCTTTATCTCGAGCATCGCGCAGCGCTCCTGAACACGGGGCTCGAGACGGCCGCCCAGGCGGTGCACGAGCTGCATCTCCTCGATCTCGAGACGACGCGCGCGGGCGGGGGGATCGCCGTCGCGGCGCGCTGGGCCGTCCTCGGCAGCGTCGGGCATGGCGACCACACCCATATCCGCGGCAACACCTATGCCGCCGATCTCGCGCTCGCGCCGGTCGGGGGGCAGTGGCGGCTGACGGGCTTCACCCTGCGCGAGGTCGACCAGACGGGTGCCGGAGAGGTCGTGGTCGGCCATGAGGACGGGGCCCTCGACGGGCATGATTGAGGCGCCGGCGATCCAGGTCCGCAATCTCGCCTTCGCCTATCCCGGCGGGTTCGCGCTGAGGGTGCCGGAGTTCCACCTTGGCGGCACCGAGCGCGTCGCCATCGTCGGCCCGTCGGGCTCGGGCAAGACGACGCTCCTCCGCCTGATCGCGGGGATCGCGGTGCCGGACTGGGGCACGGTCGAGCTCGACGGCACCGAGATCGCCGGGCTCTCCGACCGCGAGCGTCGCGCGCTCCGGGCCGCGCGCATCGGCTTCGTCTTCCAGGGGGTCGAGCTGCTCGACCACCTGACGGTGCGCGACAACATCCTCTACCCGGTGCTCGTCTCCGACCGACTGGCCTTCGACCGGGCGGTGCGCGCGCGTGCCGAGGCGCTGGCCGAGGCCGCCGGGATCGGCCCGCTGCTGCGCCGCCGACCGGCCGCGCTCAGCCAAGGCGAGCGCCAGCGCGTCGCGATCTGCCGCGCGCTGATCGCGCGCCCGCGGATCGTGCTCGCCGATGAGCCGACGGGCAATCTCGACCCCGAGGCCAAGGGGTTGATCCTAGATCTCCTCTTCGACCGGGCGCGGGAGGAGGGCGCGGCGCTCCTGGTCGTCACCCACGATCACGCGCTCTTGCCGCGCTTCGACCGGGTGGTCGACTTCGCCGCGTTTCGCGCGCGCGGGGCCGCATGAGGGCGGTTCGCCTCGCGCTCGCCTATCTCGGCTATCATTGGCGCAAGAGCCTTGTCCTCGTCGCGATGATGGCGCTGATCCTCTCGGTCCCGCTCGGGCTCGAGCGCCTGTTGGCTGCCGCCGAGCGTCAGCTCGCCGCCCGCGCCGAGACCACGCCGATGCTTCTGGGCACCCGCGGCAGCCGGCTCGATCTTGCGGTCGGCGCGCTCCACTTCGGCGCCGATCCGCCGGAGCCGATCACCATGGGCGCCGTAGACGCGGTGTGGGACAGCGGGCTGGCGGCGGCGATCCCGCTCCATCTCGGCTTTCGCGCGCGCCAGGCGCCGGTGGTCGGCACCTCGCTCGACTATTTCGAGCTCCGCGGCCTCCGGATCGCCGAGGGCCGCGGGCTCGCCCTCCTCGGCGAGGCGGTGCTGGGCGCGGGCATCGCCCGGCACCTCGGCCTCGCCCCGGGCGACCGCATCACCACCGACCCGGAGAGCCTCGTCGACCTCTCCGCCGGCTACCCGCTGCGCATGCCCGTCGTCGGCGTCCTCGCCCCGACCGGCACGCCCGACGACGAGGCCGTCTTCGTCGATCTCCCCACCGCCTGGGTGATCGCCGGCATCGGCCACGGCCATGACGACGTGGCCCTCGGGCACGGCCCCGCGCCCGATGCAGCACAGGTGGCCTATCGCGAGATCACCGAGGAGAACGTCGCCGCGCTGCATTTCCACGGCGATCCGGCGAGCTATCCGCTGACAGCAGCGATCGTCGTCCCCAATGACACCCGCGCCGGCACGATCCTCAAGGGCCGCTATCTCGACCCCGAGCGCCCGGTGCAGCTCGTCGTCCCCTCGGAGGTCATCGGCGGGCTCGTCGACCAGCTCTTCCGCGTGAAGCGGGTGATCGACGCGGTGGTACTCATGGTCGGCCTTGCGGCGCTGATGGCGGCGGGCCTCGCCGTCTATCTCTCGCTCGAGCTCCGCCGGGGCGAGTTCGAGACCGCGGCGCTGATCGGCGCCTCGCGCTGGACCGTGGCGCGCCTCGTCCTCGCCGAGATCGCCTGTTTGCTCGCCGCAGCAGCGCTTCTCACCGCGCTGGTGGTCGCGACGGCGGGGGTGTTCGCCGGGCCCGTCGCCCGGGCGCTCCTCGCCGCCGGGTGACGCTCCCGCAGCGCAACGAAAGCGTCACGCGCCGGTGCTACCCCGCCCCCGGCAATGGGAGACATGGGCGATGGCGGAAGCAGCCTATCAGGGTGTCAGCAAGAGTTTCGGCGCAACGCAGGTGATCGGCCATGTCGACCTCGCGATCGCCGACGGTGAGTTCGTCGTCTATGTCGGGCCGTCGGGCTGCGGGAAGACCACGCTTCTGCGCCTCCTCGCCGGGCTCGAGAGCGTGAGCGCAGGCCGCATCCGGATCGGCGGGCGCGACGTCACCGCCGCGACCCCCAAGGCCCGCAATGTCGCCATGGTGTTCCAGAACTACGCGCTCTACCCGCATATGACCGTGGCGCAGAACATCGGCTTTGGCCTGCGCATGCGGGGCACCGCGAGGGCCGAGCGTGACGCGGCCGTGGCCCGGGCTGCGGGGATGCTGGGCCTCGACAAACTCCTGGAGCGGCGACCCCGCGAACTCTCCGGCGGCCAGCGCCAGCGTGTGGCCATGGGACGCGCGATCGTGCGCGAGCCCGACATTTTCCTGATGGACGAGCCGCTCTCCAATCTCGACGCGCAGCTGCGCGGCCAGATGCGGGCCGAGATCCGTGCGCTGCAACGCCGCCTCGGCGCGACGATGATCTACGTCACCCACGACCAGGTGGAGGCGATGACCATGGCCGACCGCATCGTGGTGTTGCGCGACGGGGCGATCGAGCAGGTCGGCGGGCCGTCCGAGCTCTACGAGCGCCCGGCCACGCGCTTCGTCGCGGGCTTCATCGGGGCGCCGGCGATGAACATCCTGCCGCTCGCATCGGTCGAGGATGGGGTACAGGTGGCGGATGGCCCGGTGCTGCTGCCCGAGCGGGTGCCCGAGGGTGCGGTCGAGATCGGCCTCCGCCCGCAGCGGCTCCACCTCCTCGGTGAGGGCGAGGGGGCGCCGGTGGTCTGGCCGCGCACGGTCTCGCTCATCGAGCCGATGGGCGAGGAGACGCTCCTCCATCTCGGCGAGGGGCCGGGCGCGCTGAGGCTCCGCCATCCCGGCCCGCCGCGCCACGCTGCCGGAGACCCGGCGCGCGTAGGCTTCGACCTGGCGGAGGCGCATTTCTTCGCCGCCGATGGCCGGGCGATCGGCTGACCTGTCGGGCGTCAGGCGCGGCCGGGATAGGCCGGGTCGAGCTTGAACGGGTGCGGCCCCTCATAGTCGCCGATATAGGCGTGATGCGTGATCAGCCCGGCCTCGCGCGACCAGGCGTGGATCAGATAGGCGGGCGGCTCGAGCACCCAGCTCGCCATCGGCTTGTCGGCAAAGTCGAGCGCCACCTGATGCGCGACCGAAGGCGCGATCTGGCCCACCGTGCCGGCCCAGCGGATGGCGACGGGGCGGTGGTGGTGGCCGGCGACGACGCGCTCGACATGGGGGTGGCGGGCGATCACCTCGGCCACCGCATCGCCGTTGAGGCAGGCGATCGCGTCCATCGAGGGGATCCCGGTCGGGAAGGGCGGATGGTGGATCGCCACGAGCGTCGGGCGCGGATCGGCGGCAAGCGTGCGGTCGAGCCAGGCGATGCTCGCCTCGGAGACCATCCCGTGGCTCTCGCCCGGCACCAGGCTGTCGAGCCCGACGATCCGCAGCGGCCAGTCGTCGATCGCCCAGTCGAGCGGGCCGTCCTTCGGCAGATAGGGGTGGTCGGCAAAGGCGGCGCGCAGCTCGTCGCGCCGGTCGTGATTGCCGGGGATGACATAGACGGCCATCGGCAGGCGGTCGAGTTCGTCGCGCAGCAGCGCGTATTCGTCGGGCGTGCCGATATCGGTCAGGTCGCCCGTCACGATCACCGCATCGGGCTCGCGCGCGATCAGCGCATCGACCGCGGCCGCGATGTAGGGCCGGGTGACGATCGCGCCCGAGACCGGCCGGTCGTCGGGGCGCATGTGGAGATCGGTGATCTGGGCGAGCAGCATGGGGGTCTCTCGGATGGGAAGCCCCGGTCCGAAGGGACCGGGGCGGGCGCACGAAGTTAGTGGCCGGCGCGGCCGACCGCTGTAGCAGCCGTCACACTCGGCTCAGAATTTGAGCGCGGTCGCCTCGACATAGGGAGCCAGGATCTCGTTTGCGTTGTCCTGGGCGCGGGCCGCGGCCTCGTCGATCGAGAGCTCCGGATCCGAGAGCAGCGCCTGCATCTCGTCTTCGACCGCCTTGCGCACGGCGACGGTGTTGTAGGTCGCGATCCAGGGGCCGGCGAACTGCAGCTGCTCGACGGCGCGGAGCGCGTCGGGGTTCTGGGCCACGAACTCCTTCATCTCGTCCATGTCGTAGGCGGCCATCCGCGGCGCGAAATAGCCGGTGAAGCGCGACCAGCGGCCCTGGACCTCCGGGCTGGTCAGGTGGGTGATGAACTCCCAGGCCGCGGCCTTCTGGGCCTCGGTCGTGCCCTGGAACGAGACCAGCGAGGCGCCGCCGATCGGCACCGCGTTGCGCACGTTGCGCGGCATGAAGGCGACCTCGTACTCGAAGGGCGCGTTCTCGCGGACGAACGACAGGGCGCCGGTGGAGAGCACGATCATCGAGGCCTTGCCGGCGAAGAAGTTGGTCGAGACCGCCTTCGAGTCGGTCACGCCGACCGGCATCGCATTGTGCTCGTGCACCATGTCGCGCCAGAACTTGAGCGCCGCCTTGGTCGAGGCATGGTCGTAGAAGATCTCGCCCGGGTAGAGCGTGTTGTAGAAGGTGCCGCCCGAGGCCATGGCGAGCGACTGCACCAGCCAGCCATTGTAGTCGTAGTTCGACGGCATCATGAGGCCCCAGCGGTCCTCGTCCGGCTTGGCGAGCGTCTTGGCGACCTCGATCCACTCGCCCCAGGTCTCCGGCGCCTGCTCGATGCCGGCCTCGGCGAAATGCTCCTTGTTGTAGTAGAGGATCGGCGTCGAGTTCTGGAACGGCACCGAGTACATCTCGCCGTCGAAGAGGGCGTTGGCGCGCACCGCCGGCCAGAACTCTTCGAGATAGGCGCCCATATCGGTGCCCTCGGGCGCGATGTCGGCGATCGGCACGATCAGGTCGTTCATCGCGAGCTCGGCCGCGAAGTTGGCCGACATCAGCACCACGGCCGGCGGGCGGCCCGCTTCGGCGGCAGCCTGGGACTTCACCTTGGTGTCGTCATAGGAGCCGGTGAAGACGCCGACGACCTCGACCGCGTCCTGCGCGTCGTTGTACTCGGCGACGATCGCCTGCATCTCGCGGCTGAGTTTGCCCTGGACGGGGGCGGGGAACATGAACTCGATCCGCTCCTGGGCGGCCGAGACGCTGGCGAAGGCGACGAGCGCGGTCGCGCCCAAGAGGCTCTTCAGGCTGGTCATGGCATTCTCCTATTTGATGCCGGTGGACATGAAGC
>CAYORO010000150.1:0-9401 GCA_964406355.1 uncultured Limibaculum sp.
CCTACGACATGATCGACGGAAAGCAGGACTGGCAACCCGCCCTCCTCGACCGGTTTGTGGAGATGCTTCTGGAGGATTACACGGTGCTGAACCGCGCTGCGCCCTGCGAAGGAGGCAGCGCCTACCTCTCCATCGAACGCGCTCTCCTGGGCGGCGACGCGGCGCTCGGTTGCGGCGCGCGCGCCCTCGAAGAGGACATCTTCCGCACGATGTACACGCTCTTCATTGCCGGGCTTGATGGTGACGAGGCCAGCTTCGAGATGGGCGTGGACGGCCCCTATAGCTCCAGCGAGAAGGCGCTCTCACCCGCCTTCCCCTACCTCGCCGAGGCCTGGGAGGAGCAATGGCCGCATTGGTTGGAATTCTACCGAGGGGGCAAACGCCGGCAGGCCATCGACTGACCCGACCCCCACAAACCAACGGAAGAAACCATGACCTCAGCAATGCCCCCCTGGCCGACGGCTCGGAATACGCGCGCCGCGTTCGAAGAACGCTTCGGATCCGAGAATGCCGATTTCATGCAAATGGCCATGAACACCGGCGATCCACTCGCCGATGCGGTCGTCGCCGCCATTCGCGAGGATGGCGAGGTGCGCGGGCAGCTCAACGATGGTGCGAAGAACGGCCTGGCTTCCCTCAAGAACCCCCACCGAGCCGTCGTGGCGCTGCTCACCCAATGCGAAACGGTGCCCGACTTTCATCCCTTCTTGAGCCAAGAAGAGCTTCAAAATGCACTGCGGAACGGCAACCGTTCCTGGTACATTCTTCCGCCAGTCGTGACGGATATCGGGCTCTCCTCGGGGTCTCTGACGCAGCTCTACACATCTTTTCCGCTGTCGACTGTGCTGAACGGGACCGGCCGGCTGATCGATCGGGTCGGGCGTCGTCCGATCGAGACCACCCATTGGCTCGATCAGGTCATGTATCCCGGCAATCTGCTCCCGGGGCGCATCGGCTATGTCGAGACGATCCAGGTGCGCATGATCCACGCCTATGCGCGCGCGGCGCATCTGAAGCGCGGCTACGACACCGCGGCCCTCGGGACACCGATCTCCCAAAGCGAGATGGGCTTTAGCTGGTACGCCTTTACGCTCACCTGTCTGCTCCCGGCAGAGGAAATGGGGTACAGCCTGACCCCTGCCGAGACCGCCGAGTTCTACACCTATTGGTGGTATATCGGGCATCTGCTCGGCATCGACCCGCGCTACTTCGCCGGCGTCACCAACCACAAGCAGGCCATGGATGGCGCCCTGATGCAGGAGATGGTCAAGGGTGAGATTGCATCGGACGGCGGCGCCCTGGCGCAAGCCATGAACGCCGCGATTGCCATGGCGGCGGCTGATGATTTTCGTGAGGCGAGGATCGACGCCAATCCGGTGGAAGTCATCGACTGCCTGACCCACCGTTTTCACGGTTATGAAGTCGCCAATGCTCTGGGAGTGCCCTTTCACCACGAGACCTACCTCAAGCTCGGGCGTTACATCTCAAGCGTGCGCGGCGAACAAGCAAGACTGCGGAACAGCCCGGAAGAGTGGAGGCTCGCGATCAGTGCGAGCATGAAGGCAAGCGCCGACAAGCTGGGCGCTGGTATCGGCGGGCAAACCTCCTACCAGGCGGCTGCAGCGGGCACGCTCGAAAGTCACGTCATTTGAACAGGTCACCTGAGGCGGTGACTTCGCATCATCTCGAAACGCTGAGTTTCTACGAAGATGCGAAATGCCGCGAGGCCATCGACCGAGCCGACCCAGATCGGCGCTGCGTCCTGAAGAGGCCGCTCATCTGGACCGGAGAATTGCGGGGGAGCCTTAACATGCCGATGTGCCGCAGGGCGTCAAACATGTGGAAGCCGGAGCCCGGCCCGAGTTCCATAAAGCCTCAGCTGCAGACGATCTCAGATATGGACGCTCAGGCGATTGGCAATCCGGACGCCAACTCCCGAAAGACTGAGCCCAAACACCACCGCCGAGAACGGCTCCGCTCGTTCACCAGCCCGCTTTGCTTCGTCAAGATCGTGCTTCGACTGTTGTATCGTAACCAGTGAAGAGTGGCCATTACCTCAGAGTCGGCTTCTCCGCGTCTCGGTCAATCAGCTCGGCGAGCACGACGCAGCTGCAGTGAATGGCCGCTATCTCGACGGCACCGCAGCATCCAATTCGCTTAAACTACCCGGCGATAGTCTTGCGCGCGCGTGCGGAAAAATCGTGACGCGTCCACTTTGGGGCTCTGAACAGTTGTTTGCAGCGGCCGGCATGAATGACCGCTGCCGCGATCGGCGCCTATGTTCCGGAGTATGCCGGAGCCCGACTGGACCCACCGCCCGACGTGGCAGACCCAATCGTGAGACCGACCGTCTCGTCTGCTGTCGCGGGAGGGTGGTCGGCCGCGTTCGCCGCGAGGAGGCCGGGCCGCAGGCGGGGAAGTGGGCATGGGCCGGACAGTGGGTCGGACCTGATCTGGAACGGCGGTGCCACGCACTGTCGAGCCCGACTATGACATTTGGAGACGGTCGGCCCGGGACCCGATGTTGAAGCGAGCCCTCGCGGCCCGACTTCGGAGAGAACCCCGACCCCGAAGGACATGCCGCTGACCGATCCCGCTTGACGGAGCCGCTGACAGAGAACCCTTTGCCAATGGCCGTCGCACGCTGGTCTGCGTTATTGTCACGTCAGACGTCCCCAACGTCCGCACGACCTTGAGGCACCGATCGGTGCGGGCCGGTGCTTTGTCATCCGCGATTGGCAGTAGAAGGTTTCGGTACATGCCGAACGCTTTTCTCGCGACCCGGAGGCCACGTAGAGTCCAGGATGTGCGCCGGTGAGGCTCCGGACCTTGAGGTCGATCAATGCGTCCGCCCGCGCGGCTGTGGTCAGTCAATCAGCAACGCAAGGGCGTCGCTTGCAGGTCGGCCCGCGCACGGAGCTACGAATGCCAGAACCTCAGCTGGCCGCGAATGTCCTGGTAGTAGCCGCCCGGCCGTCGATGCGTGACGCAGCATTTGACCCGCTCCTGACATGTCTCGTCCCGCTCGGGCCCGACGCCGCTTCGGGACGCGACGTGGCGGATGGCACTGCATGAACGCACCCGCCCTTCTCGTTCTCTATTTGACTGTCGTTACCCTGCCGCTCGGGCTTGCCGCCTTCAACGGGCGGCCGCCCAGGTCGGTCTGGGACGAGCTTGCGACCGGTGCCGGCATGCTCGCTTTCGCAATCATCCTCGTTGAATTTGTTCTCTCCGGCCGCTTCCGTTCAGTCTCAGACAAGGTCGGCATGGATGTGACCATGCGCTTCCATCAGCTTGCCGCCCGCACGGCACTGCTGCTCGCCCTTGTGCACCCTTTCCTTTATCGCGCGCCCTTCGCCTATCCGCTGCCCTGGGATCCGACGAGGCAGCAGACGCTCCTCTACGATTTTCAGAGCCTCGCCGGCGGGGTGGCGGCCTTCGTTCTGCTGCCGAGCTTCGTGATGCTCTCGATTTTCCGGAACCAGATCGACTATAGGTATGAGACTTGGCGAATTGCCCATGGACTGGGCGCAGTCCTGATCGCGGGTCTGCTGCTGCACCACACGCTCGAGGCGGGTCGGTACAGCCAGGACCCGATCCTTGCCTGGACCTGGATCGCCTTCTTTGCCGGCGCCTGTGCCACACTCGTCTACGTGTATGTCGTCACTCCGATCCGGCACCTCTGGCGCCCGTGGGTGCTGAGCGCCGTGAAGCCCGCTGGCGAGCGGCAGTGGTCACTCGAACTCGAACCGGTCGGCCATGACGGGCTCGACTACAAGGCCGGCCAGTTCGGCTGGGTCGGTTTTGGTCGCAACCCCTTCTCGCTTGAGGAGCATCCCTTCTCCTTCAGCTCGGCGCCCTCCGAGGAATCGCGGATCCGGTTTCTCGTCAAGGAACTCGGCGACTTCACCAATGGCGTCGGGCGCCTCGCGCCCGGCCAACCGGCCTGGATTGACGGGCCGCACGGTAACCTCGTCGTGGATGGACATGACACGCCGGGTATTGCCCTGATCGCGGGCGGGATCGGCGTAGCACCCCTTCTCGGGATCCTGCGCGAGTTCGGCGGACGTGAAAGCGCGCCCCCGATCGTGCTCCTCTACGGCAACCGGAAGGTCGTGCAGATTGCGCATGCGGACGAACTTGCCGCTCTGTCAGACCATAGCAAAGTCGAGGTCGTCCACGTGCTGTCCGAACCACCGCCGGGCTGGACAGGGCGGACGGGCCTCTTGGACCGGAGCTGTTTGCGCAGCCTCTTTGACCGCGAAGACAGGCGCGATTGGCTCTTTGTTCTTTGTGGCCCAAAGTCCATGATCGACAGCGTCGAGAGCGCGCTCATCGACATGGGCGTGCCCGCCTCGCGGATCCTCTCGGAGTGCTTCGATTATGACTGATCCTCGGGACCGGCTGACCGCGCGCCAGCGCATCACCTTCGCCTTTTGGATCGCGAACGGCGTGACGGTCGTCGCCTTGCTGCTTTATGCCCTGCGCTGAACCGGGCGGCGCGCCACATAGGGAAGAGCCGGCTTCGCCCTTGATGGCGGGCCGCGCCGCCATGATAGTGATGGCAGCCGAGGGTCCACGACTGAACGCAGCCTCAGACTATCGCTCAGCGGGTATGGTTTAGGCATGCGGTGGACGGCTCTGAGGACATGCGTGTGGGTCAGCCTGCCCAAAGTACGGATCGTAGCGGTGAGCCACGGTTGGCCAGGCGCATTGGCGTGGGGCTGCTGACTTTCTACGGCGTCGGCGTGATGGTCGGGGCCGGCATCTATGTGTTGATCGGGACCATCGCGGGAATGGCAGGAGCCCTGACGCCGCTCGCCTTTCTTGCGGCTGGGATCGTGGCGGCCCTTTCCGCCTTCTCCTTCGCCGAGCTCTCGGCGCGTATTCCCGAGAGCGCGGGGGAGGCGGCTTATACGGAGGAGGCCTTTGGACTGCCCCCGCTGTCCATGCTCGTCGGCCTCGCTGTGATCGCGGTGGGCCTCGTCTCGGCTGCAGCCATACTTAAGGGCGGCGCCGGCTACGTCCTCGGACTGATCGACCTGCCGCGCGTGCCGCTCGAGCTTGGCATCCTCGCTGTGCTGACCGCCATCGCCGTGGCTGGCGTGGTCGAGAGCCTCTCCTTCGCAGCGCTCCTCACACTCGCCGAAATCGTGGGCCTCCTCGCGGTCACGGCAGCGGGATTCCTGGCACCGCCCGTGATGCCAATCGGAGAGATGTTCGGCACAGCAGTGACCGGTAGCTCCATCGCGGTCATCCTGCCCGCGGCGCTCCTGGCTTTCTTCGCCTTCGTCGGCTTCGAGGACATGGTGAACATGGCAGAGGAGACGTTGGAGCCGGAACGCACCATGCCCCGCGCGATCTTCCTGGCGGTGGCCATCACCACGGCGCTTTATGCGCTGGTGGCGATCGCGGCGCTTCGGGCGGTCGATGCCTCCGCTCTGGCGGAAAGCGAGCGACCGCTCGCGCTGGTGTTCACAGCGGGTACTGGCCTCTCGGACACCACCATTGTGCTGATCGCCAGCCTCGCGACGCTTAACGGCGTCCTCGTGCAAATCGTCATGGCGTCGCGTGTGCTATACGGCCTCGGCCGCCGGCAACCAGTCTTCGAGATGTTCGCCCGGCTCCACCCCCGGCTGCGCACGCCCGTCAGGGCAACCGTCGTGTCGGCGGTGATCATCGCCGCGCTCTCCCTTGCAGCACCGATCGGAACGCTCGCCGAGATGACCTCGATCATCTTGCTCGGCATCTTCATTGTCATGAATGTCGCGCTCCTCGTGCTGAAGCGCCGCGGCCCGCCACCGCTCGGCGCGCCGGATACGCCTCGCGTCATCCCGGTGCTCGCGATCATCTCGGCGGTCGCCCTGCTGACGCTCTGATCTCAGTCTGTCGTGCGGTAACGCGTGCGCTGAATGAGGAGAATCGTCAGGATCGGGATCGCGATGCCAAGTACTGCTACAACGATCAGCAGGATACCGAGTGCGCTGTAGTCTGGCGCGGTCGTTGCCGTCTCGCGCGTCACCACGAACGTCGCGTTGAGGTGCTTCGTTGCCAGGCTGCTGGCCGAGAGGGCGAGGTTCGTGAAGGAGGCCATGACCGCGAAGAAGGTGGCTTTGAGGTGCCGCGGCGCATTTCGCGCGATCCAGGCGAGCATGGGGATCATCGCGACCTGGCTGAGCGGGCTCTCGATTGCGGTGTCGAGGATCGCGATGAAGCGGGCATCGACCACGCCGCCAGTTTGCGCCGCGGTCCAGTCCTGCACCCCATAGTAGAGCCCGATATTGGGCAGGGAGAGCAATCCGCCGGCAAGGGTCAGGACCGCCACGATCCGCGCGATCGACCAGCGCGCCATGACGGGGCGCAGGACCAGCAGGCCGAAGAGCGTTAGGCACGAGGTGATGAGCGACAGGATCGAGAGAAAGCGCTCGTCAAAACCGAGTTCGTCGATGGCGAACCATGTGTAACCGGGACCCGGAAGCGGCACGGCGCGAAAGGCGAAGATGATGAGCGCCGTCCCAACGAGCGCGCGTGCCTTGTCCTCGTCGAGCTCCCGCATCAGGCGGGCGATAAGATAGACGATGACGGTGAGGGTGCCGAGAAACACCAGCTCCGCAGCGTAAGCAAGATCCGACAGCCCCAAGCCAAGCGTGAGCACCACGAAGACGGCGCTGCCGCCGAAGATCCGCCAGTCGGGCTCCATGACATCGCGGGGGGCATAGACCAACCGCTGGACCTCGGCTTGGTCGAGCCCAGTGGCCCTCAACTGCGCCGCGCGTCGCCGAGCGATGACCATGGCCAAGGCCACACCACTGACCGACAGTACAGGGATCACAAGCGCGATGGCATAGACGCGCGCATAGGCGGCGATTTTCTCAGCGGTCGCCATGGTCTCGATGTCTGAGAAGATGAAGATGTTGAGCGCGGCCACGCCGACGAGCCCGCTGATTATCGAGAAGCGACCGAGTGTTTGCATCGTGGTGTGCTGCGCCTTGCTCTCGGCCTCGCTGATCGGGGTCCCCTGGGCATCGACCTGCGGCACGGCCTCGACCGTCATGGCGTCGGCGACGACGTCCTGGATGACATAGCCTGTGGGCGCGAGGAGCACGGCGATGACGTACCAGCTGGCCACGGGCATGACCGCGGCCATCGCCTCCCGCTCCGTCACAAGGGCGTACATGATCAGGAGGCTCGTGGTGATCAGCAGGGCACCGGCGACCACGAGCGCCGCTTTCCAGGGCCAGATCAGGTCCACGAGGTGGCCGAGCGGCATCTTCAGCACCCAGGGCAGGCCCGCCCAGAACGTCAGGCCCGCGATGAAGGCCGCGCTGAGATCCAGATAGTCCTTCACGAAAAAGGCGCCGACCACCGACGTCAGACCCGCGACCCCAGCGGCGAAATAGACCATCAGTGGCGGCAGGAACGACCAGCGCATTTGGCGCAAGAGATCCACGAACGTTTCGTCGATCCACCGTATGATGGCGCTCGCAGACATTGCGCTTGCCAAGGCCCCCGGTCAGTCGCTTCAGACCTGGGAGAGTGCACAGACCCGCCCCCTGAAAGAAAGCCCTTCACAGCATTGCCTCTTGGGTAGATCATTCCTCGGCAGCCAGAGGCCAAGGCATGATGGATGCTCGCGACGAGGATGAAGGTGTGGCACCGGCGGATCAGGAGGATCCGGGCACTGCAGCGCTGCACTACCTTACCGGCCCGTCGCGCGGGCTGACTGCGTGGATGGGCGGCACGGAGCACATCCTAAGCCTGACCACCCTCGGCAGCCCGCGACTGTCACGCGGCAGTGCGCCGGCATCGGCAGCCCGCCCGCTTGCGCGGATTCGGCGCAGCGGCACCGCCTATTCGCTTCAAGCCATTAATGGCACGCCGCTCTGGGTGAATGGCCGGCCAGCCACGAGCATCGATCTTCGGCACGCTGACATGATCGAGTTCGGCCAAGACGGCCCCATAGCCCGCTTCGAGCGGGCCGACAGCGCTCATCAGTTTCCCCGGACCATCGGCGCAATTGTCGAGGATGCCGCTGGCTATCTCCGCGCGAGCCGTCGACCGGTGGCGGAGCGGCTGCCACGTGCGATCAGCGGCGTGGTCGGCGACGTGCTTCATCGCACGACGCTGTTCTTCCGGGTGTCGGTGCTGATCGCTCTGGTCGTGATCGCGGCGCTGGCGCTGCGCCAAAGCCGAGAACTCGACCGATTGGAGAGTGATGTCGCCGCGAGTGATACGCGGCTCCGAATGATCGCCGAGGCGCTGCACCAGACACAGGAGCAGGCGTTGCGACCAGGCGATCTTGCAGAGCTCCGCGCGGAACTGGAGAGCCGGCGTGCGAGCACCGAAAGCCGGGTGGCAGCGCTCGAAGAACGTTGGCAGGTATGGGCGCAGGTCATCGCCGACGCAACGCCCTCGGTCGGCTTCATCGAAGGCGCCTTCACCTTCCGCGATCCCGAGACCGAGGCGTTCCTGCGCCATGTCGTCAATGCCACCGGCAACATCGTGATGACCCCGTTCGGCCGGCCCCTTCTCTCGCTCGAAGGCAACGGTCCCGTGGCCGAGCGCGCGTTCACCGGTACCGGTGTCCTCATCGACGGAGCGGAGGATGCGGGGCTGCTGACAAACCGCCATGTTGCCCTGCCCTGGGAGAACGATGCCGGGGCCTCGATTGCGATGTCGCAGGGGTTGGAGCCGGTGATGCGGCTGCTGAACGTCTACTTCCCCGGTGAGAACAAGGGCTATGTGCTGGAGCTCGTCCGCGCTGCCGAAGGGGCTGATCTCGCCCTCCTCGGCACGGCTGACGGTTTCGGCGACAGGCCTCGGCTGCCGCTCTCCTCCACGCCGGTCAATCTTGGCGACGACGTGGTCGTCATGGGCTACCCGACAGGGCTCACCGCCATTCTCGCACGGGCCGGACCCGATTTCATCAAGAGCCTCGAAGATCCCTCAGCGCTCAGCGCGACGGAGATTGCGGCGACGCTCGCTGCTGCAGGTTTCGTGACGCCCCTCGCAAGCCGTGGCATCGTCAGTCAGACGACCAGATCCACGCTGGTGTTCGACGCCGACACTACGCAGGGCGGCAGCGGGGGGCCGGTTCTCGGGATGGACGGCGGGGTCCTGGCACTGACCGCGCGCATCATTTCGAACTTCGGTGGATCTAACATCGGTGTGCCGGCCGATCTCATAGGCGATTTCTTGGCCGCCAGAGACGGTGCGTCGGAGGTCAATGGCGGTCTATTCGATGCGGAACCGCCGCTCCTGCCCATTCCACACGAGCGGCCTGACGCTCGACCCTGATCACGCAGGAACCAGGGGCCCTACCAACCCTTGTGGGTCACGAGGCTGTCGCGGGTCGTGTCTCGGTTCTGGTGGAATTTCCCGAACGGCGTTCTCCGAGCATG
>CAYORO010000151.1:0-9333 GCA_964406355.1 uncultured Limibaculum sp.
TCGCGGTCTCGTGCGCGCGGTCCTTCAGGTGACGGTCGACGCAGTTGGCGCAGACATTGAGCGTGCCGTCCTCGAACCATTTGATCGAGACGTTGTGGTAGTCGTAGGAGGTGTCCTTCACCTTGGTGAAGGGCGTCATCCAGTCGATCCGCTTGCCATGCTCGGCCCAGAACGCCGCCGGATCGGCCACCGAGGCGGCATACATCTCCTCATAGCGCGCCGCATCCACATGCGCCGAGCTGGCGATGTCCTGCGGTACGGCGAACAGCTCTTCCGGCGTCGCGTCGTCCATACTCATCCCGGTCTCCTCCCGCTCGCGGCCGGTCGTCCGGCCTTTGCTCCGCCAGGCTCTCCCGCCGACGGATCGTTGTTCGCGCACCGCCGGCACGAGCCCGCGCGGCGGTTGGTTGCACTTTATGGAGGCGGCGTGGTCTAGAAACTTGATCGAGATCAAGTCCGGCCTAAGCGCCGCGCCCTCAACGAATTTCCTGTAAATTCTTTGCGGATGCGCGGTGAAAAACTGTCACACCTTAACTCTGCCGGTCAGGCAGCGGGTCAGTCTTGCCTTGCCACGATCCTTGCGGCATTCGACGCGTCAGTCGATCAACTGATTGAAGCGGATTCCGCAAATTGCTAACCTCCGGCCATCGGCCCGAACAAAGGCATCGACTCCACTGACTTCGTCGTCATGGGTCGTGAAACAAAATCGAGCCGCAATGGGGACAGGACATACGGAGCGTACTGTGGAAGAGCTCGGAACTCAGGTCTATATTTTCACGCCCGACGGCGGCTCGCCGGTCTTCGACGACATCACGTCGGGCATCGGCCCCGGCTTCGACGACGCGCTCAACAAATATGCGTGGTCGGCCGAGGCGTTTGACGGCGACGGCGACGGGGAGCTCGAGCTCTATGTCGGCACGCTCAACAGCCAGCTCGACCCGCTGACCGCCATCGGCACCCTGCTGCGGGCCACCGCGCTTCTCGAGACCGGAGCGGCGGATCTGGGCGAGAACTTCGGCGACTTCCTCCAGGGCGGCTACCCGCCGGTGCTCGACACCGATGGCGGCCAGATCTGGCGCTACGACTTCGAGGCCGCCACCTGGAGCCAGGTCGCGGGGCCGGAGGTCGAGGGAATCGACGACGGCGACAGCGGCTTCCGCGAGATGGCCGTGTTCAACGGCCAGATCTATGCGAGCACCTCCAACGGCTGGGCCTACAACATCGTCTCGGCGAGCGAGAACCCGGCCAAGATCATCGTCTCCGGCAACGGCACGAGCTGGACGACGCTCGAGGGCGGGCCGCTCGACGCCGCGGAGGGCAACAGCTCGATCCGCTCGATGGATGTCGTGACCGCCGCGAATGGCGACGAGGTCCTGATCGTCGGGACCGAGAACGTCAATGGCGCGCAGGTCTGGACCCTCGATGCCGCCGGCAACTGGGCCAAGCTGGCGACGCTCGGCTCGCTGGTTCATTCCGAGACCGCCGTCTTCGGGGGCGAGATCTATCTCGGCGGCTGGTTGCCCTACAGCCTCTCCAAGCTCGAGCTCGCCAGCGCCGACACCGCCACCCTCGTCGATGTGACGCCCCAGAACGTGGCGCTCGGCGACCAGGGCGTGATGCAGCTCGTCGAGTTCGAGGGCGCCTTCTATGTCGGCAGCCTCGATTTCGGCGACGGCGCCAGCCTCTTCCGCAGCGAGACGCCGGACGACCCCACGAGCTGGGAGGTGATCACCACCGACGGCTTCCAGACCGACGGCGCCGGGAACGAGCTGCTCGATGACGAGCTGAGGGATCTCGGCATCGGCGAGATCACCTATGTCTGGCAAACCGCGGTCGTCGACGGCACGTTCTATATCGGCGACTTCAACGGGGTTCAGGGCCTCCTGCTCGCGAGCGACGACGGCGAGGACTGGGAGATCGTCAGCGGCGAGGAGGGCTTTGGCGGCGCCTACGGGCTGCGCTCGCTGGTGCCGCTCGGGCTCGACGAGGGCGGCATCCCGCGGGCCGAGATCGCGCCAAACACGCTCGCGATCGGGACCGCCGACACCTTCTACGAGATCCTGCCGCTCGAGGACCAGACCATCAGCGGCGACTTCATCACCGGGATCGGGCCGGAGCCGCTCACCGGCACCGCGCTCGAGGACATCATCATCGGGGGCGCCGGCAGCAGCGCGATCAACGCGGGCGCCGAGGATGACATCGTCGTCGGGGATTTCGGCGACGGTCTGCTCTTTGGCGGCAACGATCTGATCAACGGCGAGGCGGGCGACGACACGCTGCTCGGAGCGCTCGGCGACGACACGGTGTCGGGCGGCGACGGCGCGGACGTGGTGTTCGGCGGGCTCGGGCGCGACGACCTCTCCGGCGATGCGGGGATCGACATCCTGCTCGGCGATCTGGCCTATGGCGATCGGACGATCGACGTCCTGCAGCTCTTCTTCCCGCAGATCCCCGATTTCGAGATCGATGACATTGCCGACGCGATTATCGAGTTCCTCGAGTCGCTGCCTTCGATCGTGCCGGGCATCTCGGACGCCATCCTGCCGCTGCCCCTGCCCGGGCCGCTGCCGGTCACGCAGACCGAACTCGTGACGGTCGAGGCCGACCTCGCCTCGCCGGTGGTGCGTGCGGAGATGTCGGACTTCCTCGGCCCCGTGCTGCCGGCGGCCGACACGGTGTTCGAAGGCGTCTTCGGCGTCGACGTGGCAGACACGCTCGACCGCCTCGCGTCGTGGTTCCGCACCCGCCAGAACGTGAGCGACACCGAGTTCGAGCGCTTCTTCGCCGGCACCGTCGAGCTCGACGCGCAGGAGGAGCGCGACCTCTTCGATCTGTTCACCCGGCTCGACACGCCGATCAGCACGCTGACCGAGACCGATCTCGCCGCCGTGTTCAACGCGCTCGCCGACACGATCCGCGCGATCGAGGGCGGCCAGCTGCCGGTGCTGGACCCGGCGTTCGAGGAGCTCATCGGCCTCTTCACCGATCCCCCGGAGGAAATTCTCGACCTGCCGATCTTCGATCTCAGCCCCGAGGGGCTGCTCGATCTCGCCATCGAGATCATCGAGGAGATCGCCAGTGTCGCCGGCGCGTTCGACGAGGCGGCCGAGGCGGCCTTCGGCGAGGGCTTCCTGCAGGCGCTGCTCACCGAGACGGGGCTCTTCGAGGACACGCTCCGCGGCGGCGACGGCGACGACCTCGCCTTCGGCGGCCCCGGCAGTGACAGCGCTCTCGGCGGCGACGGCAACGATGTGCTCTTCGGCGATGGCGGGCGCGACACGCTTTTGGGCGAGGCCGGCGACGACATCCTCTATGGCGACGGCAACGACGACCGGCTGGTCGGCGGGCCGGGCAGCGACACCATGGTGGGTGGCGACGGCACCGCCGACACCGCGGCCTTCGACGCGCCCATCGAGGCTGCGCGGATCCGCGAGGTCGATGACGGTGTCGAGGTGCGCCTCGGGGCCGAGGCCGAGGATGACGAGGTGGAGGTGTCCGCGGACAGCTCGGCGATCGTGATCGACGTCCTCGCGAATGACACCCCGCCAGAGGTCGATGTGGTGTGGTCCGATGTCGAGTTCCTCGAGTTCGACGGGCAGAGCTTCACGCCCGGGCAGGCGCTCTCGGCCGCCCGGGACGATGGCGAGGATCTCGTCATCACCTCGGTCGACACAACCGGCACCCTGGGGCTCGTCGAGATCAATCCCGACGGCACGATCAGCTACGACGCCGCCGGCGCCTTCGAGATGCTCGCCGAAGGGCAGACCGCGACCGACAGCTTCAGATACACGATCAACGGCGGCACCGACGCCGAGATGGCGACTGTGATCATCACGGTGAACGGCGTCGACGAGGAACCGGGCGACGGCACTCCGCCGATCCCCCCCGTCGAGGTCGTGGCCATCGACGACACGGCGACGATCATCGAGGACGAGGGCCCGCTCTCGATCCCGGTGCTCGAGAACGACATCACGATCGGCGCGGACGGCCTGCGCATCCTGGGCTTCCTCGGCGATCTCGAGTTCGGCTCGATCTCGATCGACGGTTCCGAGGCGCTCTACACCCCGAATGCCGAGCTGCAGAAGCTCGGCGAGGGCGAGACGCGCACCGAGGTCATCGACTACATCGTGACGAACAATGCGGGCCTCAGCGACATCGCGACGATCACGATCGAGGTGATCGGCCGCAACGACGTGCCTGTCGCGATCGGCAGCGCGCGCCGCACCGATGCCGACACGCCGTTCTTCTTTGTTCCGCTGTTGGCCGACGCCGATGGCGACGCGGTGGAGATCGTCTCGGCCGACGGCAACGAGCTCGAGGGCACGGCCACGGTGGTCTTCAACGACACCATCCTCTACGACCCGACCGGGGCCTTCCCCGACCTGCCGGAGGGCGAGACCACGACGGAGACGATCGAGTTCCTCGTGGCCGACGGCAATGGCGGGCGCAGCGTCGCCTCGACCCGGGTGGTGGTCACCGGCACCGGCCCCGCGATCGAGGAACTGGCGGGCGACGCGCTCGACAACAGCTTCGAGGTCGCGTCCCTCGATGTGCCACGCTCGGTGGTGGGCGGGGACGGCAGCGACGAGGTGAGCCTGCCCGGCACGCTCGGCGACTACGCCTTCGAGCCGATCGTGGGCGGTCACCGCGCGGTCCCGCTCGCGGGCGGCCAGGTGCAGGATCTGATCGGCGTCGAGATCATCAGCTTCGGCGATGGCGCCCTGGCGGTGGTCGACGATCCGGATCTCGGCAAGATCGAGCTGCTCTACGAGCTCACCTATGACCGCCCTGCGGATCTCGGCGGGCTCACCGCGTGGTACGCGGCCCATGAGGGCGGCCTGCCGCTCGAGGCGATCGCCGATGCCTTCGCGCTCGCCCCGGAGTTCGAGGCGTTCTACGGCGCCGACGCCTCCAACGAAGAGGTGGTCACCCGGCTCTACGAGCGCGGGCTCGACCGGGCGGGCGATACCGCGGGCATCGAGTTCTGGACCGGGCAGCTCGACAGCGGCGAGTTCGACCGTGGCGACATGCTGCTCTCCTTCGCCTGCAGCGACGAGATGGCCGACCGCTTCGCCAACGAGCTCGACGACGGACTTCTCCTCCTCGCCTGAGGGGGCACCACCATGCGCTCGGGAGCCGGCGGGACGCCGCCGGCTCTGCGTGTTGACGGCTTGACAGCACCGGGGGCTGTGCCTTTGCTCGCGCCAGCAGCAGAGGGATCGCTATGGACAGCTCCGGCGACGGCAGAGGCGCGCCTGGCATCGAGGCCGCTGGCAATGGCGCGGGGCAGGCGACGGGGCAGGCGACGGCGGTCTGGGGGCCGCTCGCGCTGCTGGCCGTCTGGACCGGCGCAATGGTCGCCACCATCCTGCTCTCGATCCGCACCACGGGCTGGGAGCTGATCTACACGCTCGACGATCCCTATATCCACCTGGCGCTCGCCGAGAACATCATCCGCGGCCATTTCGGGGTGAACCTCGGCGAGGTCTCCTCGCCTTCCTCCTCGATCCTCTTCCCGCTGCTCCTGGGCGTCACCGAGATGGTCGGGCTCGGCGCTCTCGGGCCCGCGGTGCTCACGATCCCGGCCGCTGGGGCCTCGGTCTGGCTCGGCGGTCGCCTCCTCTACGACAGGCTGCGGCCTGCGGGCCTTTTCGCGCATCTGACCGTCTTCGGTCTCGGCCTCGGCCTCATCCTGGCCATGAGCGCCGTCGCCCTGCCGCTAACGGGGATGGAGCACTCGCTCCATGTGCTGGCCAGCATCCTGGCGCTTGCCGGCCTGCTGCGCGCGGCCGAGAGCGGGCGCTGCCCCGGCTGGCTGGTCGCGGTGCTGGTGGTCCTGCCGCTCCTGCGATTCGAGGGCCTTGCGCTCTCGGGGGCCACGATCCTCGCCCTCGTCTGGCTCGGGCAGTGGCGGCCCGCCCTCCTCGCCACGGCGCTGATCCTCGCGGCGCTGTCAGCCTTCGGCGCCACCATGGCGGCCCTCGGCCTGCCGCCGCTGCCGAGCTCGGTGATGGCCAAGCACGATGTGAGCGCCGGTCTCGAGGAGGGGCGCGGGATCCTCGCGATCGGAGAACGGCTGGCGCGGCGCACGCTCAAGGCGCTCTCCAGCCGCCAGGGCGCGATGATCGCGCTCGGCGCGCTCGCACTGCTGCTGGCGCTGCCGCGCCCGGGCATGCGACAGGCGCCCGAGGCCCGGGCGCGGCTCGCCATCGGGCTGGTGGCCGCGGCGGCGATCGGGGCGCAGATCATGCTCGGCGGATCGGCGCGCACCGGCTTCTACCGCTACGAGATCTACGCCATGGCCATCGCGGTGATCGCCCTCGTGGTGATCCTCGCCCCAGCGCTCCGCCGCATCGTCAACGACCGCGGCGTCCTCGGCCGGCTCGCGATGGTCGCCATCCTCCCGATCGTTGCGATGCCCTCGGCACGCGCGGTGCTCATGGCGCCGGCCAGCTCGCGCAACATGCATGAGCAACAGTTCCAGATGCACCGCTTTGCCACCGAGTACTTTCCGAAGACGGTTGCGGTGAACGATCTCGGCTGGGTGTCCTACCAGAACGACGGCCATGTGCTCGATCTCTGGGGACTCGGGTCGGAGGAGGCGCGCAAGGCCCGCGCCGGCGGTACCACCCCGCCTGAGGTGTTGGACGAGCTGGTGCGCCGCCAAGACGCCGCCTATGCGATGATCTACCAGCAGTGGTTCCCGGCCGGACTGCCCGAGAGCTGGTGCCCGGTGGCGGTGCTCGAGACCAGCTGGGTGACCGCCGCCTTCCCGCAGGTGCTGTTCCTCGCGACCCGCCCCGACATGATCGAGCCGATGCGCGCCGCCGTTCGAAAGTTCCGGCCGAGCCTGCCCCCCGGCGCGCGCATTCGCGCGGTCGACTGCGATGTCGCCGACCCGCTCGCCGGCACGCCGAGACGGCCACGACCACTGCAAAGATAACTTTCGCGATAGGGGGTTGGCCCGCAATCTCCGGCATGTTTAGCTCCCGCCATAGACATAACCACTGACGACAGGGTTGGGAGTTCACGCATGACCAAGCTGATGATGACGAACCGATCACTGCATCCGATGGCGGAGCGGTTCGTTGAAAGCCTGGCGCGCGGCCAGATGAGCCGCCGCGAGTACCTCGCTTCGATGATGGGTGTCGGCGTGACGGCTGCCGGTGCCGCCACGCTTGGCGGGTTTGCCCTGCCGAGCCCCGCGCGCGCGCAGACGCCGGTCGCGGGTGGCACGCTGCGGATCTCGATGGAGGTGAAGGAGCTCAAGGATCCGCGGACCTTCGACTGGTCGGAGATGGGCAATGTGGCCCGCCAGTCGCTCGAGTACCTCGTACGCTGGAAAAACGACTTCACCTTTGAGCCGTGGCTGCTGGAGAGCTGGGAGGCGTCGGACGACGCGACCGAGTTCACGCTCAACATCCGCCAGGGCATCAAGTGGTCGAACGGAGACGACCTCACGGCCGAGGATGTCGCGTTCAACCTCAACCGCTGGTGCGACAAGGGCGCCGAGGGCAACTCGATGGCCGCCCGCCTCGCCTCGCTGATCGACGAGGCCACCGGCGCGGCCCGCGAGGGCGCGATCACGGTGGTCGACGACCACACCATCCGCCTGGTCGCGGCCCAGCCCGACATTACGCTCTTCCCGGGCGTCGCCGACTATCCCGGCGCCATCGTCCACCGCAGCTTCGATCCGGCGGGCGACCTGCTCAGCCAGTTCAACATCGGCACCGGCCCCTTCGAGATCGTCGAGTGGCAGCCGGGCATCCGCGCCGTCGCGGTGAAGCGCGACAACTACTGGAACGGCGATGTCTTCCTCGACCGTGTCGAGTGGATCGACCACGGCACCGACCCGACCGCGATGATCGCAGCGCTCGAGGCCGAGGAGGCCGACTGCAACCACCAGACGCTCGCGGACTCGGTCGACCAGCTCGACGCCGTGGGCCTCGAGCTCAGCGAGATCACCACGGGCGCCACCATCGTCGCGCGGATGAACGTCAACAACCCGCCCTATGACGATGTGCGCGTGCGCCGGGCGATGCAGTTCGCCTGCGACAACGCCATCACGCTGGCGCTCGGCTATGACGGCCGCGGCTCCACGGCCGAGAACCACCATGTCGGCCCGATGCATGTCGAGTATGCCCAGCTGCCGCCGATCGCTCGCGATGTCGAGCAGGCCCAGGCGCTGCTCGCCGAGGCCGGCCAGAGCGAGACCGAGTTCGAGCTGATCTCGATCGACGACGACTGGCGCCGCGCCACCACTGACGCGATCGCCGCGCAGCTCCGCGATGCCGGGCTCAACGTCAAGCGCACCGTGATCCCGGGCGCGACCTTCTGGAACGACTGGACCAAGTATCCGTTCTCGACCACCAACTGGAACCCGCGCCCGCTCGGCGTGCAGGTGCTGGCGCTCGCCTATCGCTCGGGCGAGGCGTGGAACGAGTCGGGCTTTGCCGATCCGGAGTTCGACACGGCGCTGAACGAGGCGCTCGGCATCTCCGATCCGGATGCCCGTCGCGCGGTGATGGAGAAGGTGCAGACCATCCTCCAGGAGAGCGGCATCATCATCCAGCCCTACTGGCGCTCGGTCTATCGCCACAGCCACCCCTGGGTGCACGATTTCGGTGCCCATCAGGCCTTCGAGCATCATCTCGAGAAGGTCTGGGTCGAGAGCTGATCCTCGATCGGACGAACGGAGGGTCGCGCCTGCGGCCCTCCTCCGATGGGGTTTCCATGCCGGCATCTGCTGCCGCCGACCCCGCTGAACCCGACGGCACGGGGACGATGTTGTGTTCTTCTTCATTCTGCGACGGCTCGGGACGATCCTGCTGACCATGCTCTGCCTGACGCTCGTCGTCTTCTACATGGTCAATCTCCAGCCCAATCTCGAGAAGCTCGCCAAGACCCAGGGCGGCATGCGCATGACCGACGCCGAGGTCGCGAGCTGGCTCGAACGCAACGGCTATGGCGGCACCTTCTTCGAGCGCTACGGCGAGTGGCTGGGTGTGTTGCCGGGCTGGACCCGCGAGGAAGACGGCCGCGTCACCGGGCGCTGTATCGAGCAGGGCGTGGAGCCGGCCGACGCGCCGAGCTATTGTGGCGTGCTGCAGGGGAATTTCGGCTATTCGCTGCGCCTTCAGGCGCCGGTCGGCGAGGTGCTGCCACAGTATCTCGGCTACACTGGGATCCTGATGTTCTGGGTGATGATCGTGATGGTGCCGGGCGCGCTGATCGTCGGCGTGCTGGCGGGGATGCGCGAGGGCTCGACGCTCGACCGTTCGCTCTCGGTCGGCTCGATCGCCTCGACCTCGGCGCCCGAATACGTCACCGGCA
>CAYORO010000152.1:0-9318 GCA_964406355.1 uncultured Limibaculum sp.
CCCGCCGGTCGCGTGCCGCCGAGGAACTCATAATACGCGTTGATGCTGGACCGGACCGTGTCCGCCGCCTCCGCCATGCTCTCGCCGACATAGACCGCCATGCAGACGCCCACGCCCTCGCCGAGGCGGGCCTCGCGGCCGCGGAAGGCGGAGAGCGCCTCGCGATAGGGCTGCCATGCGGCCAGCGTGCGCTTCGGCGCCGAGGCCATCGAGATGACGCCCCAGCCCTTCGATCCCGCGAGCCGGTGCGTCGGCGGCGCATTCGACATCAGCCACACCGGCGGATGCGGCGAGGTGTAGGGCCGCGGATGGACGTACATTGCCCGGTACTCACCGTCGTCGGCGTGATAACGCAGGTCGAGCGGCTCGAAGAAGCGGTTGGTCTCGCGCCATCCGGGGACGGGAAAGCGGTAGAACTCGCCCCGATGGGTGAAGGCCTCCTCGGTCCACGCCTTGAGGATGATCTCGAGTTGCTCCTGGAACAGCCGCATCACCCGGTCATTGTCGCGCCGGTCGGCATCCGGGTTGAACTGGAGCGTCGAGCGCTCGTTGATGCCCTTGGCGACCCCGAAATCCACGCGGCCAAGGGTCATGTTGTCGAGCATCGCCACATCCTCGGCGACGCGGAGAGGATGCCAGTCGGGCAGCACGATCGGACAGGTTCCGACCCTGAGCGTCGGGCAGTGCGCGGCGACATGGGTGCACATCTGGACCGGGTTCGGCGGCGCGTTCATGTAGCCGTTGTGGGCGAAGTGATGCTCGGTGAACCATGCGGTGGTGAAGCCCGCCCGCTCCGCCAGCCCGCATTGCTCACGGATCATCTCGAGCGCGCGCGTCCAGGGAACGGTCTCGCCCGGGCTGAAATTGGCGATCAGGTCAAAGCGCATCCTCGCGGTCCCTCCGAGTCAAACCTGGTTGAATTTTCGGCTACTTTTATACTGGTTGAACCTCAGAAGAAAAATCAACCAAAATCGTGCGGCGCGAACGGGGGGAGGTCGGCGTGTCCGACGGGACGAAGAAGTCGAAGGCCGAGCGTCTCGGCGCCGAGATCCGCGAGGTGCGCAATGCCCGCGGCATGACGCTGAACGCGCTCAGCGAGACGGTCTCCTGCTCCACCGCCTATCTCAGCCGGATCGAGCGCGGCACTGCCCGGGTCTCGGCGGTCCTGCTGGCCGAGATCGGCGCGGCGCTCGGGGTCGATCCCGGCTGGTTCTTTCCCACCGAGCGCGGCGCCGGCCCGCTGGAACGCGAGCATGTGGTGCGCAGGGCCGATCGCCGCCCCCTCAGCGGGCTCTACACCCGCTCTACACTCGAGCTCGGATTCGAGGACGAACTCCTGTCGAGCACGCTCTCGGGGCGGTGCTATCTGCTGCTCTCGCGCTTCCAGCCGGGGCCGGGGACGTGGCCGGAGAACCTCGCGGAGATCGAATCCTACGCCTTTGAGGGCGAGCAGCACGGCCTCGTGCTAAGCGGCGAGATCGAGTTCCGCCTAGGCGATGAGGTGATCGTGCTCGAGACCGGCGACAGCTTTTCCTACCCGTCCCTGATCGCGCATCGCCTGCGCAACCGCACCAACAGCGAGGCCACGATGGTCTGGGCGATGTCCCCCGTCCGTATCAGCTGGTGACGCGTCGAATCTGATTGCTCCGCCTGGTTGCCATAGCCGAACACTCGCGAAGAGCACTCCTCAGCCGCATGGCGCTCAATGCTCCCTTAGGGCTGCGAGCCGGCGTTCGTCGATCTTCCGGAATTGCCCAGATATTGAGATGAGCTTCCACTCTTCGGCGTGGCCGCAAGTGTCGGGCGCGTTCCATGACGCGACATGGAACTGCGCCGGTGCGCTTAGAGTCCGTCTCAAAAGGTCCGGTAGCGAGCGATGCGTCGTGACATGAGCTTGATCATGGAGATCTGGATCATGGTCTGGACCGTCGCCGCGAAGCGCTCGAAGTCTTTGGCGAGGCGGCGGTTGATCGTGATCCAGGCGAAGGTCCGCTCAACGATCCACCGTTTCGCCTGAACGACGAAGCCGGGATCGTTCCGCTTGACGATCTTGACGGGACGCGGCGCGACACCAGCGACACGCGGACCCTGGTAGCCTGCATCGGCGAAGAAGCGTTCGACGAAGGGGAAGCGGGCAGCGATGCGCTCGAAGACGAGCGCGGCACCGTCGCGATCCTGTATGCCGGCCGAGTGGACCTCGACGCGCATCATCAGGCCGAGCGTGTCGCAGAGCAAATGGCGCTTGCGCCCCTTTACCCGCTTTCCCGCGTCGAAGCCGACGGCATCGCGAGCATCGGGGCCGGTCTTGACGCTCTGACTGTCGATGATGGCCGCCGAGGGGCTCTCTTCTCGCCCCTCCAGATCGCGGCATCGGCGATAGAGCGCGTCATGGATGCCCGCCCAGGTTCCGTCGTCGCGCCATGCCCGAAAGTAGCCGTAGACGGTGCTGCGCGGAGGAAAGTCGCGGGGCAGCATCCGCCACTGACACCCAGTCTGGAGAAGATAGAAGATCGCATTAACGACCCGGCGCAGACATGTCCTACGTGGCCGCCCACCCGCCTTCGCCGCCGGCAGCAGTGGCGCGATCAGCGACCATTCCCGATCCGTCATGTCGCTTGAATACGCCCCGCCGAGGCGCGCATAGTCCCTTCGGGTGGCCGCCGTCCAAGCCATCCGATCCTCCGTCGTATCTCACCAGGAACAACGGTGAATCAGGCAGGCGGCGGTCATTCAACCTCGCTCCAGACCTTCTCGGACAGCCTCTTAGGAGTCACGGCGCATGAGTTCGAGATTTCTGAGGATCGTGGATGGGCATGGCGATGACGGTGGCGGTTGTCTCGAGCCCGTCGCCCTTGAGTTGGAGCGTCGTGCCGTCCGCGATATCCGCACGGACATGCGCGAGCGCGAGCGACTTGCCGAGCCGGTGCGAGTGACATGGGCTGTTCACGGTGCCGACGGTCTCGCCGTCCAGCAGCAGGCTCTCGCCGCCGGCGACCATGTCGTCGTGGTCGATGTCGAGCCCGACGTTGCGGATCTTCGGCTCCGCCTGCATCAGCGCCGCCTTCCCGCGGAAGTCCGGCTTCTCCCGGTTCACAGCGAAGCCGAGGCCGACGTCCCAGGGCGTGTGTTCCTCGGTCATGTCATAGCCGTAGAAGAGCAGGCCCGCCTCGATCCGCACCTTGTCGAGGGCGGTGAACGAGCAGGGCATGACGTCGGCCTGTACCAGACGGTCCCAGACATCGCCGACATGCGCCCAGTCTACGAAAATCTCGTAGCCGCGCTCGCCCGAATAGCCGGTCCGCGAGATCCGGCAGGGATGACCGAAGAGCTCTGCCTTCGTATGGTCGAAGTACTCAAGGGCAGCGAGATCGGCCGAGCAGTGCGGGTTCAGTATCTCAAGTGACTTCGGTCCCTGCACGGAGATGTCGTGCAGCTCGTCGGTGAAGGTGATCTCCACGTCGCGGCCCTTCGCGGAGGCCTCAAGCAGCGCCATCGTGTCGCCGGAGCCGTGGACGATCATCCACTCGTCGCCTCCGTTGTTGGAAACGATAGCATCGTCCGCGATCCCGCCCGCGTCGGTCAGCACGCAGAGATAGGCGGCGCGGCCGGGCGCGATGCGGCTCATGTCCCGCGTGGTGAGATGGTCGAGCACTGCCGCCGCGTCCGGGCCGCGTACGAACACCTTCTTGAGCGGCGACATGTCGAACATGCCGGCGCGCTCGCGCACCGCGTCGTGCTCGTCACGGGGGTCGGCGTCGTAGGTCCAGGCCGTGCCCATGCCATTCCAGTCCTCGAGGCCCGATCCGAGCGCCCGGTGGCGGTCGGCGAGGGCGGATGTGCGGCTCAGCTCTTCGGTCATGGCGGGCTCCTCCGTCAGTGCCATTCGTCAGGCATGTCTCGCTTGCGACGCGCGACGAAGGCGTCGAGCACCTCGCGCACGCCCGTCTCCATCGGCGGCGCCTCGTAAGCGGCGAGCATCGCCTTCCAGCGGGTCGTGGCGCGCTCGGCCAGCGTCGGCGCGCCCGCCTCCGCCCATCGCTCGTAGGGTCCGGGCTCTGACACACCCGGCTCGTAGTTCGCGGTCCGGTAATGGCGCAGGGTGTGTGCGGTCGAGAGGAACGCCTGTGCGGGGCCGGCTTCCTCATAAGCGTCCCGGCCCATGGCCTCGGCGTCGGTCGCGAAGCCGCCCAGCATCCTGAGCATCGCGCCGCAGTGATCGAGGTCCATGACGAACTTCTCGTAGGACATTGTGAGGCCGCCCTCGAGCCAGCCGGCCGCGTGCCAGACCTGATGCGCCCCCGAGAGCAGCGTCGCCCACATGGCGCCCGTGCTCTCCTGCATCGCCTGTCCGTCGGCAGCGTTGGACGCGGTCACCTGACCGCCGCCGGAGCGTACCGGAACACCGAGCCGCCGGCCGAGCTGGCCGAGCGCGAGGGTCACGAGGTTCGCCTCCGGCGCGCCGAAGGCAAGCGCCCCGGAGCGAAGGTTCATCGTCGAGTGGAAGCTGCCGAGAACGCAGGGGCAGCCCGGCCGCACGAGCTGGGCGAGCGCGATGCCGACCATGCCTTCCGCCAGCGTCTGGGCCGCGACCGCCGCCGGCGAGACCGGCCCCATGGCCCCGGCGAAGACCGCAGGCGAGACGGCGACACATTGGCCTGCCGCGGCGTAGGCGCGGAGCACGGAGGACATCGTCTCGTCATACACCAGCGGCGAGTTGACGTTGATGTTGGCCTGAAGGAAGGCATGGTCCTCGAGCGCCTCTGTCCCGTGAACAATGCGGGTCATTTCGATGGAGTCTTCAGCCCCCGAGACCGACGTCACGCCGCCCATGAAGGGCTTGGTGGAGAGCGTCAGATGCGCATGCACCATGTCGAGATGGCGCTTGTTAACCGGCACATCGACCGGCTCGCAGACGGTGCCTCCAGAGTGGTGCAGGATCGGCGATGCGTAAGTGATGCGCACGAAGTTGCGAAAGTCCTCGATGGTCGCATAGCGCCGGCCGCGCTCGAGGTCCGTCACGAAGGGCGAGCCGTAACCTGGCATCAGCACGACGTGATTACCGCCCAGCACCATGTCGTTGGCGGGCAGGCGTCCGTGTAGCACGAACTGCGCCGGCGCCGTTTTGCAGAGCGCGCGGACGTGGCCCGGCTCGAAGCGGACACGCGCACCCTCCACACGGGCACCGGCATCGCGGAACAGGGAGAGAGCTTCCGCGTCGCCTCGAAACTCAATTCCTATTGTGTCGAGAATCCAGTCGGCCTGATCCTCGATGTCAGCCAGCGCCTGCTCGTCCAGCAGCTGATAGGCTGGAATGCGCCGCACGAACGCATGCGTCCGCTCGGGAGGCCCGCCACGCATCGCACGGCGCCCCCCGCGCCGCGCGCCTTGGCGCGGCGTCTTCGGGGGCAGCGTCTCGACGGGCTCGGGCGGCAGCATCGGGCGGTCATCCAAATTTCTCGGCACCCGGACGTTGCTCTGGCTGGCGCGTCGCGTCTATCGAAGAGTTTTCAACGCTCGTTCAACATGATTAAACGCAGGAATGCGATTCATGCACTATGGGGAATTGCGGACCTTCACGGTCGCGGCCAGACTGGGTAGCGTTTCAGCGGCGGCGCGGGAGCTGAACCTGACCAAGGGCGCCGTCAGCCATCAGATCAAGGCGCTGGAGATTGGGCTCGGGTTCAAGCTTCTTCACCGATTGCCGCGTGGGGTGAGCCCGACGCAGAAGGGCGCCCAGCTCCTTCATGCGGCGCGCTCGGCCTTCAGCACGCTCGACGGGCAGATCGCCGCACTGCGGGACGAAGGGCGCCGGTCGGTGACGCTCGGCCTCTCCACCTATCTCGCGTCGCGCTGGCTGTCGCCCCGGCTCATGGAATTCATCCAGGCACATCCCGACGTCAGACTGCGCCTCCAGCCGATGATCTCGCTTTACGATCTCGAGCGGGACGGCGTCGACATTGCGGTCCGTTGGGGAAAGGGTGACTGGACCGACCTCGCGTCGAGGCAGCTCTTCGACTGCCCGGCTTGGCCAGCCGCTGCGCCGGACCTAGCGCACCGCATTGTGGGCCAGGGCCTCGAGACCGTCCTCGCCGAAACCGTTCTGCTTGATGACCGCGACGGGAGCACGGCATGGGTCGAGTGGCTCGCACGCGCCGGACTGGCGCCGCGAAGCCGCTGCGCGCGGCTGACGATACCGGACCCCAATGTTCGCGTGCAGGCGGTGATTGATGGACAGGGCCTCGCAATCCAGGATGCCTTGGTGCAGTCGGAGATCGATGCCGGCCGCCTCGTGCGCGTCGGCAATCTGGCCCTCGATGACTACGGCTATCATCTCGTGACGCCGCCTCGCGCAACCGACAATCCAGATGTGAAGATCCTTGCCGACTGGCTCGCAAGCATCGCGAGGCCCACGCTCGATTGAGCGAGGTCACTGAAAAAATCTTCCGGTCTTGCCCAGCAAGGAAGGCGCGGAATGTGGACACAGCGCCGAAATGTCGTCTACTGACAGGCGTTGAGTTGACCAGGGCGCCCGGCGAGCCCATCCTCTCGTGATGGTGTAGCTGCGCCGAGGAGGCCGTCCTGACCGAGCATAGCGCGATCCTGTCGCGACCCGCGACGTACCAGGACGTGCTCGATGCGCCCGAGCATCTGGTGGCGGAGATCATTGCCGGGCAGCTCCACACGCATCCTCGTCCGCGCATGCGGCATCTTCGGGCGGCGGGGAAACTATTCTCCCGGCTGGACCGGAGTTTCGATGACGGTGATGGCGGCCCGGGCGGCTGGTGGATCGCCGAGGAGCCCGAGCTTCACCTGGGCGAGGATGTCCTGGTTCCCGATCTCTGCGGATGGCGGCGCGAGACCTTGCCCACGCTCCCGGACGCGGCGTTCATCGAGGTTGTGCCCGACTGGGTGTGCGAGGTGCTCTCCCCCTCGACACGAGCAACCGATCTCACGTCCAAGCGTGAGCGCTACCGGCTGCATGGAGTTGGCCATCTCTGGCTGATTGATCCCGAGACGCGCGTTCTCGAAGTCTTCCGCCTCATCGATCGCGCCTGGAGCCTGCAACTGTCCGCTCGTGACGCCGAGTCCGTGTCGGCGCCCCCGTTCGATGCGGTGACGCTCGACCTGACGGCGCTCTGGCTTCCCGCCCCAGACGGCTCCTGAGCCTTCCAGAACGGGCGAACTGTCAACTCTTCCAGAATGACCGATAAGGGAAGACGGTTCTCTCGAGAGTGGAAGACCGGCCGAGCGGGGATCATGCGACTGAGGGCGCTTCCGTCCCATTGCGGCGTTCACTCTTCAGCTCGAAATCGAGCCGCAGGACTGTCCCTTGCTCAGTATTCCACTCCGGCGCGGCCCCGATCTGGCCGGCCAGGCCGCGGATCAGCATCATGCCGGTGCCAGCGCTCCGGTCCGACGACATGGCCAGCCCGGCGCCATTGTCCCGAAGCTCCAGCCGGACCGACTGATTCTCGGTGTGCATCAGGATGGTGATTTCGCCGCCCGTGTCCCCGAATGCATATTTGAGCGAGTTCGTCACGAACTCGTTGATGATGAGGCCGAGAGGGATCGCCTGGTCGATGCTGGCTGTAACGCTGTCGAAATGGGTTTCGAACTCAATATTTTCGACATCGCTTCCATAGAAATCGATGAAGTTTTCAACCATGCTGGACAGATATTGATCAAGTTCCACCTCGTTGGAGGTGTGATGGGAGTAGAGCTGGTCGTGGAGGAGACGCAGGGCGTCGATCCTCTGCTCGATAGAGGACAATTGCTCTACGGTCTCGTCATTATCCGCCTTTCGGGTCTGCAAGCGTACGAGCCCGGTGATGATCGCCAAGTTGTTCTTGATCCGGTGTTGCAGCTCGTCGAGCAGCCGCTGCTTATCCTTGACCAGGGCCTCGAGCCGGCTTTGCGTCTCACGCCGCTCAATGGCCGCCGCAACCAGATCGGCATAGAACTTCAGGAAGGCGACCTGATCCTCACTGAAAGCGTTCTTCCGCGTGCTATCGGTTTCGATGACGCCGTACCAGTCGATATCCGCGTCGACGAGGTTCGGGATCGGCACGTTTAGGACCGAAAGAACCTCGCCACCCCGTTCAATGGTCGCGCGTCGGAACCGCTCGTCCCCCAGGACGTCGCCGGACACTGTCGGTGAACCTGTCTCCAGAGCGTGCCCGGCGGACGTGCCGCCCGCCTTGCCTAGAACCATCTCCTCGGGCGCAAGATCGAATCCGTAGCTCGCGACCACCACAAGCTCGCCGTCGCGATGCTCAACGATTTTCGAAAGTCCCTCGCCGAGCCCCTGGGCGACCATCCGGCACGCCTCGTTCAGCACATTGCCGAGATCGTCGCTGCTGAGAGCATAGCTGCCGAAGTCCGCCAGCAACTGCTGCTGGAGGACCAGATCGCGCGACGTCGGCGAACTGGCATTGGTGCCTTCGGTATCCTGCTGCATCGCGTGCTCGACCTGCGCCTCTGCTTCGCGCGCATATTAAACAGGAAAGCGGAGAACGAAAGAGGGGTGCCGCGCGTTCATGTGCAACGGACGATGTCGCGGAATTTATATCTGGAGCAGGTCGTTGGAAGGTGGGTCGCATCGTTCGAGGAAGCCTCGGATACTTATCGTAGAGGATGATTTCCTGATCGCGATCGGCATCTCGGACGCCATCAGTGTCGCCGGGGGCAGTGTCGTCGGACCGGTGGACAACATCGCGGCGGCGGTCGCCCTGAGCCTCAAGGCGATCGATGGCGCAATTCTTGATGTCCGTCTTGCAGGGGGCAAGGTGTCGTATCCCATCGCGGAGCGGCTCTCGCGGGAGAACGTCGGCGTCGTCTTCTACACCGCCGGAACCGACAAGAAGATCCTGGCCGCGAGATTTCCCGATGCGATCGTTATCGACAAGTCGAAACCGGCAAGGATCGCGGCGAGAGAAGTCCTTCGGCTCGTGGGGTAAAGAGAGGACAAGGCACATCGCTCCCGATTCTCACGCGAGCACCAAAGATATGAATCTTCCAGATTTGCCCACGATGGAATGCTTTTCAGTCGCCTCGACCACACCTGGCCTTTCCAGAAAGGGCCCTTCAGGACCACCCGGGCGCTGAACCGCGCCAGGTCCCTCAGCGGGGATCGCCGAACTCCGGCAATTCCGGCACATTGACCAGCTCGCCACGCGGGATCAGGCGAGCCTGATCGTACATCGGCAGCTCGCAGAGCTCCGCCGTCCGGACGGCGCCGTCCTCGCATTCGACCTCGAGCAGCGTGCCCGGGCCGAGATCGGGGTCGTCGAGCCGGACGATCGCCACCCCGCATCGCTG
>CAYORO010000153.1:0-9239 GCA_964406355.1 uncultured Limibaculum sp.
GGCATAGGCGATGTCCATGTCGACCATCTTGTCGAAGCCGATATCGGCGCGGCCCGACACCTGCCAGAGACCCGTGATCCCAGGCCGGACCGCGAGGCGACGGCGGGCCCGCGCGGGATAAGCCGCGACCTCCTCCGGCAGCGCGGGGCGCGGGCCGACGATCGACATCTCGCCCAGCAAAACGTTCAGGATCTGCGGCAGCTCGTCGAGAGAGGTGCGGCGCAGGATGCGCCCGATCCGGGTGACCCTCGGGTCCTTGCGCGCCTTGAAGCAGACACCTGCACGGTCGCTCATCTCGAGGAGCGCGGCCCGTCGGGCCTCCGCATCGCGATACATCGAGCGGAACTTGAAGATGCGGAACGGTTTGCCGTCCTTGCCGACACGGGTCTGGCGGAAAAACACGGGGCCGGAGCTCTCGGCCCGGATCGCGACGGCGAGGGCGAGAAAGACCGGCGACAGGGCCAGCAGCGCGCCTCCAGCGACCGCGATATCAAGCGCATGCTGGGCGGCGCTGGCCGGGTCGAGCCGGGCGAGGCGCCAGCGGGCCGCGTGCTTGGCGGCGCGCAGCATGAAGAGCGGATTGCCGAGGACGTAGCGTGCAAACATGCGCTTCGGCTCCAGCATCAGCCGCCACACCCATTCGCATCCGGCGCGCCGCCAGGCGGCGGGGGCCCGCGTGACGCGGCCCGACCAGAAGTCGAACTGAGCGCCCACGCCCAGGGCGATGCGGGGCGCGAGGCGGGAGCGGTTTCGCGCGATCCACACATCCTGCCGCGGCACGCCGAGGGCGACCAGCAGGATGTCGGCACCTGAGCGGTTGATGCGCGCGATCACATCCTCTTCCTCGTGATCGGCGAAATAGCCGTCGGCAGTGCCCGCGATGCGGAGCCCCGGGGCGAGCGACCGGGCCTTGTCCGCGGCGGCCTCCGCCACCCCGGGACGGGCGCCGAGAAGGTAGACCGAGAGGCCCCGCTCGGCCGCGGCACGACAGAGAGGCACGAAGAGATCGGTGCCGTTCAGGTTCTCGCGAAACCGGCGCCCGGTCATCTTCGCGGCAAGCTGCAAGCCCGAGCCGTCGGGCAGCAGCATGTCGGCCGAGGAGAGCGCGCCGGCGTGCTCGGCGTCCCGCGCCGCGACGTTCACGCAGTGTGCGTTGACGAAGGCCGCGGTGATGCGGCGCGGCGTATCGAGAAGCGCGGCGAGCGCGCCGCTCATCTCTGCATCGACGATGTCGAGGCCGAAAAGATCAATATTGGCAGTGCGTTGCATGGTGTGTCCTCTTGGGTCTGTCTGCCCGGGACACTGCGCTCGGCGTGCGGTGCCGCTCAATTCGGCATCCGGACAGCCGGAGGCTGCGGATGGCTGGTGCGCATCGAGGCCGGATAGTCCCCGCTCACCCGGCGAGGTGTTCGCGGGACCGAGCGGATCCCCGCGTGTATCCTTTCGGATAGGGCGGCCTAGTCTTGTGCGCCCTCGGGGCGACGGCCGCGGCGTGCTACCCGCGCAGGGTCAGTCGGGAGGACCCAACCTTGCTCGTTCATGTCGATGCCACAGATGACCGGGACACCGGGCGCGCGCTCGAGCGGCTGACCGCGGGCCTGTCGGCCATAAGGCCCACGCCGCCCGACTTTCTGGCGGTCTATGCGAGCGCGGCGCATGATCGAACCGCCGTCAGAACGGCGATGTCGGCCACCGGCGCGCGCGCGGTTCACGGCGGAACCTCCTGCCTCGGCGTGATGGCGAGCGGGCGGATGCTGGCCGAGGACGGGTCGGGTATCGGCCTCCTCGCGCTCTGGGACAAGGATGGCGCGTTCGGGACCGGGCTCGCCGAAATCGGTGCCGATCCCCGGGATGCGGCCCGCCGTGCAACGATCGACGCGCTCGATGCGGCCGGGCGGCGAGGCGAGGCGCCGGAGCTTGTCTGGTTGACCGCGGCGCCCGGCTCCGAAGAGGCACTGATCGCGGGCATCGAAGAGGTGGTCGGGGCCGGCACACCCATCCTCGGCGGCAGTGCCGCGGACAACGATCTGAGCGGCGCCTGGCACGTCTTCGACCGCACGCGCGCGGTGGGTGCCGGTGTCGCGGTCTCGGTGCTGTTTCCCTCTCGCCCGATCGCGTCGGCCTATCAGAGCGGATATGCGCCGACCCCGAAATCGGGGATCGTGACCCGGGTCGAGGGACGTCGGGTCTGGGAGATCGACGGCCGCCCCGCGCTGGACGTCTATGCCGGATGGACCGGCGAGGCGATGGCGCCGCAGACCGGCGCGGGCTCGAGGATGATCCTTTCCGAGAGCACCTTTCACCCGCTCGGTCGGTATGCCGGTCATGTCTCGGACGTGCCCTTCCACCTGTTGGCCCATCCTGCGACAGCGCATGCTGACGGCTCGATCGAGCTCTTCGCCGATGTCGAGCCCGGCGAGCGGCTCACCCTGATGACCGGGTCCGCCGAGAGCCTCGTGCGGCGGGCCGGCCGCGTGGCCGCCCTCGCCGCATCGCCGGGCGGCACCGGGGGCAGCGAGATTTCCGGCGCCCTCGTGATCTTCTGCGGTGGCTGCATGCTCGCCATTCGCGATCGGATGGACGAGGTCGCAGCCGAGGTCGACCGGGCCCTCGGCGGCGCGCCCTCGCTCGGGATCTTCACCTTCGGCGAGCAGGGATCGGTTCTCGGCGAGCGCAACCGGCACGGCAACCTGATGATTTCCTGCGTTGCCTTTACGCGGTAGCCTGCGTCCCAGGCCCAACGGTGCCCGGGCGCCGGCGAACGAGCTTGGCGGATGACGGAGAAGGACGAAGCCCTTCGCGAGGCGCTCCTCGAACTCAAGCTGCTGCGTGAGCGGGAGGCGACCGCGCTTCGCGAGAGCAACGCCCTTCTCGACGGGATGACGAGCATGAGCATGGCCACCGGTCCGGCCGAGGCGGTGCCCCGGCTTCTGGCATCGGTGCGCACGAGCCTCGCCTGCGATGCGGTGGTGCTGCTCACGGGGCCGGACGGTCATGGCCGGGTCACGCATTCGACCGACGACAGGCTGAGCGGGATCCAGCTCGCCGTGCATCTCGGCGCCCGCAAGCGCCCGATGCGCATCACTGACACCGGCCAGTTCCAACCGTGGGACCGGGTTCCTCGGCCTCTGCGCGACTTCCAGGCCATGCTCTCGGTGCCGATTGCCATGCCCGGCAATGAACTGAGCGCGATCCTGTGCCTCTCGATGACACGCGGCATCTTCAGCGCGGGCGATCAGAAGCTCCTGCAGAGGCTCTCGTTCCTTGCGGCCCAGGGGCTCGCGACGCTCGGGCTGACCGAGCGCAACGCGCTGCTCGCCGGGGTGATCGACGGCTCCTCGGCGAGCGTCGCGATCGCCGATGCGACCCAGGACAGCCTGCCGCTCGTCTATGTGAACGATGCGTTCGTCGAGCTGACCGGCTACAGCCGCGACGAGGCGCTCGGCAGGAACTGCCGCTTCCTGAGCGCAGAGGACGCCGATGGGCCGGAGCGGACGCGGTTGCGCAAGGCGGTGGCGGCGCGCGAGCCCGGCACCTTCACTCTCCTCAACCGGCGACGGGACGGCGCCTTCTTCTGGAACCGGCTGACGATCTTTCCCGTCTACGACCAGGCGGGGCGCCCGGTGAGCCTCGTTGCCACGCAGAACGACATCACCGCGGAACGCGCGGCCGCCGAAGAGCGGGACGCGGCGCGCCGGCGAATGATCTCGGCGCTGTCCGCGACATCGGAGGGGTTCCTGGTGCTCGATCCGTCGGGAAGCGTGGTCTTTGCCAATCCGGCCTATCGCGATTTCTTCGACGAAACAGGATCGCTCTTTGCCGAAGGTGCGCGCTTCAGCGATGCCTGGGCGGCCCGGCTCGTCTCGCTCGGCGCGGGCCGGGCCGATGCGCGGGCGCAGGCGAGGGATCGCCAGAACGCGCTCTTCGGCGGTGTGGAGGACCGCGAGGAGGAGCTGCCCGACGGGCGGATCCTGCTCCGCAACGACAGGCCGACCGAAGATGGCGGTGCCGTCTCGATCCTGACGGACATCACCGCGCTCAAGGCGACGGAACGGGTGCTCGCCCAGCGCGCCGCTGCGATCGACGCCGCTCAGGATGCCATCGCGGTGACCGACGAGGACGGGCGGTTCGTCTATATGAACCCGGCCCATCTGGCGATGTTCGGCTACGAGAGCGAAGCGGAGGTGCTCGGCCGGCCCTGGAGCATCCTCTACACGCCCGAGCAGGCGGCGCGGATCGAGCGTGAGGGGCTGCCCGAACTCATCGCGTCGGGGCGCTGGAGAGGTGACCCCATCGGGTGCCGTCGCGACGGCAGTGCCGTGGAGCAGGAGGTGTCGCTCACGATGCTGGCGGGCATCGGCCTGGTCTGCGTCACCCGCGACATGGGCGAGCGCAACCGGTCGGAGCGCGAGCGCGCGCGCCTGGCCGACCAGCTTCAGACCGCGCAGCGCCAGGAGGCCGTGGGCCAGCTCGCCGCCGGTGTCGCGCATGATTTCAACAATCTCCTCTCGGTCATCGGCACGAGCATCGCTCTTCTGGAGCCGGAACATGGGAGTGACGCCGAAGCGGCCGGACACCTCGCCCGGATGGGCGCGGCCGTCGAGCGCGCCGGCAGTCTCGTCCGCCGGCTGATGCGGTTCGGCGCCCGTGAGGCGGAGACGCGCCCGTTCGACATGCGCGACGTGCTCGCCGAGGCGGCGGATCTTCTCAGGGCCGGCATCCCGAAATCCATTCGACTGGTGGTCGAGGCGCCGGATGCGCCGATCGAGGTCCAGGCCAGCCCGACCGAGTTCCTTCAGGTCATCCTCAATCTCGGGATCAACGCGCGCGATGCCGTCGGCACGGATGGCGGCGAGATTGCCATCCGGCTTCGCGAAGCCCGTCCCGAGGACATGGAAACCACGGTCCTCATCGGGAAGATCGACCCGGATGTGCGCCATGCGCTGATCGAGGTCGTCGACACCGGTCACGGGATGGACGAGCAGACCCGCAAGCAGATCTTCCGCACCTACTACTCGACAAAGGGCGAGCGCGGGACCGGCCTCGGGCTCGTCGTGGTGTCGAGCGTCGTCGGCAAGGCTGCGGGGGCGGTCAACGTCGTCTCGTCTCCGGGCCGCGGCAGCTGCTTCCAGGTGTTCTGGCCGCTCGACCGCGTCGCGGCCGAAGCGCCATCCGATCCCGCACCGGATCTCGAGGCCGGCGCGCGCGCGGATCTCGCCGGCAGCCTCGTCCTCGTCTGTGACGACATGCCCGAGGTGGGGGCCGGCATCGGCGCGCTCCTCGAGCAGCTCGGCGCGGAGGTTGCCGTCTGCGAAGACCCGCGCGATGCGCTCGAGGCCGTGCGGGAAGACCCCGAGAGCTGGGCCCTCCTGGTCACCGACTACGACATGCCGGAGATGACCGGTGCCGAACTCGTGGCCGCGGTCCGGGACCTCGCGCCGGGGTTGCCGGTCGTCCTCTGCAGCGCGCTCGCCGAGGCGCACCATCATGCGGCAGAGGTGGATGCGATCCTCGCCAAGCCCGTCGCGCCCGCGAACTTGCGGGCAGCCGTGGCGCGGGCCATGCTGGCGCGGGGACGCCATGCCCCGCCGAAGCAGGGCGCAGACGCATCGTGAAGATCCTTCTGGCCGATGACCACGAGCTGGTCCGTGACACGATCAAGGCGTTTCTCGAGGGCGAGGGCGGCTTCGAGATCGCCGTGGCGGACGACTTTCACGCTGCGCGCCAGAGGCTCGAGGCGGAGGGCCCCTTCGATCTCGTCCTGCTCGACTATTCGATGCCGGGGATGGACGGGCTCGCCGGCCTCGACGCTGCAAGAGACCTCAATCACGGCAACCCGGTCGCGATCATGTCGGGCACGGCGAAAAAGGACGTGGCGCAGGAGGCACTCGATCGCGGCGCCGCCGGCTTTCTGCCGAAAACGATGGCGGCGAAATCTCTGCTCAACGCCGTGCGCTTCATGGCGATGGGGGAGAAATACGCGCCGCTGGATTTCATGACCGCGGCCGAGGAGGTGACCGAGCACCCCCTCGTCGCCACCATGTCGGAGCGCGAGCGGCAGGTCCTCGACGGGCTTTGCCGTGGTCTCTCCAACAAGGAGATCGCCCGTGAGCTCGACCTCCAGGAGGTCACGATCAAGCTCCATGTCAAGACGCTCTGCCGCAAGCTCGATGCCCGCAACCGCACCCATGCCGCGATGATCGCGAAGGAGGCGGGGATCCTCTAGCCGGCTATCCGTTGGGATAGCCGGCCGCGCCAATGGCACCGATCGCTGCCCGGCTGCACGTCTGCCGTGCACACCGATGCGCTGGTACATCCCGCTCGTCCGAACGGGAGACCGCCGATGAACATGCATGTCGACGCGCAACAGCCTACCTTGCGTCTCGAACCCGAGTGGCGCATCGACAGCCCGTCGCGGGCCCGTCTCCTGCGCACCGCACTTCGCAGGCTGACATTTCGCCGGCTTTTCTTCGGTGGGCGGATCGACGATGCGGGCCGGCTTCCACGCTATGGCGTGCTGGCCGTTCTCGGCGTGGTCGCGCTCTGGGCGCCGGTGCTCGCCTATCTCCAGCTCGCGCCGGTCCGCTACACCTCCTCGGTGTCGCTCATCCTTCCCGGCTCCGGCGCCTCGAATTCGATCAGCCTGTCCGAAATCGGCCAGGCGTCGTCCTTTGCGAACTCGGCCTATTCGAGCCCGTCGCTGAGCCCGACCGTGACCTACAAGCGCCTTTTGTCGTCGCAGCGCGTGCTCCTCGCCGCGGCCGGCCGGCTGGATCTCGAGGCCCCGCTGGACGAGCCGCGCATCAAGCTGGTGGACCAGACGGGGCTCGTTCTCCTCGAGATGCGCGGGAGCAGCCCTGAGGAGGCCCAGGCGCGCGCCGAGGCCCTGACGACCGCGTTTCTCGCGGAACTCGACAGCTTGCGGCGGGACGAGCACTCGAGCCGCGCCGAAAGCGCCCGTGATGCGATCATCGAGTACGAGACCGCCGTCGACGCGATCCGGCAGGACATCACCGAACTGCAGCGCGAGAGCGGGCTTTCGTCGCCGAAGCAGTATGACGACATCGTCGCCGATCGCGAGGCGCTTGCCGCCCAGCTCCGCGATCTCGACGCCGACCTCCACGAGACCTCGGGCCGGGTCGCTGCACTCGAGGGCGCTCTGGGGGTCGAGGCCCGGATCGCCGCGCTGTCTCTGAAGCTCCATGCCGACCCGGAGTTTCGAACTCTGGGCACCGCCATGGCCGCCGCCGCCGCGGATCTCGCAGCCGCGCGCGGCGAGTATGGCGAGCGCCACCCCGTGCTGATCGCCGCGCGTGACCAGTATGCGGGCACGATCTCGCGGCTGCGGGCCCGGGCCGCCCATCTGACGGGGCTCGACGAGGAGGTGCTGGCCGACCGGATCGATCTCGGCGCCGAGGGCGAACGGGCAAACCTCCTGGCCGAGCTCGTGCGCGCCTCCGCCGACCGCGATGGTCTGGCGGCTCAGAGAACCGTGGTTGTCGAGAAGCTGGCCAGCGCGGATCTCCGGGTGGATGCGCTGATGGAGGCGGCCGCTCGGCTCGACGATCTCAGCCGCGACTATCAGGTGGCCGAGGCCGTCTTCGCCTCGGCGCTCGCCCGGGTCGATACGTCGAAAACCGATGTCTACGCGTCCTACCCCCTCGTGCAGGTGCTCGAGGCGGCATCGCTGCCCTCCAGCCCCTCCTCGCCGCGGATGATGATCGCGATCGCCGCGGGCATTGCCGGCACCTTCTGCCTCTTCGTGGCACTCGCGCTCGCCTGGCTCCGCCGCCCCGTGATCGACTGGCTGATCAGCAAGGTGACCGGCACATGAGCGGCACCGGTCCCCGAGCCGCCAACCCGGCCGAAGCCATGGTCGCGTGGACGATCCGCGCGACCTGGCCGTTCTACGCGCTGGGGGCGCTCTATATCGTGGGTCCCGTCATGGCGTGGGTTCTGGCCGCGCTCGCTTGCCTCTCGCTCTATATCGGCCGCGCCATGCGGCCGGACCTCCGCGCTGCCGGGCCCGTCCCGCCCGTGGTCTGGGGGTGGATCCTGGGCATGATCGTCATGCTGATCGCCCTCTGGGTCGGCCATCTCGACTGGGGGCTCGGCGCGGGCAAGACCATCAAATCGAGCATCGGCTGGGCCAAGGGTTGGGCACTGATGGCGCTCTTTCCGCTTGCCGGCGCGGTGCTGCCGATCCGCCGTGCGCCGCTTGTCCGCGCCCAATGCGTGGTTGGCCTCTGGACGGTGTGCCTGCTGCCCCTCCTGGTCGCGGCTCCGCATATCGGCCTGCCGAGCCAGATCTTCGTCTCGCCGCTCAAGGTCGTGGGCGGGCCGGGACCGGAATACTTCACGGTCTATCTCTACACCCTCGATCCTGCGAGCTGGACCCCGCGCTGGCAGTTCTACGCCCCGTGGTCGCCCTTCGCCGGGCTGCTCGGCGTCGTCATGGTGCTCTTCGCGCTCGAGGAGCGCGACCGGCGCTGGATGGCCGTCGGCATCCTGGCCGGTGTCGCGATGATCCTGCTCTCGAAGTCCCGCATGAGCCTGGTCGCCCTTGTCGTCTGCTCGGTGGGCCCGCGGATGATGCCGCTGCTGCTCCGATCCTGGGCCTGGGGCGTCGCGAGCGTGGTCGCCACCTCGCTGGCGGCCCTCGGCGTCCCGCTCCTCAACCTCGTCACGGATGCCGTCGAGCGGTTCAAGAATGCCCGGGCCGACAGCACGCGGGTCCGCGCCACGCTGCAGCGGATTGCCGAGGACCGCTGGCAGGCCGAGGCGTTCTGGTTCGGTCACGGCACCGTGGAGCCCGGCCCGCATCTCGTGGAGCACATGCCGATCGGAAGCCATCACACCTGGTACGGTCTCCTCTTCGTCAAAGGCGTGATCGGGATGCTTGCGCTGCTGGTGCCGCTCCTCTGGCAGCTCGGCCTGGCGCTTGGCGACGCGGCCCGGGGCGCGCGTGGCCGGCTGCCGCTCGGGATCATGCTGGTGCTCGTCATCCTCTCCTTCGGCGAGAACATCGAGATCGAGGCCTATCTGCTGTGGCCGGCGCTTCTGATCCTCGGCATTCACGCCCGCGAGCTCCGAGCCGGAGCTGATCCCGCCTGAGAGGGCGCCGCCTGTCGTTCAGGTGGTTCGCGTCACATCGGAGCGCATGGCCCGTCAGATCGGCTGAGCGGCGCGCCGTCTGTTGGCGGCAGGCCCTGATGCGACGGGCCCTGATGCGACGGGCC
>CAYORO010000154.1:0-9163 GCA_964406355.1 uncultured Limibaculum sp.
CCCGCGCCCGTCGAGCCGGATCTCGCCATGGGTGGCGGTCTCGAAGCCCGCGAGCATCATCAGGCAAGTGGTCTTGCCCGAGCCCGAGGGGCCGAGCATGGTGAGGAACTCGCCCTTCGGCAGGGCGAGGTTCAGGTCCTTCACGACGAGCGTCTCGCCGTCATAGCTCTTCTGGACCCGCTCGAACGCGACGAAGGCATCCGTATTGCTGCCATCGGGCATCCTGACACCCCCCCTTCGACTGGCCGGCCGATCACCGGCCGACGACGAGCTAATCACAGGCATTGATGGGCGTAAACCCGGCGCCGATGGCCGATTGCGCGGATGCTGCCGCTTATGGAGGCAGCGGCGACGGCGCCGCCGGTCGAGCGCTCAACGGATGGGCATCGCGCGTGGGGCGGGAAAGGCGGCGGACCGGCCGGGCCGGTCCGCCGAACGAGACTGCGGGGCGATCAGGGCCGTGCGGCGCGCGGTGTCGACGGGCCTGAGGCGCGGATCGGCGGCAGTCCGGACAGGCCCCACCCCCCGCCGCGCGGACGCGGTCGGGAGACCCCTCTGCCGGATCCGCCTCGCGCAAGCCCCGTCGACCCTCCGGCACCACCGACAGCCTGTCGGATCGCCGGCCCGCCTGTCCCGCAGCCTGGCCATCGCGGGCCGGATGCCGGCCCGACCCGTGGCGCGGCCGGCGCTGCCCCGGCGCGTTGCGTGGCAAGCCGGAGCATGATTGGGGAGACAGGGGCCGGGACGACCTGCCGTCTCCCGACATCAGCGACCCCCGCGGAGGGCCGCCATGGGAGCGACCCTGCGCATTAATGTAAAATTTTCGGTGAACGGACGCTGTCAGGCTTCTCTGACAGGCGCCGCTTGGCCGCGTCTCAGTGGGCGACGGCGGCGGCGACGCTCTCGTCGATCATGCGACCCTCGCGGAACCGGTCGAGGCCGAACGGATCGGCCACCGGATCGCCGCCTTTGGCCACGAGCCCCGCCGTCGCAAAGCCGCTCCCGGGGATCGCCTTGAACCCGCCGGTGCCCCAGCCGCAATTGATGAAGACGTTCTCCACCGGGGTCTTGGAGATGATCGGCGAGCGGTCGCCCGTCATATCGACGATCCCGCCCCACTGACGCAGCATCTTGAGCCGGCTGATGATCGGGAAGGTCTCGACCAGCGCGCGCACCGTCTCCTCGATGTGCTGGAACGACCCGCGCTGGGTATAGTTGTTGTAGCCATCGGCGCCGCCGCCGATCACCAGCTCGCCCTTGTCGGACTGGCTCATATAGCCGTGGACGGTGTTGGCCATCACCACGATGTCGAGGCAGGGCTTGATCGGCTCGGAGACGAGGGCCTGCAGCGCCACGCTCTCGATCGGCAGGCGGAAGCCCGCCATCTCGGCCAGCACCCCGGAATGGCCCGCGACGACGATGCAGAGCTTGTCGCAGAGGATGGTGCCGCGGGTGGTCTCGACGCCCTTCACGCGCTGGTTCGGCCGGTCGATCCCGATCACCTCGCAGTTCTGGATCACGTCGACGCCGAGCGCGGAGGCGGCGCGCGCATAGCCCCACGCCACCGCGTCGTGCCGTGCGGTGCCGCCGCGCGGCTGCCAGAGCCCGCCGAGCACCGGATAGCGCGGCCCGTCGAGATTGAGGATCGGGCAGAGCCGCGCGATCCGCTCGCGGTCCACCAGCTCGCTCTCGATCCCCGCGAGGCGGTTGGCGTGCGCCGTCCGCTTCCAGGCGCGCAGCTCGTGCTCGGTCTGCGCCAGCATCAGCACGCCGCGGGGCGAGAACATGACGTTGAAGTTGAGCTGCTGCGAGAGGTCCTCGTAGAGCGAGCGCGACAGCTCGTAGATCGCGGCCGAGGGCGGCTGGAGATAGTTCGAGCGGATGATGGTGGTGTTGCGCCCGGTGTTGCCGCCGCCGAGCCAGCCCTTCTCGAGGACCGCGACATTGGTGATGCCGTGCTCCTTGGCGAGGTAGTAGGCGGTGGCCAGCCCATGCCCGCCCGCGCCGACGATCACCACGTCGTAATGCGGCTTCGGCTCGGGGTCGGGCCAGGCGCGCTCCCACCCCTTGTGGTAGCGCATGGCCTCGCGGGCGACGGCAAAAGCGGAATAGTGTTTCATCGCATCGCTCCCTGGCGCAGCTCTCGCAAGTGTGGGTCATAGATGCACGCGCGGCAAGCGATCTGCGAGCTTGCGGCCCTTCGTGACCCGTTGGCGACAGGGTCGGGGCGCCGATCCGCAACGCGGTTGACGGGGCGCTGCGGCCGCTCGACAAGGGCGCCGGGAGGGCTGCTCTAAGGTAGAGCAGCGGACTGTAAATCCGTGGCGGTGACGCATAGTGGGTTCGATTCCCACCCCTCCCACCATCGCCGGGGTGCGACGTCGTGCGCCGCGGGGCAGCGGATTGCGGTGACCGGGTCGCGTCGCTACTTCTGGCGCGGGGAGGACGCATGGCGCTGTTCTATGCAATCGCGGCAGTGATCGCGCTGATGACCACGGCGGGCATCCTGTTGCCGCTGTGGCTCAACCGCGAGGCAGAACGCAGCCGCGCCGCGCGCGATGCGGCTGTGTATCGCGACCAGATCGAGGAGCTCGACCGCGACGTGGCGCGGGGGCTGGTCTCCGGGACGGATGCTGCGGGCAGCCGGGCCGAGATCGCGCGCCGGCTGATCGCGGCGCAGGCCAAGGCGGAGCGCACCGGCACCGTCGGCCCCGCGCCCTGGCGCATGAGCCGGCCGGTCGGCGCGCTGGCGCTGGTGCTGCTGCCGGCGGTGGGGATCGGCGTCTATCTCTCCGTCGGCGAGCCGGCGCTGCCGGACCGACCCTTTGCCGAGCGTCCGGTGGCCGAGCAGCGCGCGGGCGTCGCGCGGCTCCCGGGTCAGCAGAGCCGGCCGAGCCAGGCCGAGGCCGAGGCGGCTGTCGCGGCGCGCGTCGGACCCCCTGTCGCATCGGGCAACGAGACCGTGGATGGCGAGGACCGCGCGCTTCTCGAGCGGCTCGAGACCGTGCTCAAGGAGCGCCCCGAAGACGTGGCCGGCCGGCGGCTGCTGGCCACCGCCTATATGCGTCGCGCCCGGCATGCCGAGGCGGCCCGGGTCTTCAGCGAGATCGCCGGGATCCTCGGGCCACGGGCCGAGGGCGAGGTGTTCGAGAGCCAGGCCGAGTCGATGATCCTCGCGGCCGACGGCTATGTCTCGCCTGAGGCCGAGCGCGTGCTGCAGACCGCGCTGCGGCTCGATCCCTCGCTCCCGGTCGCGCGCTACTATGCCGGGATCGCGCTCGCCCAGCAGGGGCGGCTGACGGATGCGGTGGGGATCTGGGAACGCCTCGAGGCCGACACCCCGCCCGACGCCCCCTGGCGCGGGGCGGTGCTCGATGTGCTTGCCGAGGCGCGTATCGCGCTGCAGGGCCCTGCCGCGCCCGGGCCCACGCCCGAGGACATGGAGGCCGCGGCCGCCATGAGCGCGGAGGACCGCGAGGCGATGATCGCCGGCATGGTGGCGCGGCTCGACGACCGCCTTGCCGAGGAGAGCGGCACGCCCGAGGAATGGGTGCGCCTCATCCGGGCGCGCTTGCAGCTCGGCCAGCCGGAGGCGGCGCGCGAGGCCTATGCGCGGTCGCAGGCGGCGCTCTCGGGCTCGGAGGCGGGGTTCGTCCGGGAGCAGGCGCTCATCCTCGGCGTCATCGAGGAATGACCGCGCCGATCCATGACGAGGTGACCGCGCTGCCGGCCACCGGCGCGCTCCTCGGTCTCGATCTCGGCACCAAGACGATCGGGGTTGCGGTGTCCGACCCGCTCCGGCTCACCGCGACGGGGCTGGAGACGATCCGGCGCACCAAGCTGGGCGCCGATCTCGAGCGGCTGGCCGGGATCGCGGCGGGACGCGCGGCGGTGGGCATCGTGCTCGGCCTGCCGCGCAACATGGATGGCAGCGAAGGGCCGCGCGCGCAGTCGACCCGCGCCTTCGCCCGCAACCTGGTGGCGCGCCTGCCGCTGCCGGTCGCGCTCTGGGACGAGCGGCTCTCGACGGTCGCGGTCGAGCGGGCGATGATCGCGGCGGATTCCTCCCGAAAGCGTCGCGCCGAGAACGTGGATCGCCTGGCTGCCGCCTATATCCTCGATGGCGCTCTGGCCCGGTTGGCGGTCGAGCGCCAGGCGGGCGGCTGAGCCCCGCGCTTGCTGCGGCGATCCCGGAGAGACGATGCCCGACGATGACAGCCTCAGCACGGGTGCCAGCCAGCGCGACGACGCGGTCTGGTCTCGCCAGGAGATCGACTCGCCCTGCGTGAAGATCTGCATGCTGCACCCGGACACGCGCCTCTGCGTCGGCTGTCACCGCACGGGCGAGGAGATCGCACGCTGGACCTCGATGGGGGCCGAGGCGCGCGCGCGCGTGATGGCCGAACTGCCAGCGCGGGCCGCCCGCGCGCCCGAGCGGCGGGGCGGACGGGCCGCGCGACGGTCCGGGCGGTCGGACTGATCCGGCGCTCGCCGGATCGGCAGGACGGTCTCTCGGGCCCCGTCCACGCAATCGATGCTTCGGCGACACGCGACTCTGTGGTACTCAAACCACGGGGTGGTCCGCGGGAAACGTGGAGAATCATCGGGCTTTGCCGCCCGAGCGGGAGGAGCGTGTCCCGTCATGCTGTTCTGGCCTATCGTCATCCTCGGGACGGTCGTGCTGGCCGTGTTCGTCGCGAGCCACCCGGATATCGACCTCGCCGACCCGAGCGAGGAGCAGATGCATGCGCTCTATCTCGCGGCGCTGATCATCCTGATCATCTTTGGCGGGATCGGGCGGATGCTGATCCGAAGCGGTCGACGCACCGTCGCGAGCGTGGCGATCTGGATCGGCCTGTCGGCCGGGCTGATCACCGGATACGCCTTTCGCACCGAGGCCTCCATCGCGTGGGACCGGCTCCGTGGCGAGCTGATGCCGAGCCTCGCGATCAGCTACGCGCCGGGCGAGGTCGAGCTGCGCCGCGCCTGGGACGGGCACTACCGCGCCTCGGCGCTGGTCAACGGGCGCGAGCTCAGGATGCTGGTCGATACGGGCGCCTCGATGGTGATCCTGCCGTTCGAGTACACCGCCCAGGTCGGGATCGACCCCGACCGGCTGCGCTACTCGATGCCGGTCGCGACCGCCAACGGCACCACCTCGGTCGCGCCGATCCGCATCGAGCGCATCGAGGTCGGCCCGATCATCGTGCGCGACGTGGTGGCGGCGGTGGCGAAGGAGGGCCGGCTCGAGACCCCGCTGCTCGGCATGAGCTTCCTCGAGCGGCTCACCGAGACGATCTTCCGGGGCGACAAGCTGATCCTGCGCCAGTCGGGCATCGACCGCGGCGAGATGCTGATCGGCGAGCACTAGGCCGGTCAGCGGCCCTCGAGCCACCAGCGCGGGCCGAGCTCATGCGGCGGCTCCGGCCGGAAATAGGCGATCGCGCGCGGCGGGCCGTCGGGCGCGGTCCAGGGCGCGACCCCATGCACCGCGAGCCGGTGGACGAGATACGCGCCCCCCGGCGGCACGGTGACGGGCACTCGGCGACAGCTCTCGAAGGCGCGCGCGCGGGCGGCGGTGTAGGCCTCGGTCACATCCGCGCGGGCCCAGTCCGCGGGCGCGCCCCCCGCCAACCGCTCGGCCAGCGCATCGCGGATCAGGCGGTGCGAGCCCTCCCACACCACCATGGGCGCGGCCTCGGGATGCGCCTCCCCGAGCGGGATCCCGAGGATCACGGCATGGCGCTCGGCCGGGCGCCGGATGCGACGGCCATCCGCGCCGGTCTCGGGCAGCAGCCCGTCGACATGGGCGGCGTCGCGCTTGAGGCGGAAGCGGAACGCCGCCTCGCTCTCGCCGTCCCAGGGCTGCGGGTAGCCCGGATAGCAGACCGAGATCTGCGCCCGGTCCCAGGCCATCGGCCAGGGCGCGACCAGCGCCTCGGCGAGCCGGATTGCCGTGCCGTCGAGCGGCGGCACGCGCGCCTCTGGCACCGCGCCATCCGGGCCGTTGGGCATAACATTGACGCCTGCGAACCAGGTGCCCCCACAGCGGAGCCACGCCCGCAGGTGCTCGGGATCGGTGAGGATCCGCTCGGCGAGCGGGCGGGCCGCTGCCACCCAGGCCGCGATCTCGGGCGAAGGCGGGAGGGCGACCCAGCCTCGCTCCGCCAGCAGCGCGTGCTCCGAGGCCGTCACGCTTCCCACGCGGCACGCGCAGGTTTCGGGTGGCGCCGCGCTCGCCGCCCTCCCAGCTTCTCGGGAGGCAATCGCGGCACGGAGGAGCGGCCATGACCAGGCTGGACAGCATCGACTGGGCGGCGGCCGAGGCCGGGCTCGACGAGACCGGCACGGCCGAGATCGGACCGCTGCTCACGCCCGCCGCGTGCGATGCGCTGGCCGGGCTTTTCGACGCCGAGGCCCCGTTCCGGTCGCGGATCGACATGGCCCGGCACGGGTTCGGGCGCGGGATCTACAAGTACTTCGCCGATCCGCTGCCCGATCCGGTCGCGGCGCTCCGCCACGCGCTCTACCCCCCGCTCGCCGCGATCGCCGCACGCTGGGCCGAGCGCCTCGGCGACCCCGCCCCGCCGCCGAGCCTCGACGCGCTCGCCGCCGAGTGCCGCGCCGCGGGCCAGACCAGGCCGACGCCGCTCCTGCTGCGCTACGGGCCGGGGGACTACAATTGCCTGCATCGCGACATCTATGGCGAGGTCGCCTTCCCCCTCCAGGTGGTGGTGATGCTCTCCGATCCGGCCGAGTTCGAGGGCGGGGCCTTCGCCGTCGTCGAGACGCGGCCGCGCATGCAGTCCCGCGTCACGGTGCGCCAGCCGGCGCGGGGCCACGGCGTGGTCTTCGCCACCGCGCGAAAACCGCGACGGACGGCACGGGGTTGGAGCGCCAGCACGCTCCGCCACGGGGTGAGCGAGGTGACGCGAGGGACCCGGACGACGCTCGGGATCATCTTCCACGACGCGCCCTGAGCCAGGCCCGCCCTTCATTCCGCCGCCTGCGCCGGGACCGGGGCGAGATGGGCAAGCGCCGCGTCGACAAACTCGGGTCCTGCGCCGGCCGGCAGCGCCCCCGACAGCGCCTGACGCCAGCGCCGCGCCCCGGGCCGCCCCGCAAAGGCCCCGAGCATGTGCCGCGTGATCCGGTTGAGCGGTGTGCCGCGGCTGCGCTCGGCCTCGATATGGCCGTACATCCCGCGGACCGCGTCCTCCGGCGCGACCGGCGCGACCGCTGCGACGGCCCGCCCGGCGATCAGCGCATCGGCACCCCCGAGGATCGCCGCCGGGTCGTGATAGGCCGCGCGCCCGATCATCACGCCGTCGACGCGCCCGAGATGCTCCGCCGCCTCCGCGAGGCTGGCGATCCCGCCATTGCCGATGATGGTGAGCCCGGGCCGGGCGCGCTTAAGCCGCGCAACGAGGCCGTGGTCGAGCGGCGGGACCGTGCGGTTCTCCTTGGGGCTCAGCCCGTCGAGCCACGCTTTTCGGGCATGGACCACGAAGACCCGCACACCAGCCCCGGTGCAGGCATCGATGAGCGCCGGGAGCGCGGCTTCGGGGGCCTGCTCGTCGACGCCAATGCGGCATTTCACCGTGATCTCCGGGCCGCCCTGCCCCGCCGCCGCGATCATCGCCGCGCAGCACCGGGCGACGAGCGCCGGCTCACGCATCAGGCAGGCGCCGAAGCGGCCGGACTGCACGCGGTCCGACGGGCAGCCGACATTGAGGTTGATCTCCGCAAAGCCCAATGGCAGCGCCATCTCGACGGCACGCGCGAGCATCTCGGGCTCCGAGCCGCCGAGCTGAAGCGCCAGCGGGTGCTCCTCGGCGGCGTGCTCGAGCAGCCAGTCGGCGCCGCCGAGGACGAGCCCCGAGGCGGTGACCATCTCGGTGTAGAGCAGCGCGGCGCGGGAGAACTGGCGGTGGAACAGCCGGCAGTGCCGGTCCGTCCAGTCCATCATCGGCGCAACAGAGAGCCGGCGCGCCGCGCGGAGCGCCTCGGGGTCACCGATCTCCATAGTTCACTGCGACGGGAACTGGCGGGAGGTTGCCGCGATGTTGAGGTTGCCGTTCTCGTCGAAACAGGCGCCGCGCTTGCGATAGCAGGTGAGGCCCGGGGTGGGCGAAAAGCTGTCGCCGAGATTGGGGCGATGGATCTCGCGGGTGGCCTCCGCGCTCTCGGTCTCGCCGTCGTCCGCCTCATCGGCCTCGGCCGCCTCGCCCTCGGCCTCCTCGGTGCCCTCGGCCTCTTCCTCGCCCTCCGCCTCGGCGGTCGCGTCGGCGTCCTGCGGGGCTTCCGGCTCCTCGATGCGCTCGACCGGCTCGGCGGTGTCCCAGCTCCCGTCATAGGACTGGACCTTCCGCACGGAGTTGTTGCGCACGATGCAGCGATAGTTGATCACCCGGCCGTCCTGCAGGCGCGTGCTCATATGCACGAAGCGGACGCCGTTGTTGCGCCGCTGGGTGACCTTGAGCATCTCGTCGGCGCCGTAGTTCTCCTGAAGCTGAGTGAAGCAGGCATCGGTGGCGGCCGGGCTCCGCTGAGCCTCGGCTCGTCCCGGGATCAGCGCGAGGGCCGCGACGAGGAGGCTCGCCATCAGGGTCAACAGCGGCAACGGGCTCTGGCGGTGCATCGGCGGTCTCCTTCCCGGGCGCTGCACCATATCACGGCGGGTGGTATCGGCGCCAGCGGGGCTCAGTCGGGCGCCCGGGGGCGGCTGAGCGCGCGGTCGAGGGCTGCCTGCTCCTCGGGGCTGAGCGGCGCTTCGGCGGGCGCCGTGGTGCCGCGGCCGCGGAGATACATCCCGGCCGCGATCCCGCCGAGGACGAACAGGATGGGCCCGGCCAGCCAGATCGCGGCATTGCCGAGCGTGAAGCGCGGGTTGAGCAGCACGAACTCGCCGTAGCGGTCCACCAGATACTGCTTCACCTCGGCGTTGCTATCGCCCGCCACCAGCCGCTCGCGCACCAGCAGCCGGAGATCGCGGGCGAGATCGGCATTCGAGTCGTCGATCGACTCGTTGCGGCAGACGAGGCAGCGCAGATCGGCCGAGATGTCGCGCGCCCGGGTCTCGAGCGCCGGGTCGTCGAGGATCTCGTCGGGCTGCACCGCGGCGCCAGGGGTCGCGAGCAGCGCGAGGAGGAGGGCGCGGCGC
>CAYORO010000155.1:0-9155 GCA_964406355.1 uncultured Limibaculum sp.
GCCCATGCCACCGAAGATCTGCAGCGCCTCGTCGGTCACCCGCGCGAGCATCTCCGACGCGAAGAGCTTCGCGCTCGCGATTTCCCGATTGGCCGGCAAGCCCTGGTCCAGCCGCCAGGCCGAGGCGAGCGTGAGCAGGTCCGCCGCGTCGATCTCGGTGATCATGTCGGCAAGCTTGAATGACACGCCCTGGAACTTGCCGATCTTCTGGCCGAACTGCTCCCGCTCGGCGGCGTGGGCGAGCGCCATGTCATAGACCCGCCGCGCGCGACCGACCGACATCGTCGCCACCGTGATCCGGGTCGCGTAGAGCCACTCGTTCATCACCGCGAAGCCGCCATCCACCTCGCCGAGCACCGCGCTGTCCGGCAGGCGGCAGTCCTCGAAGCGTAGGATCATATTCTCGTAGCCGCGGTGGCTGACCGATCGATAGCCAGGGGCGATCTCAAACCCCGGATGGCCCCTATCTACCAGAAAGCAGGTGATCCGCTTCTTCGGGCCCTTGGGCGTCTGATCCTCGCCGGTGGCGACGAAGACGATCACGAAATCCGCATGATCGGCGCCGGAGATGAAGTGCTTGGTGCCGTTGACCACCCAATCCCCGCCATCGCGCCGGGCGGTGCATTTCATGCCGCGCACATCCGAGCCGGCATCGGGCTCGGTCATGGCCAGCGCATCCATCCGCTCGCCGCGCACCGCCGGCAGGAGGTATCGCTCCCGCTGCTCGCCAGTGCAGGCCATCAGGATATTTTGCGGTCGCCCGAAGAAATGGGTGAGCGCCATCGCGCCGCGCCCCAGTTCGCGCTCGACCAGAGCGAAGTCGAGATGGCCGAGCCCCGCGCCGCCAACCTCCTCAGGGAAGTTGCAGGCATAGAAGCCGAGCTCGATCGTCTTGCGCTTGATCTCCTCGGCGACCTCGGTCGGCACCTGGCCGGTCTCCTCGACCCGCCGCTCATAGGGGTAGATCTCGTTCTCGACGAACTCGCGCACCGTCGAGACGATCATCTCCTGCTCGGGACCCAGCCCGAAGCACAGCCCGGGAGCCTCGGCCGCCGTCATCTCGCCCTGCGTGTTCATGCCCTGTCCTTCTGATCCGTCGCGAGGAGTCCCCTCGCCCCAAGATAATGCCGCGCATAGGCAGCCGCCGCAAAGCCCGCCGCGCCGCTTGGAAAGGCGAAGAATGCGAGGCCGGCCGGGATGTCGGACCAGTGCGTCGACGCGCCCGGCCAGAACAGGAGCGCGCCCAGCCAGATCGCCGCCCCGCCCGCCAGCGCCCCGTACAAGCGCGAGAGGAGACCGGTCCTCCGATAAAGCACCGCGAAGATGCCGACGAGGGCCAGCGCCGGCATCATGCCGACCGCGACCGCAACCACGAGGATCATCAGGCCGATCTCGATCGCGCTGATGGCATTGGGCGGCGTGAACTCGCTGCCCGAGGCAATGGCGAACGTGACGCCAACGAGGCTGGCAAGCGCCGCGCCGACACCGACCGAGATCAGCCAGCAGCGTGCCACAAGCGTCGCCGGGACGACATGCGGGGCCTTGGCATCAGGGTCGCGCATTCTCAAGCCGCTGCAAGGGCGCCGAGCACGCCTGGGCGGAGCCGCAGCCCCGCCGCCCGCGCCAGCGCGTGATAGAAGACAGCATCGACACCTAAGACCGGCCGGCCGAAGCGGGCCGCGAGATCGTCGAGGATCGCCACGCTCCGCGCCGCGCCGCCGCTTAGGACGACCGCATCGGCGGCCGGCATCGCGTCGAGCACGGCGACCGTGATCTTGGCGATCAACTCCGGCGTGATGACCCAGCGCTCCGGGCCGCCCCCCTCTTCGGGCCAGTGACCGATATCGGCCAGGGTCAAGGCCGTCGCCTCGAAGCCGGCGCCGCTGACGAAGTCGCACCAGGTCGCGCGCCAGTCCGCCCTGTAATACGGGCAGGCGAGGCCCACCCGGCGGATGCCCAGCGCGCGCAGGGCGTCGAGGACCGCCGGTCCGATCTGAACGACGGGAAGACCGGCCGCCGCCGAAATCCGGTCCGAGCGTGCGCGGGCCTCGGCTTCGGACACGGCGCCGCCCTGAGCGGAGGCCCAGGTGACCGGCGACCAGCAGATCCCGGCAGCCGCGCAGCCCATATCTGCGAGGCTCGCGGCCGTTGCGGCGATCTCGGGCTCGAGGGCCGGCACGCTGGCAAGGCGCCAGTCATAGCCCGGCGCGCGCAGGACGCTCTGCTGGGTGCGCACCGGGCCGTCGATCAGGGCGGGGAACTCGGCCGGGCTCGGATCGATCCAGACGGGCGCCGAGACGAAGCCGACGCAAGGCGCACCGCCATCCGGGGCCGTTTCGCGCACCTTTACACCTTCGGGTTGGGGTTTTCGGTGTGGCCGTCGACGGCGATCACCTGGCCCGAAACCCTGGCGGCGGCGGGCGAGGCGAGGAAGACGGCCATCGCGGCGATGTCCTCGGCGGTCACCCAGCACTTCATCGAGGAGCCGGATGCATAGCCTTCGTAGAGCGCGTCGCGTGTCGTCCCGGTCATCGCTGCCTGACGCGCCAGCACGCCCTCCATCCGCGGGCCCTCGACGGCGCCGGGCGCGATCGCATTGGCGCGGATGCCGTGCGGCCCGAGCTCCATCGCACAGGTCTTCATCAGGCCGATCACCCCCCATTTTGCGGCGCAATAGGGCGCGCGGTTGGGGTAGCCGAAGAGTCCCGCGGTCGAGGTGGTGAAGACCATGGCGCCCCACCCTTGCGCCTTCATCAGCGGGGCGGCGTGCTTGGCCGCGAGGAACGCCCCTTCGAGATTGACCGCGACGCAGGCGCGCCAGTCAGCCAGCGCGACGGCTTCGACGGGCGCTGTGGGCCCCGCGATCCCGGCATTGGCGCAGAGCACGTCGAGCCCGCCCCAGACCGCGCCGATCTCCTCGAAGAGGGCGGCCATGCCGACCTCGTCGGACGCATCGGTCGGGCAGCGCTGCCAGGCCTCGGGGCAGGCGGCCAGCGCCTCACGGTCGAGATCCGCGACCCAGACGCGGGCGCCCGCAGCGGCAAAAGCCTCGCCCATCGCACGCCCGATCCCCGAGGCCCCGGCCGTCACCAGCACCCGGGCACCGGCGAGCGCGGTCATCGCGGCTGGCCGATCGCGCGGCCCGCACCCTCGGGCAGCGGCAGCGCCGCCTGTGCCTCGGCGAGGCGGGCAAGCCGCTCGGCGACCTCCGGGCCCGGATCGCAGGCGGCGCGCGTCTCGAGGCTCACATGGATCAGCATCTGCTCGCCGGTCGAGAGGAGCCGCCCATCGGCATGGCGGAGCCAGTGGAAGAGGCGCAGCTTCTTGCCGCGGCCCTCGATCACCTGGGTCTCGACGGTCACGCGCTCGCCAGCGCTGACCTCGTCGAGATAGCGGATGTGGATCTCGACCGTGAAATAGCTGAGGCCGGCCTTCACATAGGCGGCGTCGGCCCCGATCATCCCCATCACCACTTCCGAGGCGTCGGAGTAGAGCTGGCCATAGCGGCTCTCGTTCATATGGCCGTTGATGTCGGTCCAGCTGCCAGGGATCGTGCGCGCGATCGTGGGCAGGGGGCGGGCCGGATCGGGCTCGGGCGCGGTGGCCTGGGCCTTGGCGATCAGCCGCGCCTCGTGCGCCGCGAGCACCGCACCGGCGCCCCAGCCGCCCTCCGCCCCCTTGAGGGCCTGCAGGATCGCGACGAGGTTGTCGTCGCGGATGCGCTCGAGCTCGCGGATCGAGCGGCCGGCGGCCTGCGCGTCGGACTGGCTCGCGATCGCCTCGACGAGGGCGTCGTCGAGATCGGGCACATCCATCAGCTTGGTCCAGGGCCATTTGAGCGCCGGACCGAACTGCGCGAGGAAGTGGCGCATGCCGGCCTCGCCACCTGCGATCCGGTAGGTCTCGAAGAGCCCCATCTGCGCCCAGCGCAGGCCGAACCCCATGCGGATGGCCTCGTCGATCTCGGCGGTGGTGGCGATGCCGTCGCGCACGAGCCAGAGCGCCTCGCGCCACACCGCCTCGAGGAAGCGGTCGGCGATGAAGGCGTCGATCTCCTTGCGGACCACGAGCGGGAACATGCCGAGGCTCTCGTAGAACTCGGTCGCGCAGTGGACGGCGGAGGGGTCGGTTCGTTCGCCCCCCACGAGCTCCACGAGCGGCAGGAGATAGACCGGGTTGAACGGATGCGCGACGATGAGCCGCCCGGGATGTGCGAGCGGGGCCTGCAGGTCGGTCGGCTTGTAGCCCGAGGTGGAGGAGGCGATGAGGCCGGTCTCGTTGGCAGCCTCGATCTCGGCATAGACCCGGTGCTTGAGCTCGATCCGCTCCGGCACCGCCTCGATCACGAGCCCCGCGCCCGAGACCGCCTCGGCCACCGAGCCCGCCATCTCCCAGGCGCCCTTGGGCGGCCGGGGGGCGACGGTCAGCCGCTCCCAGGCGCGGTCGGCATTGGCCAGCACCGCCTCGATCCGGCGCGGCGCCTCGGCCTGAGGATCGAAGACGCGCACATCGACGCCGTTCTCCACCAGCCGCGCCACCCAGCCCGCGCCGATGACGCCGCCGCCGAGGACGGCCACGCCGCCGAGATGGGGATCCTGCGCGCTCATTCGGAGCGGTCGTCGGGCAGCGGGGCGCGCTTCTCGAGGGCGAGGCGCTCGCGGACCTCGGCCGGGCCGATCACCCGCGCGCCCATCGCCTCGACGATGCCGACCGCCTTCTCGACGAGCTGCTCGTTGCGCGCGAGCACGCCCCGCGAGAGGTAGAGGTTGTCCTCGAGCCCGACGCGCACATTGCCGCCCGCGAGCACCGCCGCCGCCGCAAAAGCCATTTCATTGCGCCCGATCGCGAAGGCCGAATAGTGCCAGCCCTCGGGGATCGCGTTGACCATCGCCATCAGCGTGTTGAGATCGTCGGGCGCGCCCCAGGGCACCCCCATGCAGAGCTGCACCAGCACCGGCTCGGGGATCACCCCCTCGCGCACCAGCTCCTTGGCGAACCAGAGATGGCCGGTGTCGAAGGCCTCGATCTCGATCCGGACCCCCGCCGCGGTCATCCCCGCAGCCATCGCGCGGAGCATGCCCGGCGTGTTGGTCATCACATAGTCGGCCTCGGCGAAGTTCATCGTGCCGCAGTCGAGCGTGCAGATCTCCGGACGGCATTCGACGACATGCGCGATGCGCTCCGACGCACCCGCCATGTCGGTGCCCGCCTCGCTGAGCGGGAGCGGTGCGTCCGTCGGCCCGAAGACCATGTCGCCGCCCATCCCCGCGGTGAGGTTGAGCACCATGTCGACCTCGGCCTCGCGGATCCGCTCGGTCACCTCGCGAAAGAGCGCGCGGTCGCGGCAGGGCTTGCCGGTCTCGGGGTCGCGCACATGGGCATGCACCACGGCCGCACCCGCCTTGGCCGCTGCAATGGCGCTCTCGGCGATCTCCTTGGGGCTCCGCGGCACATGCGGGCTCTTGTCCTGCGTGCCTCCGGACCCTGTGAGCGCACAGGTGACGAAGACCTCGCGGTTCATCTCGAGCGGCATTCTGTTCCTCCCAGATCTGGCGTGAGCCTGCCCGCTCGGCACACGCATTTCCAGTGCCAAGGCGTTTCCTGGGCGTGGGGTCTGCGCTATCAGAGCGGCGGGCGCAATGGCGGACGGGACCGATGGCGGCGGCCGAGATCGAGATTGCGGGGTGGCTGGTCACGGCGGCGCATGCCTGGGTCGGGATCGGGCTTGCGCTGGCGGCCGTCTTCCTCGGCTGGGGAATCGACCGGGTGGAGTCGAACGCCCGCGGCGCCTATGCCTTCCGCCCGCTGCTGGTGCCGGGGATCGTGCTGCTCTGGCCGCTGGTGCTGTGGCGCTGGATCGAGCTCGAGCGCGGGCGCGACCAACCGCTCGAGCGGCACCGCCCGCCGCGCGGCGCCCACGCCGCGATCTGGCGCTGGCTCGCGCCGGCGATCCCGGCGATCCTGCTGGCGGGGCTGCTGGTGCGCACCGACGGCCCACTCGAGGCGCCGGCCGTGATGATCGCCCCGCCCACAAGCGCAGACGAGGGGGTCGAATGAGCGTCGCCTACACGCCGGTCCAGTGGGCCCGGTCGAAATGGCTCTACGACGCCGTGCTGGTGGCAATGGTGGTGGCCTATATCGGGATCTTCCTACACCTCGCCGACACGCCGAACGCGACGCGCCCGACCGACACACAGATCGCCCGGATGCGCGCCTTCGGCTCCTGCGCCTTCTTCATGCTGTCGGCGATCCTCTGCATCGGGCCCTTGGCGCGGCTCGACCGGCGCTTCCTGCCGCTCCTCTACAATCGCCGCCATTTCGGGGTGATCACCTGCCTGGTGGCGATCGCCCATGCGGGCTTCGTGCTCGACTGGTACTTCGCGTTCTCGCCGATCGGGCCGACCACGGCGCTTTTGGGCTCCAACACGAGCTTCGGTCTCGCGGCGGGCTTCCCGTTCGAGCTCTTCGGGATCTTCGCGCTCGGGGTGCTCTTGGTGCTGGCGGCGACGAGCCACGATTTCTGGCTCAGCTTCCTCACCGCGCCGGTCTGGAAGGCGATCCACTACTCGATCTACCCGGCCTATGCGGCGGTGGTGGGCCATATCGCGCTCGGCAGCCTGCAGGGCCAGACCAATCCGCTCTTCGCGATCCTCGTTGGGCTCTCGGCAGGCGCCGTGGCGGCGCTCCACTGGGCAGCGGCGCGGGCCGAACCCGAGGACCGCACGGACCTGGCCGAGGGCGACTGGGAGCGTGTCGGCACCCCGGACGAGATCGCCGAGGGCTGCGCCAAGATCCTGCGCCTGGCATCGGGCGAGCGCGTCGCCGTCTTCCGTCATGAGGGGCGGCTCGCCGCGCTCTCCAATGCCTGCGCCCATCAGAACGGGCCGCTCGGCGAGGGGCGCGTGATCGACGGCTGCGTCACCTGCCCCTGGCACGGCTTCCAGTACCGGCTCGAGGACGGCCGCTCGCCCGCCCCCTTCACCGAGATGGTGCCGACCTACCGCCTCGCGCTGCGCGACGGGGTGATCTGGGTCGATGCGCGGCCCAACCCGCCGGGCACGCCGACCGAGCCCGTGGCAGTCGGGGGAGCCCATGAAGACGCCTGAACGAGAGATCTTCTATGTCGGCTATCTGCCGGTGCCGCTGGGGCTCAGGCGGTTCCTGCCGGCGGTGGCGCTCATCGCCGTCGCGGCCTTTGCCGGGCTCGGTTTTGCGGTGTCCTCGACCCAGCGCGACCCAGGCTCCGGCAGCTTCCGCTGGGATCTCGGCCGTCAGGAGCTGACGGGCGTCCTCGTCCTCCGCCCCTACCCCACGCTCACCCTGACCGAGGCGGCGGGTGACCTTGCGGCCGGGCGCACGGTGATGCTCTCGGGCCCCGGCAAGCGCGGCGTGCAGGACCGCGCCGAGGGGCAGGACGGCGCCCTTGTCACCGCGGCGGGGATCCGCCTTGCCCGCGGCGCGCTCGACATGCTCCAGACCGGCCGGATCGACCCCGCCGAGGGCACCGCCACCCCGCCGCGCGACGTGCCCGTCGGCCGTTGGCGCATCACCGGCGAGATCTGCGACGGCAAGTGCTATGCCGGCGCCATGCGCCCCGGGACCGGGCTCGCACACAAGGCCTGCGCCAATCTCTGCCTGATCGGGGGCATCCCGCCCGTGCTCGTCGCGACCGACGAGGTGCTGGGGAGCCGGTTCCTCATGCTCGGCGAGGCCGGTGGCGGCCCGGCGGGGGACTGGCTGCTCGACCATGTCGCGCGGCTCGTCGAGATCGAAGGCGAGGTGGTCCGCCGGGGAGATCTCCTGATCCTGCTGGCCGACCCCGCCTCGGTGCGGCCGCTGTGAGCGGATGGCGCCATATCGCGGGGCTCGCCATGGCTGCCGCACTCGGGGGCGCGATCCTCGCGGCCTACAGCGTCTACGATGCACGCATCGATCGCTGGACCGGGATCGAGGCGCTGCGCCCGCTCCGCCCCTGGCTCACCGAGTTTCGCCTGCCGCTGATCGGGATCGGCGCGATTCTGTTCCTCTCGGGCGGTGCCTGGGCGCTGAAGCGCCTGAAGGTCGAGCGGTGACAGACCTCTCGCGACGGGCCTTGCTGACGCTGGCGGCGGCGGCCGCGATGCCCGCGCGGGCCACTGAGCCGCTGACGGTCTTTGCCGCCGCGAGCCTCACGGAGGCGCTGGAGGAACTGCTCGCGGCCCACGAGGCCGCCACCGGCCAGCCCGTCCGCGCGTCCTATGCTGCGTCCTCGACCCTTGCGCGCCAGATCGAGGCGGGTGCGCCGGCCGATCTCCTCCTCTCGGCCAACATCGCCTGGATGGACCGGCTTGCGGCGGCGGGCCTTCTCGCCCCGGACACCCGCGCCGACATCGCCGCCAACCGCCTTGTGGTCGTGGCGCCGGACGGGCAGCCCCCGGCCGAGGACGACGCAGCGACGATCCTCGACACGGGCACAGACCGCATCGCCGTCGGCGACCCGGACCACGTGCCGGCCGGGATCTATGCCCGCACGGCGCTCGAGACCATGAGCCTCTGGGACCGGCTCGCCCCGCGCCTCGCCCGCGCCGACAACACGCGCGCCGCCCTTGCCCTCGTCGCGCTGGGCGAGGCGCCGCTCGGGATCGTCTACGCCACGGATGCCCGCGTCGAGCCGCGCGTGCGGGTGGTGGCCGAGATCCCGGCCGAGGCCCATCCGCCGATCCGCTATCCGGCCGCGATCCTCGCCGGGCGCGACGGGCCTCCCGCCCGCGCGCTCCTCGCCCGGATCGCCGGGGCCGACGGCCGCGCGGTTCTCCGCCGCCACGGCTTCACGGTCGACTGAAGCCGATGGAGGGCTGGCTCACGGCGGCCGAGACCGAAGCGCTCGGGCTCAGCCTGCGGGTGGCAGGCGTGGCGGTGCTCGGGGCGGCGCCGCTGGCGCTCCTGCTGGCGCTCGCGCTCTCCCGACGCTTCCCCGGACGGTGGCTCCTGAATGCGCTCGTCCACATGCCGCTGGTGCTGCCGCCCGTGGTGATGGGCTACCTGCTGCTGGTGAGCCTCGGGACCCGCGCGCCGCTCGGGGCGTGGCTGCTCGAGACCCTGGGCATCCGCTTCGTCTTCTCCTGGGAGGGGGCGGCGCTCGCCTCGGCGATCATGACGCTGCCCTTCCAGGTGCG
>CAYORO010000156.1:0-9150 GCA_964406355.1 uncultured Limibaculum sp.
CTGGTTCTCACACCCCCCTCATAAGAGTGGGATGCCAAGCGCGGAAAAGACCGCAGCAATGGCCGCCATGACCATCACCGCCCCGATCAGGAACAGAATGCCACGGAAAATCGCTGTGCCTGCAGCAAAGCCGAGGCCCAGCCCAAAGCCTGTGGATACGGGCGATGAAGGTCGCCGGTCGGGATGCTCCCGATAAGGTGCCTGGTCGATGACGGGCGGGTGTTGTGCTGGCGGCAATGGTGCCCCCAAATCGGAAGCAGCCGGACCCTGGCTGCCGACGCCCCGACCAGTCGGCAGGGTCAATGGCCGCCCGGCCTCATCGGTTGGTCTGGCTGGAGGCGGGCGGCGAAAGCCCAACTGTTGTGTCCTCACGAGCCGTTCTGCTGCCTTTTTGAACAGGTGCGGTTTATCCATGGGTCCGTTTAATTCCTAAATGCCCCTCTTTCATGTATTGTCTGGCGCTGAACTTCCAATACTGCTCAAGACGTAACGCACCGCTGCACGGCCGATATGGGGGATGTCCGCTATGCGCATGGCCAGGGGACTAACACTTGCATTTACCGCCTCAATCGCGGTTTCAGCGGCCACGATCCAGGCCGGCACAACCTTTGCCCAGAGCGCGCCCGCACCCGCGCAAGGTACCGAAAGCGGCCCGGCCATCGACAGGGCTGATGCGCAAGCCGTGATCGAAGCCTATTACCGCTTCGGTGGCACCGGCAATTTTGGCGGAGTGGTCCCGCTTCTGGCGCCAATGTTCGACATTCACCAGACCACCCAGGTGGCTGAGAATTTTGCGCGCATGACCAACAAGGTGCGTGGTGGCGAGCTGCAGATGTCAGTGGAGCGGGTCGTCGAGCGCGCTGATTGGGCACTGGCTGTTATCGTTCTGGAGAGCCGTCAGCCGGAAACCGGTGCCATCAGCCGCAGTATCACCGTCCAGGACATGATCAAGCTCGCCATCGCCAGCGGCCGCGGGCCGCGCCGGGGCGTGCCCGGCCTCGAGGCGGGCGGTGGCGGCCTCGATCCGGGTTTCGATCTCGCGGGCTAACTCCGGCACGGGCAGGCCCGGCGCGATCCGGTCGACCACCCAGACGATCGCCCGCCCGGGCCGGCGCGCGAGCCCCCGGCGCGGCCAGAAGCGCCCGGCCTGGGTCGTGGCGAGCAGCACGGGCAGGTCGAGCGCTGCGGCGATCGCGGCAGCGCCCCGGCGATAGGGATAGTCGGCCGGGCTCGCGCCAGGTGGTGTGCGGGTCCCCTGGGGGTAGACGACGATCTGCCCGCCCTGCCCGGCGAAGGCCTCGACAAGCCCGCGGACGGCGCCCGCGCCGCCCGCCCGGTCGACCGGCACCGCCCCCACACGCCGCGCGAAGAGGCCGAAGACCGGCGTGAGCAGGAGCTCGCGCTTCATCACGAAGCGGGGCTCCGGCAGCGCGTTGAAGAGGAGGAGCACGTCGAGGAGCGACTGGTGCTTGGCGGCCACCACGCAGGGCCCCTGCGGGATCGGCCCCAGCACCTCGACCCGGAGCCCGCAGACCGCGCGCAGGAGCGCAAAGGCGATCCGGTTGTGCGTCTTCATCCAGGCCCGGGTCCAGCGCTCGCGCCAGAGCACCACAGGCGCGCCGATCACGCCCCACACCCCCATCAGCCCGTAGAACAGGAGCACGAAGACCGCGCCCCGGAGCTGCGCCACGCTCAGAGCATCCGCCGGAGCGCGATCCGGACCGAGGCGCGCGCCGTGACCCAGGCGATCCCCGCGGTGGCGAGCGGCACCGCGAGAAAGATGGCGAGCCAGCCGATGCCCTCGGCGAAGAGCGGCCCGTCGAGCCCCACGGCAGCGCCCGCAGCGGTGCCCGTGCCGGCAAGCCCCGAGAGGGCGGCGAGCGCCAGCACGGCGCCGCCGACGCCGCCTGCGAGCCCCCGGAGCGCGAGACGCCGGACGAAGGCGCGGGCGATGAAGCGGTCCTCGGCACCGATCAGGCGGATGACGCGGACTATCTCGAGATTGGCCGAAAGCGTCGCGCGCGCCGCCAGCGCCACCATCCCGCAGGCCGCCAGCATCACGAGCCCGGTGGCGAGCCAGGCGATGCGGCCGACCGTCTGCGCCGCCTCGGCGAGCGGCCCGCGCCAGATCGCGTGGTCGTCATAGACGGCACCCGGGGCCTCGCGGTCGAGTTGCGTCTGGAGCGCCGCGCTGTCGGGACCCGCCCCCTCGAGGCGGAGCTCTATGAGGCGCGGCGCCGGCAACTCCTCGAAGCCCGCGAGATCGCCGACCCAGGGCTCGAGAAGGGCGGCCTGCGCGTCCTCGGCCATCGCATCGGCCGTGGCGATCCCGGGCGTGCGCCGCAGCACGTCGACCGCGCGGGCGAGCCGCGTCTCGATCTCCGCCGGCGTGCCGGTGACGCGGACGGTGGCGAGCCCCGCAAGATCGCTCGACCAGCTTCGCGCGACCCGGTCGGCTGCAAACCCGGCCACGAGCGTCAACACCGCGAGGAAGCTCATCGAGGCGGCGGCCAGCGTCGTCAGCGGTGCCGACCACCCGGTCGGCGGCACGATCGGCGGCGCCTCCGACCGGCGCATCCACCGCCCGACGATCCGCCCAAGGCCCCCGCTCACAGCTCGGCCGCCCCCTGCGTCAGCACGCCGTCCGAGAGCCGCAGCACCCGCGCGCTCACCATCGACTTGGCCGAGCGGATGAGCCCGAGATCGTGGGTCGCCACCAGCACCGTGCGCCCGAGCCGGTTGAGCTCGATCAGGAGGCGCAGCACCCGCCCGCCCATCTCCGGATCGATATTGCCCGTGGGCTCGTCGGCGAGGATGAGATCCGGCGAGTTGATCACCGCCCGCGCGATCGCCGCGCGCTGCTTCTCCCCGGCCGAGAGCTCGCGCGGATAGGCATCGGCCCGGTCGGCGAGCCCGACCCAGCGGATGAGCTCCGCAACATCGCCACGATAGTCCTCGATCCGCAGCCCCGCGACGCGCAACGGCAGTGCGATGTTCTGCACCACGCTCATATGGTCGAGCAGGCGGAACTCCTGAAACACCACGCCGATCTTGCGCCGCAGCTTCGGGATCATCCGCCGGCGCAGCTGCATCGGGTCCTGTCCGAACATGGTCAGCCGACCGGAGCGCGGCAAATGTTCGAGGTAGAGGAGCTTCAGAAGCGTGGTCTTCCCCGCGCCCGACGGCCCCGTGAGGAAGTGAAACGAGCCGGGCGCCACCTCGACGCTCAGATCCCTGAGCGTGCTTGTGTCGTCATAGCCGAAGCTGACGCGGTCGAGCGTGATCATCCGGCCTGTCACCCACAGAGCTCCTTGTGCAGAATGCCTGCATATTTCGCGAGACAAGACAACCAGTGCGAGCAGACGGGCTTGGCGGGTGGCGGTGGCGAGACTATACCTCTCGTTGATGGGGTTGGGACCGGAGACTGAGATCGTGGTCGAGATCGAATGCCCGAATTGCGGGGCGCGCTATCAGGTGCCTGAGGAGGCGCTCGGGCCCAATGGGCGTGACGTCACCTGCTCGTCCTGCGGCAATGTCTGGCATGCGGTGCCGATCCCGGAAGGCCCGATCGACGTCGCCTCGATCGGCGTGCAGACCCAGCCGCCGCGCCGCGGCGCGCAAATGGCCGAGATCCGCCAGATGCTCGACCAGGTGCAGAAGAGCGATGCGCGACGCGCCGCGCCGCCACCCAACTCGCCCTACGAGGAGGAGGGGGACGCGCACGCCACCAGCCGCTGGAGCGAGCGCACACGGCGGGTCGAGCCGCCGCGCCCGCGCACCGATGTGCGCGAGGCGGTGTTTGGCCACGCCCAGGAGGACGAGGACGACGAGGCAGCCGATCGCACCGAGAGCTTCCTGCGCGAGCGCACCGGGCTCGGTGGGCAGTCGGGCCGGATCAAGACAACGGGCCGGCGCGGGAACGCCACCGACGGACAGGCCCAGCGCTCGCGGATGATGCAGAAGCACGCCCGGCGCCATCGCAAGTTCGAGGAGCGGAAGCGCCGCGGAACCGGCGCGGGGCTCACCGGTTTCACCTTCATCGCGATCTTCGGCGGTCTGATCGTCGGGCTCTATGCGCTGAAGGACCCGATCTCCGCCCGGGTGCCGGCCGCCGCGCCCCCGCTCGAGAACTACGTCACCGCGCTCGACGGCGTGCGTGAGGGGCTCAGCGAGCGGTTTGCCGAGATCCGCAGCATGATCGAGGAGAGCGCCTCCGACGAGGGCTGACGCGGCGGCTGATGCGGCGCCCGACGACCCGCGGTGGCGGGTCGCCCACCGGCGCAGTCGTCAGAACTGCTCGAGCAGCCGCTCCAGATAGCGCAGTTCGATCTCCGGCCGCTCCCGATCGGCCGACCGACGGCGAAGCTCCTCGAGCAACTCGCGCGCCCGGTCGACCAGCGACTGCCCGGGCACCTCGGTGCTGCTGCCGTCGATCGCGCCATAGGCGCCGCTCGGCCGATCGAACGGGTCGATGCTGTCACGGTCGTTCGACCGGCCCTCGCCGTCCTGCGTCCCGCTTGCGGCGGTCTGGCCCTGCCCCTGCTGCATCTGCTGGGCGAGCGACTCGGCGCCCTCGTTGAGGCGGTCGAGCGCATCCATCTGGTCCTGCAGAGCGTCGCCGGTCTGGTTGCCCTCAAGATCGTCGCGCGCCTCGCCCATCGAGCGGCCCGCATCGCCGAGCGCCTGCGAGGCGCCGTCCATGCCCTCGCCGCCGCGGCCGAGCTGGCGGCGCAGCTCTTCGATCGCCTCGCGGAGCGCCTCCTGCTCGGCGGCGAGACGGCCGTTCTCGGCATGGCGCCCGCCCTGGGCGCCGCCGGGGCGTCCCTCGCCCCCGGGCTGACCGGGCTGCTGACCCGGCTGCTGGCCGTTCTGGCCCATCTGGCCGCCCTGCTGCTGACCCTGCCGCTGGCCGGGCTGCTGTCCCTGCTGCTGGCCGTTCTGACCGTCTCGGCGCTGCTGGCGGAGCTCGTTGAACGTGTCCTCCGAGAGCTGCTGCTGGCGCTGGATCAGCTCCTGGAGCTGCTCGAGCGCCTGCTGTCCGGGGCTCTGGCCCGGCTGCATCTGGCCCATCTGCAGGTTCTGCAGCATCTGGCTGAGCTGGGAGAGCATGTCGCGCGCCTGGTCGCGCAGGCCCGATTCCGCCTGGCGCTGCATCTGGTCGAGCATCTCCTCGAGGTCTTGGCGCGAGAGCTGCTGGGCGTTGGGGTCCGACTGCTGCTGCTGGAGCGCATCGGGGTTCTGCAGCGCCTGGCGGACCATCTCCTCGAGATACTCGTTGATCGCCTGGCGGAGCTCCTCCATCGCGTCGCGGATCTCCTCCTCGGTCCCGCTCTCGAGCGCGTTGCGGAGCCGCTCCTCGGCCTGGCGGAGCCGCTCGAGCGCAGAGGCGAGATCCCCGCTCTCGAGGGTGAGCGCCGCCTGCCAGAGGAACTCGGCGACATCGGGGGCCACCTCGGTGAGGGTATCGTCGACGATCGCCACCGCGAGGCGGCGCACCGCGAGGCGGACGGCCATATAGGCCCCCGCATGCTCGCCAAAGACCTCCTCGGGCGCGCGCGTGACCGCCTGGACGGTGTCGAGCACGTGCTCGGCCTGGCCGTAGTCGAGGATCAGCTCGCGGCGCTGCTCAGCGAGCGCACGGGCGAGCGGATCGGTCCAGCGCCGCTCCGGCAGACGCAGGCGCACGGGGCCCGCGATGCCGCGCTGTCCGGCGCCGTCCTCGACATGGAGCGTCAGCAACACATCCGCACCGGCCCAGGGGTGATCGGTCAGGTCGCGCTCCGCCCGGCCTGCGATCTCACGCGGGTCGCCGGCGAGCGGCAGCGGCAGGGCGAACTCGATCGGCTCGACCTCCAGGCGCTCCTCCGCCTCGCGGGCAAGCCGGATCACCGCCCAGGCGGACATCACGCCGTAATCGTCCCGCGCCTCGAAGGGGACCTCGAGCGCGCGCGTGGCCGTCGGCCCGGGATCAGCCGTCACCTCGATCTCGGGCGCATCGTCGGGGAGCATCGCGATCGACCAGTCGGCCATCGGATCGCCCGGGTCGCCGACGGTGATCCGCCCCGACTGCACCAGCCGGCCCGTCACCTCATGGAGCCCTCCGCCGAGCGGGGCGAAGGCGAGCGGCAGGGGGAAGAGATCGGCCGCGAGCGGCGGTGCGGTCTCGAGCCCGGTCACGCGGATGGTGATCTCCGTGCCCTGCGGCAGCGCAAGCGGCTCGGCATCGGGCGCGAGGCGGCTGAGCACGATGGTGTTCTCGCCGGTATAGGCCGGCGGCACCGCCCAGGCCTCGACGCTCGGCGCTGCGAGCCCGGCGAGATCGGCGCCCGCCCCCGGCTGCCCGGGCGCAAGCGCGGCGCGGAGCCGGTCAGGCGCGTTCTCCCCCGCCCCGATAAAGGCTCCGATCAGCAGGATCGGCGCAAAGAGCCGGAGCGCCCAGCGGTCGCGCGTCGCGAGACGCAGATCGGGCGCCGCGGCGCGCAGGCCCGCCGAGGCCGCCTCGGCCCGGCGCTGATGCTCGATCCAGAGCGCGCGGGCGACCGGGCTCGCGCCCGCGCCCGCGCCGGCCAGCCGGTCGGTCAGCGTGGCGAGCGGGCGCCCGGCCACGCTCGTGTCGAGCCGCCGGAGCGCATCGGCCGCACCCGGCACGCGGAACCGCCGGACCCCGAGGACGAGCGCCGCCACGATCGCCGCCGCGCTCACGACCAGGGCCGCGATGTGGAGTGTCGCGTCGAGCGACTGGAAGAGCCCGATCACAGCCGCTGCCGCCACCAGACACACCACCGTGAACACAGGCCACAGCGCCCGGGTCAGCGCCTCCGCCCAGAGCGCCACGCGACTGAGCGCGAGAGAGCGGCGGACGCGGCGTCCGAAGGCCCGGGGTTTCGTGAAGATCTCCGACATCGGCCGCTCCGTGCTGCCGGCGGCGAACGCTCAAGGGCGAGGCCCGGCGCCGACGCGTCTCCCAGCGGCCGTCAGGCGCCGCCCATCCAAGGGGGGAGTCTATCACGGCCAATCACCTCCTCCAATGTGGGCCGCGGCCGGACGACGGCAAAGCTCTCCCGCCTCACGAGAAGTTCGGGCACCAGTGGGCGGGTGTTGTACTCCGAAGCCATGACCGCCCCGTAAGCGCCGGCCGAGCGGATCGCCACGAGGTCGCCGGGGCCGAGCGGGGGCATCGGCCGCGCCTCGGCAAAGCGGTCGCCCGTCTCGCAGACCGGCCCGACGATATCCACCGGCGCGAGCGGTGCGCCGGGCGCGGGCTCGGCGACCGGCACGATGTCGTGCCAGGCGTCGTACATCGCCGGCCGGATCAGGTCGTTCATCGCGGCATCGAGGATCAGGAAGGTCCGCGCGCCCCGCTTCACATAGATCACCGTGGCCAGCAGCACGCCGGCATTGCCCGCGATCAGGCGCCCGGGCTCGATCTCGATCTCGCAGCCGAGATCGCCCACGGTGCGGCGGATCAGCGCGCCATAGTCGAAGGGCAGCGGCGGCGCCTCATTGGAGGCGCGATAGGGGATGCCGAGCCCGCCGCCGAGATCGAGCCGCGAAATCGCATGCCCTTGGTCGCGGAGCGCGCGGGTGAGCTCGGCCACATGGGTGAAGGCGCGCTCGAAGGGGGCGAGGCCCGTGAGCTGCGAGCCGATATGCACATCGACCCCCACCGCCTCGATGCCGGCCCGCTCGGCCGCGGCAGCGTAGAGCGCGGGCGCCTCCTCGATCGGCACGCCGAACTTGGTCTCGGCCTTGCCGGTCGCGATCTTCGCATGGGTCTCGGCGTCGACATCCGGGTTGACCCGGAAGCAGACCTGCGCGCGCCGGCCCATCGACTGGGCAATCGCATCGAGCGCCTCGAGCTCGGGCCAGCTCTCGACGTTGAAATGCCGGATCCCGGCGGCGAGGCCCGCGCGCATCTCGTCCGGCGTCTTGCCGACACCGGAGAACACGATCCGCTCGGGCGGCACGCCGGCCGCGAGCGCCCGGGCGAGCTCGCCCCCCGAGACGACATCGGCCCCCGCGCCGAGGCGGGCGAGCGTCGCGATCACCGCCTGGTTGGAATTGGCCTTGAGTGCATAGGCGATGAGATGCGGCAGGCCCGCGAGCGCGTCCTCGAAGACGCGAAAATGCCGCTCGAGCGTGGCGGTCGAGTAGACATAAGCCGGGGTGCCGACCTCCGAGGCGATGGTCTCGAGCGGCACATCCTCGGCATAAAGCTGCCCGCCGCGATAGGTGAAGTGGTCCATTCCGGGGGGGTCCTTCGGGCGCGCGGCACGCTCACTCGGAGACGGCGGTGGTGCCGGGATCGGCGAGGCTCGGATCCTCGACCGCGTCGGGGTTCTCGATCTCGACCACGCCCGATCGCCCCTGCTGCACCTCGGCAGGGGTCTCGGGGAGGTTTGCCGGGCGCCCGTCGGGCCGCACGGGGCTCCCCTTCTTGCCACAGGCGCCGAGGGCGAGCAGCGCGCCCAGCGCAAGGGCTGCCGCGACCGCCCTCATCCGAGCCGCTCCCGCCAGCGCGCGATCTGGGCTCGGACCTGGGTCGGCGCCGTGCCGCCATAGCTGCGCCGGCTCGCCACCGAGGCCTCGACCGTCAGCACCTCGTAGACCGCCGCGGTGATCCGGGGCTCGATCTCGCGCAGCTCCCCGAGCGGGAGGGCGGCGAGCGCGAGGCCGTGGCTGTCGGCGCGCGCGACCGCCTGCCCGGTGACGTGATGCGCCTCGCGAAACGGCAGGCCGAGCTCGCGCACCAGCCAGTCGGCGAGATCGGTGGCGGTGGCGTGCCCCTCGGCCGCGGCGGCGCGGAGCCGCTCGGGGTCTGGCTCGAGGTCGCGCAGCATCCCCGCCATCGCCGCGAGCGAGAGCGCCAGCGCGTCGGCCGCGTCGAAGACCGGCTCCTTGTCCTCCTGCATGTCCTTCGAATAGGCGAGCGGGAGGCCCTTCATCACCAGCACGAGCCCGGCGAACGCCCCGGCGATCCGCCCGGTCTTGGCGCGCACGAGCTCGGCCGCATCGGGGTTGCGCTTCTGCGGCATGATCGACGAGCCGGTGGTGAAGGCATCGGTCAGGGTCACGAAGCCGAAGCCTTCCGACGTCCACAGCACGAGTTCTTCCGCCAGCCGCGAAAGATGCATCGCCAGGATGGATGCC
>CAYORO010000157.1:0-9089 GCA_964406355.1 uncultured Limibaculum sp.
TCGTCAGGCTGCTGTTCGGCGCGCTGATCGGCTTCGTCAACGGCTATGTGACGATCAAGACCGGGGTGCACCCGCTGATCGTGACGCTGGGCGCGGCCTCGATCCTGAACGGCGCGGTGCTGATCTTCACCCTCCAGCCGACGGGCGGCGTGCCCTTCTGGTTCGAGGAGGTCGCCTATGGCCGGATCGGGGGCGTGATGCCGATCTCGGGCCTGGTGATGCTGCTCTCTTTCGCCCTTGCCTGGCTGTTCCTCAACTACACGCCCACGGGGCGGGCCTTCTACACGGTCGGCGGCAGCCCGGAGGCCGCGCGCCTGACCGGGATCCGCTCGAACCGCATCACCCTGATGGCCTATTCGGCGAGCGGCTTCTTCGCGGCCATGGCGGGGGCCTACTTCGTCAGCCGCACGGGCGTCGGCGACCCGCGCGTGGGCGACCCGATCACGCTCGCCTCGATCACGCCGGTGATCCTGGGCGGGCTGATCCTCGGCGGCGGCAAGGGCAATGCGCTCGGCGTCCTGCTCGGGGTCTTCCTGATCTCGCTGCTCAGCAACCTACTGAATTACATGAATTTTTCGACCTTCATCCAGTGGGTGGTCCAGGGCCTGATCATCATCCTCGCGGTCTCGATCTACGTGCACTAAGGAAAGAAGCTGTGACCGAGCTCTCCGTGAAATCCGGCGGGGACGGCGCGTCGCTCCTCGCGAAGCTCCAGCAGGTGGCGGTGCCCGCGGCGCTGGTTGCGCTGATGGCCGTCGCGAGGGCGATCCAGCCCTCGTTCCTGTCGCCTACCAACCTGCAGGACATCCTCATCCAGGCGGCCCCGCTCGCGCTGGTCGTGCTGGGGCAGACCTTCGTGATCCTCGTCCGCGGGCTCGATCTCTCGGTCGCCTCGCTGATGGCGAGCGTCGCCGTGCTGGCCACCGCCTTCAACGCGACCTCGGACGCGATGATCCCGGTGATCTTCGCCGCGGCGATCATCGTCTCGGCCCTAGTCGGGCTGATCAATGGTCTGCTGGTCACCAAGCGCAACGTCTCGCCGTTTCTCGCGACGCTCGCGACGCTCGCGATGATGCAAGATCTACATCATCGCCGCGACCCCGCCCTTCAAGGGCGAGCCCAACCCCGGCGTGATCGCAGCGATCAAGATGGGCGGCGCGCACGAGATCTATGTGCTCGGCGGGATCCAGGCGATCGGCGCCATGGCGCTCGGCACCGAGACGATCGAGCTCGTGCACATGCTGGGCGGCCCCGGCAACGCCTTCGTCGCCGAGGCCAAGCGCCAGCTTTACGGCCGCGTCGGCATCGACCTCTTCGCCGGCCCGACCGAGACCATGGTGATCGCCGACGAGACCGCGGCCGATGCCGAGATGTGCGCCACCGACCTCCTGGGCCAGGCCGAGCATGGCTATAACAGCCCCTGCGTGCTGCTGACCAACTCCGAGAAGCTCGCGCGGGCGACGCTGACCGAGATCGACCGCCTGCTGGCGATCCTGCCGACCGCCGAGACCGCGCGGGCGAGCCGGGAGAGCTATGGCGGGGTGAACGTGCCCTACGGCCAGGGCGCTCCCCATCGGGAAACCGTCGGCTGACACCGGCGCTGGAGCGTTTTCCGACCAGACTGAGTCAGTCTGGTGTCTCGATAAGGCGATCAATGATGGCGCGAGAGCGCGCGACCTGACCCCAACAGGCCGGACGGCGCTCTCGGGGGCGCGGGTCGCCCGCATCCCCGCCATCCGCCCCGTCCTCGCCGAGATGTGTCGTCGGCCTCCGGTGGACGACAGCGCGACCGCCGGGGCGCTCCGGCGTCGGGCAATTCCGCATGGAGGTCGTGCGGGGGTTCAGGTTCCGCATGCACGGTCCGAGGGGTATTCACGCCGTGTCGCGGCCACAGTGACCGGCCGTATTTCAGAAACCCGAAAGGACCCGAAAATGACCTTTACCACCCCCCGCGCGGCGGCTGCCGTCGCGCTCGCTCTCGTGTTGCCTGCGCTCGCCCCGATCTCCGCCAATGCCGGCGGCCTCGCCGGGCTGTTCAGCGACTTCACCTCGGCCGTCGAGCAGGAGATCCGCAACGAGATCCGCGATGCCGCCAGCGGCAGCGGCGGCGGTGCCCAGGGCACTGCGACCGCCACGCCCTACCGCACCGACGCCCAGCCGCGCGCCGCGACCCTCGAGCACCCGCACCCGGATGCGCATCACCTGACCTGGGACACCAAGTTCACCGCCACCGGGCTCGCGGACCGCAAGCTGATCGGCCACCACTTCCGGTTCTACTGCCCGCCCGCCCCGCAGCGGCTGACCCCGCGCGCGCTCTTCGGCACCGACCGGTATGCGTTCCACTCGGTGGTCTGCCGCGTCGCCGTGCATGCCGGCGAGATCACGTTGTCGGGCGGCAATGTCACGGTGCGGATGGAGGACGGCAACATGCGCCTCACCGGCAGCACCCGCAACGGCATGACCACCAAGACCGGGTCGAGCGGCATCCGGACGCTGGTCTTCGTCCGCTGACGCGGGCCGATCCTGGACGGCCGGGCTGAGGTCCGGCCGCTCCGATTGCGGTACCGCTTGAACTGCCCTGCCGCCTGCGACCATTGCGGGGCTCAGGTGATCAGCCGCTTGGCGATGGCGGCGCGGACACCGAGGCCGCTGCGGTGGCGGTGATCGGTGACGAACTCTGCCTTGAACGTGGCCCGGGCTTCTCCGGCATCCGAGGGCGCCGCGCCCTCGGGCACCCATTCGAAGAGCCGCACGCTGCCCCGCTCGCGTATCCGGAAGCGCGCGCCCCGTGCCTCGAGCTGGACCTCGATCCCGGCCGCCACATTGACGATCGCGCCGCTGCCGCCGATCAGGCGATAGCTGTCCCAGCTGTTTGGGCCCACGCGCTCGAAGCTGCCGATATGGCGCGCGCGGAAGGCGCGCCTGGTCATCGCATTGGTGCGCATGACGTTCGACGGGGCGATCAGGTCAGTCTCGGGCACGTCATCGATCCGTGGTTGGGCGCTGCCTGGCGGTCAGGCGCCGAGCGTCTCCATCAGTCGGCGGAGCAGCGTCATACGCGGCACGAGCGAGGAGATGTAGATGTGCTCGTCGGGTGTGTGGGCGGCGGCGCCGTCGACGCCGAGCCCGTCGAGCGTCGGCACCCGCTCGGCGACGAAGCTGCCATCGCTGCCGCCGCCGGTGTGCAGATCCTCGAGCACCCAGCCGTCCTCGGCCGCGAGCCGGCGGGCATGGTCGAGGAGGGCCGCGATCTCGGGCGTCTTGCGATAGGGGGGCCGGTTGAGCCCGCCCTCGATCGCGAGCGTCACATCCGGTGTCTGGGGGGCGAGGGCGCGGAGCCGGGCATCGATCTCCTCGTAGAGCGCGCGCGACTCGACCCGCACATCGAGCCCCGCCGTGCACCATTCGGGCACCGTGTTGTCCGACGTGCCGCCGCGGATCTGGCCGATATTGAGCGTGAGGCCGCGGGCATGGTCGGTCATCGCCTCCACCGCCAGCACCTGATGCGCCATCTCGCGGATCGCGTTGCGGCCCTTCTGGTGATTGCTGCCGGAATGCGCCGGGCGGCCATGGGTGGTGAGCGTGTAGCGCGCGACGCCGCGTCGGCCGGTGACGATCTTGCCGCCGCCGCGCGCGGGCTCGGTCACGAGCACATAGGCGGCCTGATCCGCGGCGCGCTCGATCAGCGCTTGCGAGGTCTCGCTGCCGGTCTCCTCGTCGGAGGTCAGCAGCACCCGGATCGGCAGCGGCGTCGGCCGGCCCGCCTCGATCAGCGTGCGGATCGCCCGGAGCGCGATGTAGGTGCCGCCCTTCATGTCGGAGATGCCGGGGCCGTAGGCATGGTCCCCCTCCACGCGAAACGGCATGGTGGCGAGCGAGCCGACGGCGTGGACCGTATCGAGATGGGAGAGGACGAGGACCCCCTTGGTCTCGGCCGGCCCGTCCCAGGGCAGCGTGATCGAGAGGTGGTCACCCTGGCCGTCGCGCCCGGGGATGCGCTCGAGCGTCGCGCCGAGGGCGGCGTATTCGGCGCCCGCGAGGTCCATCAGCCGGTTGATCCCCTCGACATGGCCCGTCGGCGTCTCGATCTCGACCCAGGCGCGCAGCCCCTCGAGGATCTCCGCCTCGCGCGGCACCCGGAGCTCTCCGTCCATCGCATCCATCCCGTCTCTCCTGTCCTCTTGCGCCTCAATGGCGCTCCGTCCGGGTCTCGAGCGCCGCCGTATCGGGTGGCGGCACGGCCCGGCGCTCGCGCCGCATGGTGTAGAACGCGGCGGCGAAGATGAGGCCCGCGCCGAGCCAGGTCCAGAGGTCGATCAACTCGCCGAAGAGCGCCCAGCCGAAGAGCACGGCGAAGGGCAGGCGGGCGAAGTCGACCCCCATCACCACCGAGGCGTCGGCCGCGCGGAGCGCCCGCGCCAGCGTGATGTGGCCGAGCATGCCGAGCGTGCCCATCAGCGCGAAGACCGCCCAGAGCTCGGCCTCCAGCGGCTGCCAGACCCAGAGCCCCGGCCCGAGGGCGAGCGATGCCTGCATCAGCGTGGTGATCAGCACGACCGTGTCCGGGTGGTCGCGGTCGGCGAGCTGCTTGATGAAGAGGCTCGACCCCGCCATCAGGATCGCCGAGAGCACCGCGAGCCAGGTGCCGGCCGAGCTCTCGACGATCCCGGGGCGCAGGATCACCAGCGCGCCGACGAAGCCGACCGCGATCGCCCCCCAGCGCCGCCAGCCGACCCGCTCGGCGAGAAAGAGCGCCGCCCCGATCGTCGCGAAGAGCGGCATCAGGAAGGCGATGGCCGTCACCTCGCCGACGGGCGCGAGCGAGATCGCGGCAAACCATGTGGTCATCGCGAGAAAGCCGGTGACGACGCGCACGAGGTAGAGCCGCAGATGCGGGGTCCGCAGCATCGATGGCCCGCGCCGGGCCAGCATCGGCGTCATCGCCAGCCCGGCGAAGACGAGCCTGAGCAGCACGATTTGGAACAGCGCCACCCCCTCGAGCGCTGCATAGCGCCCGCAGACCGCGACGCCCGAGAGAAAGGCGCAGGAGATGAGCATCCAGAGGATGCCCTCCGAGGCAGATTTCCGTATGGTCATGGAGGGAGTGGCAAGGCTTGGCATTTCATCAGCATAGCCGCCCGGCGCGCGCGGAACAGGGCGTTCGCCCCGCTGCGGCGCGAAAGCCTGCTTGAACCGCCGCGATCCGGGTGACAATCTGCCGACATGTAAAAGGCCGGCGATCACAGCCGGCGGGTATGCGGTCCGCAACGGGCCCAACAGGAGAGGTATCACGATGGAATTCCGGGCACTCGCCGCCACGGCGGCCGCGCTCGCCGCGCTCTCGGCCCCGGCCCTCGCCGGCAAGGCGGACGACACGCTGACCTGGTCGACCGACCGTGAGGTCGCCGTGGTCGACCCCTACTACAACAACACGCGCGAGCTGGTGATCATGGGCCATCTCGGCTGGGATGCCCTCCTGTTCCGCAATCTCGAGACCGGCGAGTTCGAACCGCTGCTCGCCACCGAGTGGGAATGGGCCGACAATGTCACGCTCGACATGACGCTGCGCGAGGGCGTGACCTTCCATGACGGCTCGAGCTTTGGCCCCGAGGATGTCGTCTACACGGTCAACCACGTGTCCAACCCGGACAACGGCGTGCTGACGACCAACAACGTCAAATGGATGAAGAGCGCCGAGGCGACCGGTGAGAACACCGTGCGGCTGCATCTGCATGCGCCCTTCCCGGCGGCCCTCGCCTATCTCGCGGGCGCGATCTTCGTAGTGCCCGAGGGCCATTACGACGCCGCGCCCGACGGCCCGGACGGCAAGAAGGACTTTGCGGCCGTCGATCCCGTCGGCACCGGCCCCTACAAGTGGGTCGAGACCAAGGCCGGCGAGTTCGTCCGCTGGGAGGCCAATGCCGACTATTTCGCGGGCGGGCCCAAGGGCACCCCGGCGATCGGCAACATCACCTTCCGCACGCTCAAAGAGCCGAACACGCAGATCGCCGAGCTCCTGACCGGCGGCGTCGACTGGATCTGGGACGTGCCGAAGGACCAGGCCGAGCGGCTCGAGGGCGCGGGGCCGGTGACGGTCGAGAACGCCAAGACGATGCGGATCTCCTATCTCACCTTCGATGTCGCCGGCCGTTCGGATCAGGACTTCTTCGCCGACAAGCGGGTCCGCCAGGCGGTCGCCCATGCGATCGACCGCGACGCGATCACGCGCAATCTGGTGGGTCCGGCCTCGGTGGTGATCCCCTCGGCCTGCCATCCGGACCAGTTCGGCTGTGCGCAGGACGTCCCCACCTATGCCTATGACCCGGAGAAGGCGAAGGCGCTGCTCGCCGAGGCCGGCTACCCGGACGGCTTCGAGTTCGACATCTATGCCTATCGCCAGCGCGAGTTCACCGAGGCGGTGATCGGCGATCTGGCCAAGGTCGGCATCAGGGCCAACCTCTCCTTCCTCCAGTACCGCGCGCTGCGGGACCTGATCTGGGGCGGCCAGACCCCGATCGCGCATATGACCTGGGGCTCGAACTCGATCCCGGATGTCTCGGCCTCGACGAGCCACTTCTTCTCGGGCGGCAAGGACGATCCCTCGGGCCCGGGCGGTGATCCGGAGGTCGTCGGCTCCGTCGAGCGCGGCGACACCACGGTCGAGCCGGCGGATCGGGCGGCGGCCTATAAGGAGGCGCTGACGCGCATCGCCGAGGAGGCGTACTGGGTGCCGATGTTCACCTATGCCAAGTACTACGCCTTCTCCAACGATCTCGACTTTGTGCCGACGCCGGACGAGATCCCGCGCTTCTACGCCGCGTCCTGGAAATGATCTGAGAAGCCGGGCCCCCGCCATGCGCGCGGGGCCCGGCGGAGGACCCGGGCGATGGCCGGATATCTCATGAGGCGGCTCGGCGTCGCGGTGCTCGTGGCGCTGACCGTTTCGCTGATCACCTTCTCGATGATCTACCTCTCGGGCGATCCGGCGGTCGCGCTCGCCGGCGAGTCGGCGACCGAGGCGGACATCCAGGCCATCCGCACCTATTACGGCTATGACCGGCCGATCGTCATGCAGTATCTCGACTGGCTGTGGCGCGCGGCTCAGGGGGATTTCGGCCAGTCCCACTATCTCAAGGCGCCGGTCGCCGATGTGATCTTCGAGCGGCTGCCGACGACGATGCTGCTCGGCGCCTGCGCGCTGCTCTTCGCGCTCACGCTGTCGATCCCGCTCGGGGTGGTCGCGGCGATCCGGCCCAACAGCCTGATCGACCGCGCGGCGCTCACCGTCGCGGTGATCGGACAGGCGATGCCGTCCTTCTGGTTCGCGCTGACGCTGGTGCTGTGGTTCGGCATCACCTGGCGGCTGTTGCCGATCACCGGGTCGGACAGCTGGGCCAACTTCGTGATGCCCTCGATCGCGCTCGGCTACTATGTGACGCCCGTGGTGATGCGGCTGACGCGGGCCGGCATGCTCGAGGTGCTGCAGGCCGACTACATCCGCACCGCCCGTGCCAAGGGGCTCCGCCCGCGCACGGTGCTCTTCAAGCATGCGCTGCGGAACGCGATCATCCCCGTGGTGTCGCTGGCGGCGGTGCAGTTCGGCTTCATGCTCGGCGGCTCGATCGTCATCGAGACGATCTTTGCGATCAACGGCCTCGGCTATCTCGCCTGGGAGAGCATCCAGCGCGCCGACCTGCCGATGATGCAGGCGATCGTGCTGGTGCTCAGCCTCTTCTACATCGTGCTGACCTTCGTGGCCGATCTGCTCAACGCCTGGCTCGACCCCCGATTGAGGACCGCCTGAGATGACCGTCGCAGAACCCGGCCTCACCCCCCAGACCGACGCCGCCGCAGGCCGCATCCTGGCGCCGAGCCCCGCGAGCCTCTTCCGCCGGCGCATGTTCGGCCATGCCGGGTTCGTCTTCGGTGCCGCCGTGTTGCTCGCGATCTTCGCCGTCGCGATCTTCGCGCCGCTGCTGGCGCCGCACGACCCCTATGATCAGGTGCTCGATCGCAAGCTGATCCCGCCGGTCTGGTTCGAGAGCGCCAAGGCCACCTGGGAGCATCCGCTCGGCACCGACATGCTGGGGCGGGACTATCTCTCGCGGCTCCTCTACGGCGCGCGGATCTCGCTCCTGATCGGCTTCTCGGCGATGGCGATCTCGCTGGTGATCGGCAGCGTGATCGGGATCATGGCGGGCTATTTCGGTGGCCGGGTCGACATGGTCTGCAACTTCATCATCACCACGCGCCTCTCGCTGCCGGTGGTCTTGGTGGCGATCGCGGTGGTGAGCCTGATCGGATCCTCGCTCACGGTGGTGATCTGGGTGCTGGGGCTGTTGATCTGGGACCAGTTCGCGGTGGTGATGCGGTCGGTCACCATGCAGATGCGCAACCGCGACTTCGTGACGGCGGCTGAGGCGATCGGCTGCTCGCGCGCCCATATCATCGTCTCGGAGATCCTGCCCAATGTGCTGCCGAGCCTGATCGTGGTGGCCACGATCGAGCTCGCCCACGCGATCCTGCTCGAGGCGGCGCTCTCGTTCCTCGGGCTCGGGGTGCAGCCGCCGCAACCCTCCTGGGGTCTGATGATCTCCGAGGCCAAGGGGCTGATGTTCTTCGATTCCTGGCTGATCGCGATCCCGGGGGCCGCGCTCTTTGCGCTGGTGCTCGCGATCAACCTGCTGGGCGACGGCCTGCGCGACGTGACCGCGCCGGAGAACCGCAACTGATGGTCGAGGATACAGCCGAGCCGATCCTCGAGGTGCGCGGGCTCTCGGTCGACATCCCCGTCGCCGCGGGCACGCTTCACCCGGTGCAGTCGCTCGATCTCGAGGTCGGGCGCGGCGAGACGCTCGCGATCGTCGGCGAGTCGGGCTGTGGCAAGTCGTTGACCTCGCTCGCGCTGATGGGGCTCCTGCCGAAGAAGGCCGCGCGCCGGGCCGAGCGGCTCGCGCTCCTCGGCGAGGACCTCCAGGGCAAGTCCGAGCGGGCGATGTCGGACATCCGCGGCAACCGGATGGCGATGATCTTTCAGGAGCCGATGACCTCGCTCAACCCGTCCTACACGATCGGCGACCAGCTCGGCG
>CAYORO010000158.1:0-9079 GCA_964406355.1 uncultured Limibaculum sp.
GGCGGGCTCTTCGCCTTCATCACGTCCTTCGACGAGGTGGTGGTGGTGCTGTTCCTCGGCTCGGCGCAGCAGAAGACCCTGCCCTGGCAGATGTTCACCGGGCTCCGCGAGCAGATTTCGCCGACCATCCTCGCGGTCGCGACGATCCTGGTGACGGTCTCGATCCTGCTGCTGGCCACCGGCGAGATCCTGCGCCGCCGGTCCGAGCGGCGTCGCGGCATGTCGCCGGGGTGAGCCCGGGGGTGACGCCCGCCATGGGGGCCTCGGCCGCGCTCGGGCTGCTGCTCGCGGTGCTGCCCGCCCCGGCCGCGGGCTGCCCCGAGCCGCCGCCGGCGCTGCTCGTCCATAGTTGTCGGGGGGCCGAGGCCGCGCTCTTGCTGCTGCCGGAAGACACCGTGGCTGCGACCCGCCCGGGCGACACGCTGTTGGTCACGGGCGCCTACACCGCCACCGACACACGCGCGGAGGGGCGGCCGAAACCGGTCGGGCTGTTCCTCCGCCGCGGCCTGCTCGTCAACCGCAATCTCGGCCGGATGGACGGGATCCTGGTGATCGAGCCCGATGGCCGCCTCGCGCTCCACCATCGCGCGCGGGTCCAGCTCGACGGCCGCACCCACGATCTGACCACCCTTCCGGGCCGTCGGGCCTTCATCGACGCGGCCCGCGCAGCCGGTGCCAGCGTCGCGCAGAGCCATCTGCTCGTCGTCGACGGCCAGGTCGATGTGCGCCCCCGCGCCGATGCGCCGCTCGCGACCCGGCGGCTCCTCTTCACCGACGAGAGCGGCTGGGGGATCTGGGAGAGCCCCGGCCCGATGACGCTCCACGAAGCCGCCGAGGCGATCGCCGCGGCCCACGCCCCCCGCATGGCGCTCAATCTCGATATGGGGAGCTTCAACTACTGCTGGTGGCTCGGCCGCGACACCGCCTCCCGCTGCGGCCTTCTCGGGCGCGACGACACCGGCGCGCTCTCCAACCTGATTGCGATCGGCACCGTGCCGGCCCCCGAGAGCAGCCCCGGCGGCTAGCGGCGACAGCCCTCGCGCGCTACATCAGACGCATGACCGTGTTCCTCATGCGCCTCATCCTGGTGTTCGGATTTCTCTCGGCAATCTATGTCGGGCTGGTCGTCTATCAGCGCTGGGACACACGCAAGACCCTCGAGGAGGAGTATGCCGCAGGCGCCGCCCCCGCGCTCTCGCAGGAGGACTACGTGGCCCGCGGGCTGATGCGCCAGGAGCGCAGCCTGAAGCGCCGCGCGCTCGCTGCCATCTTCCTCCTCCCCGCCGTGACTGGAACGATCCTGGCCGCCCTCGCCCTCCTCACCTGACCCGGTCCCGGGCCGCAAACCGCGGAGCCTCGCCCATGCGCATCTTCTCCTGGACCCTCGGCGCGATCCTGATCCTCGCGATCGGCCTCCTGCTCCACTACAGCCTGCCCGGGCGCGACATCGTCCGTGTCACCGGCCAGGAGGTGAAGCGCGAGGACACCGAACTCCAGCTGGACGACGGCTCGACCGTCACCCAGACGCGCGACGTCAACCGGGTGTTCGCCGTCACCCCGCAGGGCAGGGCGGTCACCTTCCGCAACGAGGACACCGACTGGGGCTGGCCGCCCTACTTCAAGTTCGACACCGCCGACGTCTCCGCCGAGGCGGCGAACTTCGCCTCCTCGGAAGCCGACCCGCGCTGGGTCGTGGTCCGACACTATGGCTGGCGGATCCAGATGCTGTCGATGTTCCCCAACATCGTCTCGATCCGCCCGGCGGAGAGCGTGGACGAGCCGCTCTATCCCTGGTTCAACGGCATCGTGATCGCGCTCCTGGTGGTCGCTGGCCTCCTGATCCGGCGGATGCTGCGGATCTTCTACCGGCGCCATGTCGACCCGGTGGTGGATGCGATCGACGAGGGGATCGACAGCGCCAGCGACACGGTGGCCGCCAAGCGCCGCGGGATCGGCGCCTTCTTCGGGCGGCTCTTCGGACGCTAGAGCGTTTTCCGACCAGACTGACTCAGTCTGGTGTCTGGAAAACGCGATCAATGCTAGCGCTAGAGCGCGCGACCTGACCCCATCAGGTCGGACAGCGCTCTAGCACCCGACCGGGCGGGCCTCACGCCCCACAGACCGCCATCTGACCACGGTAGCGCGCGGTCTGTACCGCGACGCCGGTTGCCGCCTGCTGAAGCCACGCCTTCTGCCGCCAGCTCCCGCGCCGGAACCCCGTATGGCCCTCGTGATAGGCGATGTAATGGCTGAACGCGTCAAACGAGCCGACATTGTTGGACCGGCGGGTCTTGTCGAGATACCAGCCGACAAAATCCACGGCGTCCTCGAACCGCGTCCGATCGGCGTCGTCGCGACCGGTCTCCTCGCGGTACCAGTCCCAGGTGCCGTCGATCGCCTGGGCATAGCCATAGGCGCTGGAGGGCCGGCCGAGCGGCACCATCCCGAGGGCGTACTCGCGCGGCGGGCGCACCGCAGCGCGAAAGCTCGACTCGCGCCAGATGATCGCCATCATCAGCTCCACCGGCGTGTCCCAGCGGGCGGCAGCGCGCTCGGCCGCCCCGCGCCAGCCCGGACGCTCGGCGAACAGCGCACAGAGATCGTCCTGCGCCCGCGGCGGACCGTGGTCCTCCGACGGCGAGCTGCAGGACCCGAGGGCGAGTGCCAAAAGCACCAGCCCCGCACGGACCGTTCCTGTCATCGACCTGCTCGTCTCTTGCCTTTTTTCCCATGGTACCATCAGAGAGCGGGGCGCGCACGAGATTTGGCGAATCGCCCCCTGGGGTGGGGTTGTCCAGTGGGATCCGGCGCGGCACGGCTCGGATGTCAGCAGAGCGCGGCGCAAGCCAGGCGCCGGTGCGTTGATGGACAGCGCGTCGGGAACTAGGTAGGAGTGCAGCTATGGGCGCGGATGGAGGGGCGAAGCCGATGATTTTTCGCGACGCTCGTTATAAGATCGGTCAGATTGTCAAGCACCGGTTTCATCCGTTCCGGGGCGTCATTTTCGATGTCGATCCGGAGTTCGCCAATACCGAAGAGTGGTACGAGGCGATCCCCGAGGAAGTCCGCCCGCGCAAAGACCAGCCCTTCTATCATCTCTTCGCCGAGAACGAGACGAGCTATTACATTGCCTATGTCTCGGAGCAGAACCTGTTGCCGGATCTCTCGGGCGAGCCGGTCGAGCACCCGGAAGTGTTCGATTATTTCGAAGAACTCGAGGACGGGCAATACCGGATCAGCGCCGATCAGTGCCACTGACTGTGATTGGCGCCGCGGGCACTCCCGATCAATAGCCGAGCGCGATGCCGTCCTTGCGCGGATCCGAGCCACCGATGAGCACGCCCTCGGCCTCGTCGATCACGATGGCCTGAGCGCCGCCGATGCCGGTCTCGGCCGGGATCACCCGGTGCCCCTTGGCCTCGAGCGCCGCGGCGACCTCGGGTGCATAGCCGCTCTCGAGCACGATCGCCTCGCCCTCGAGGAAGGCTCGCGGCGCGTCGATTGCCGCCTGCACCCCCATCCCGTGGTCGATGATGTTGGAGACGAGGCGCATATGTCCCGCCGCCTGGTAGGGGCCGCCCATCACACCGAAGGGCATCACCGTGCGCCCCTCGCGCCGAAGAAGCCCCGGGATGATGGTGTGCATCGGCCGCTTGCCCCCGGCCGCCTCGTTGGGGTGACCCTCGGCCAGCGTGAAGCCCTGGGCACGGTTGTTGAAGAGGATGCCGAAGCGCTCCGACGCGATGCCTGAGCCGAAGCTCGAGAAGATCGAGTAGATCAGCGACACCGCCATCCGGTCGCGGTCGACCACGGTGATGTAGATCGTGTCGCGATGCGGCTCCCCATGCGGCGGCGCGGCGTCCTCCGGATCGCCGACGAGCGTCGCCGGCAGGGGCGTCGCGCGCGCGGGGTCGATCCCGGCGACGAGGCGGTCGACCGTGGCATCGGCCAGAAAATCCTCCACGCGCATCGTCATATGGGCGGGGTCGGCGATCACCTCGTTGCGCGCGGCATAGCCGAGCTTGGCGATCTCCATCTCGAGATGCACCCGATCGGCGCCGAGGGGATCGAGCGCCGCGGCGTCGTAGCGTTCGAGCGTCCGCAGCAACAGGAGAGCCGCCGCGCCATGGGTGTTGGGCGGCAGCTCGACGACCTCGGCCCCGCGATAGGGGGCGGAGATCGGGGTCACGGGCGTCGCGGTGCAGGCCGCGAAATCCGCCTCGGTGTGCGCGCCGCCTGCAGCGCGGAGCGCGGCGACCATGTCGGCCGCCACCTCGCCCTCGTAGAAGGCGCGCGGACCCTCTGCCGCGATCCGGCGCAGCACCTCGGCCTGCCCCGGCGCGCGAAACACCCGCCCGACCGGCAACGCCGCACCGCCCGCGCTGTAGTGGGTCCGCCCGTGGCCCTGGAGCCGTTCCGCGGCCTCCGCCCAGTCATGCGCGACGCGCGGCGCGACCGGCACGCCCTGCTCGGCGTAGCGGATCGCGGGGGCGAGGCACGCCGCGAGCCCCCTCCGCCCGTGTGCCTCGGCGAGCGACGCGAACCCTGCGACCGCGCCCGGCACCACCGCGGCATTGCCGTCGGTCGGCACCGCGGCATGGCCCTCGGCCCGCAACCGGGCCGCGTCGAGCCCCGCCGGCGCCCGGCCCGACGCATTCAGCCCATAGAGCGCCTCGCTCCCGCCCGGCCGGACGATGGCGAACATGTCGCCACCGAGCCCGGTCATCTGCGGCTCGCAGATCCCGAGCAGCACAGCGCCCGCGATCGCGGCGTCGACCGCGTTGCCGCCGGTCTCCAGCATCTCCACCGCCACCTTGGCGGCGAGCGGGTGCGAGGTCGCGCAGATGCCGTTCTGCGCATAGACGGCGGACCGACCGGGGGACTGGAACATGGGCGTGGCTCTCTCCGTGAGGGGCCTCCGTCATAGCCGCCTCCGCCGCCCCACGCCAAGCCCGGCGCGCTTGGGGTCCTGCGCACCGCTTGCCAGCCCATCGCCCCCGGTGCACAGTCAGGCCATGAGTGCATCACAGCCCCCGAGCCCGATCCCGCAACCGGTGCCCGAGATCTGCGCCTTCGACCGCCGGGAGCTGAGCCAGATCCTCAATGTCTACGGACGCTTCGTCGCCGCCGGCGAGTGGCGCGACTATGCGATCGACGCGCTGCGCGACCGCGCCGTCTTCTCGATCTTCCGCCGCGCGGCCGAGCGCCCGATCTACCGGGTGGAGAAGGAGCCGCGGAATGCGCGCCGCCAGGGCGCCTATGCTGTGATCGGGATGGACGGGCGGATCCTGAAGCGCGGGCACGAGCTGCGCCACGTGCTCCGGGTTCTGGAGCGCAAGCTGATCCGCGCGGTCGAAGACTAGAGCGCAAGAGCTGATTTCATCGGTTTTTACGGTCTAGTCGCAATTTTGCTCGCATTTTCGCGACACCAGACCGGTCCAGTCTGGTCGAAGAACGCTCTAGCGTCGGCGGGACTGGCGCCGGGCCTTCACCTTGGCGAGGCGCGAGCGCTCGACCCGGCCGCGTTTCGAGCCGGCGGCCCCGCTCCGGTGGCGCCTCGGCGCGGTGCCCGTGGCCTCGAGGAGCTCGAACAGCAGGCCGCCCGTGACCGGCACCGCCTCGAGGAGGCGCACCCGGGCATGCATTCCCGCAGCGAGCACGCGCCCCGAGCGCTCGCCGGTCAGCGTGGCGAGCTCGGGATCGTGGTGGAAGTACTCGCGCCCGAGGGATGAGATCGGCACCAGCCCGTCCGCGCCCGTGTCGTGGAGCTTCACGAAGAGGCCGAACCGCCCGACCCCCGAGATCCGCCCCTCGAACTCGGCGCCCTCGCGGTCCGCCATATAGGCCGCCACATAGCGATCGACGGTGTCGCGCTCGGCCTCCATCGAGCGGCGCTCGGTGCGCGAGATCGCCTCGCCGATCTCGCGGAGGCCGGCCGCCTCCTCGGCGGTCTGTCCATCCGTTCCGAGCCGCAGCCCCGCGATCAGCGCCCGGTGCACGATCAGATCCGCATAGCGGCGGATCGGCGAGGTGAAATGCGCGTAGCGCGGCAGGGCGAGGCCGAAATGCCCGTGGTTCTCCGGCCCGTAATAGGCCTGGGCCTGGGCGCGCAGCACCTGCATATGCACTGTCTCCTGCGCGTCGGTCTCCGCGGCCTGGCCGAGCACGCGGTTGAGGTCGCCGGTGCGGAGCACCTGCCCCTTGGCGAGCGCGATGCCGACCGAGGCGAGCGTCTCGCGGAGCGCGTCGATCCGCTCGGGGTCCGGCTCCTCATGCACCCGGTAGAGGAGGGGCCGGCGCTGGGCCTCCAGCGTCTCGGCGGCGCAGACATTGGCGAGGATCATGAACTCCTCGATCAGCCGATGCGCATCGAGGCGCTCGCGGATCGGGATCGCGGCGACCTCACCGTCGGGCCCGAGAACGATGCGCCGCTCCGGCAGGTCGAGATCGAGCGGCTGGCGACGCTGGCGCGCTGACCAGGCGGCGCGGAAGGCGGCGTAGAGATGGGCGATCGCCGGGGCGAGGGGATCGTCAGCATGGCCGTCGGCCACCGCCTGGACATGCTCGTAGACGAGATCCGCCCGGCTCCGCATCACCGCGCACGTGAAGCGGTGTTCGCGCTTCTCGCCATCGGCCGAGAGCACCATCCGGAGCGCGAGCACCGGCCGGTCGACGCCCGCGCGGAGCGAGAGGAGATCGGCCGAGAGCCGCTCCGGCAGCATCGGCGCGACGCGGTCGGGGAAGTAGGTGGAGTTGCCACGGCTCCGCGCCTCGCGGTCGAGCACCGAGCCCGGGCGCACGAGGCAGGCGACATCGGCGATCGCGACCCAGACGACGTGGCCCCCGGGGTTTGCCGGGTCGTCGTCGGGGATCGCCGCGACCGCGTCGTCATGGTCGCGCGCATCGGCCGGGTCGATGGTCGCGAGCGGCAGGTCGCGGAGATCCTCGCGGCCCTCGGTCCCCGGCAGCGCCGCGGCCTCGGCGGCGGCGCGCACCTCTTCGGGGAAGGCGTCGGGGATGCCGTGCTGGTGGATCGCGATCAGCGAGACCTGGCCGGGCGCAGACGGGTCGCCGAGCCGCTCGACGATCTGCGCCCGCGGCAGACCGAAGCGGCGCGTCTCGGTCGCCTCGGCCTCGACGAGCTCGCCGTCGCGCGCGCCGGAGCCCGCGCCGCGGGGCACCAGCCACTCGCGGTCGGAGCGCTTGTCGACCGGAACGATCCGCCCGCCCTCCGCGGTCTCGCGATAGACGCCGAGCATGCGCCGCGGCCCCGAGCCCACCTTCTTGATGAGCCGCGCCTCGTAGCGGAGGCGATCGGGGTCCTCCACCGGGGCGAGTTTGGCGAGGAAGCGGTCGCCCGGCCCGAGCGGCGGCTCGCCCGGGCGCGGCACATAGAGGATCGCCGGCGGGGGATCGTCGGCGTCCCAGTCCTTCGGCCGGGCGTGGATGTCGCCATCGGCATCGGGCGCCTCGGCCACCAGCATGAGCACCGGGGGCAGATGGCCCTCGGTCCCGATCTTGCGGCGGCGCTTGACGATCGCGCCTTCCTCCTCGAGCTCGCGCAGCACGCCCTTGAGCGCTGCGCGGTCGGCCCCCTTGAGCCCGAAGGCGCGCGCGATCTCGCGCTTGCCCACCGTGTGCGGGTTCTCCCGGATCCAGGCGAGGATCTCGTCCTTGGAAGGCAGCTCTCTCATGGGCCGAGGCCTAGCACGCGCCGGGCGCCCGCACGAGACCGCGCCCCGTCGCCGATCGTCACCGCCCGCCCGAGGCGCGGCGCGGCGGGTCGCTCTCGATCAGCGGATCCTCGGCACCGTCATCGGCGGGAGGGTCGGCTTTGGCCTTGGGCTTTGCCTTGGCGCGGGTCGTCTTGGCCTTGGGCTCAGACGCCTTGGACTTGGCCTTCGGCGCCGCCTTCTTGGGCTTGGCCTTCGGGCTCTTGGCGGCCTTCTCGGCGACGATCTCGACGGCCTGTTCGAGGCCGACGGCCTGGGGGTCGACGCTCTTGGGCAGGGTCGCGTTGATCTTGCCCCATTTGAGATAGGGCCCGTAGCGGCCGTCATGGACCGTGATCTCGCCGCCCTCGGGGTGCTCGCCGAGGCTGCGGAGCGGCTTTGCCGCGGGCGCCCGGCCGCGCCCCGGATTGGCGCGCTTCTCGGCGATGAGCTCGACCGCGCGGTTCATGCCGACGGTCAGCGCCTCCTGCCAGTCGGCGAGGGGCGCGTAGATCTTGCCGTGGCGCACCGCAGGCCCGTACCGGTAGAGACCCGCCTCGATCGGCTCGCCATCCTCGGGGTGCTCGCCGATCGCGCGCGGGAGCGAGAGGAGCCCGAGTGCTGTCTCGAGATCGAGCTGCTCGGGCGCGATCCCCTTGGGCAGACTGGTGCGCTTGGGCTTCTCCTCGCCCACCGGCTCGCCGAGCTGGACATAGGGCCCGAAGCGGCCGTTCCGCAGCGTGACCATCAGCCCGCTCTCGGGGTCGGGGCCGAGCTCCTTGCCGTCGAGCTTCGCCGCCTCGTCGTCGGCCGGCACGCCGAGCGGCCGGGTGTAGCGACAGTCCGGGTAGCGCGAGCAGCCGATGAAGGCTCCGCCCGAGCGCGCGGTCTTCATCGAGAGCCGGCCGACGCTGCAGGTCGGGCAGGCGCGCGGGTCCGAGCCGTCGCCCGGATCGGGGAAAAGATGCGGCGCGAGGAATTCGTTGATCTGCTCGAGCACCTCGGTGATGCGGAGCTCGGCGGTGTCGTCGATGGCGGCCTTGAAGTCGGCCCAGAACTTCTCGAGCACCGCCTTCCAGTCGATGCGCCCGCCCGAGACGTCGTCGAGCTCCTCCTCGAGCGCGGCGGTGAAGTCGTACTCCACATAGCGCTCGAAGAAGCTCAGCAGGAAGGCGGTGACGAGCCGGCCCTTGTCCTCGGGAAACAGGCGCCCCTTGTCCTTGCGGACATATTCTCGGTCCTGGATCGTGCCGATGATCGAGGCATAGGTGGAGGGCCGGCCGATGCCGAGCTCCTCCATCCGCTTGACGAGCGTCGCCTCGGTGTAGCGGGGCGGGGGCTGGGTGAAGTGCTGCCGGGTGTCGATC
>CAYORO010000159.1:0-9040 GCA_964406355.1 uncultured Limibaculum sp.
GCGGATTGCCGAACTCGTCGACCATCACCGAGTGGTCGATCACCAGATCGACCGGGTTCAACGGGTTGATCTTCTCCGGATCGCCGCCGAGCGTCTTCATCGCGTCGCGCATCGCGGCGAGATCGACCACCGCCGGCACGCCGGTGAAGTCCTGCATCAGCACGCGCGCCGGGCGATAGGCGATCTCGCGGTCCGACTTGCCGCCCGCCTCGGCCCAGGCCGAGAAGGCGCGGATGTCGTCCGCAGTCACGGTCTTGCCGTCCTCGAAGCGCAGCATGTTCTCGAGCAGCACCTTGAGCACCGCCGGGAGCCTCGCGAAATCGCCGAGACCCGCCGCCTCGGCCGCAGGGATGGAATAGTATGCAACGCGCGCGTCGCCGGTCTCGAGCTCGCGGCGCGTGCCCGCGCTGTCCTGTCCGACTGTGATGGGCATGAAGAGACCTCCGGATTGGGGGGTTCGGCGAGCCCAGGGCTCGCATCTCTCGGGCGACCCAGGATCGCCGGCTTAAGACCGCATAAGAAAAGCTTTGGGCGTGTTCAAGCGGCAGGGTGGTCGCATCACGGGGTGGCGTTCCGCATCCCGGAGCGGGAATGGGCACCGCGGCGCCACCGTCCCGCCCAGCCGATTGCAGACGCGCCGGGCCTCCGCTAAGCCGCGGGCCATGGATCTCGTGATCGATGCGCTCTCCTGCCGGCGTGGCGGCCGACCGGTCTTTGCCGGCCTGAGCTTCGCGGCCACGGCCGGGGAGGCGGTGGCGCTCAAGGGGCCGAACGGCGCGGGCAAGTCGAGCCTCTTGCGGCTCCTCGCGGGCCTCGGACGGCCGGTGGCGGGCGATGTGCGCCTCGGAGAGGTCTCGCTCTCGGAGAGCCCTGCCGAGTATCGCGACCGGGTTTCCTTCGCGGGCCATCTCGACGCGGTGAAGCCGCAGCTGACGGTTCTCGAGAACCTCGCGTTCTGGGCGCGGCTTCTCGGGGCGGCGCCTGGCGCCGAGGCGGCCCCGCTCGCGCGCTTCGGGCTCGAGCGGATCGCCGAGCGCCCGGCGGCCGAGTGCTCGGCCGGGCAGAAGCGCCGGCTCGGACTCGCCCGGCTCCTGCTCGCCGAGCGACCGCTCTGGCTCCTCGACGAGCCCACCGTCTCGCTCGATGCGGCCTCGAGCCGGCTGGTCGCGGAGCTGATCGGCGCCCATGTCGCAGCGGGCGGGATCGCCATCGTCGCGACCCATGTGGATCTGGGGATCCCGGCGCTCCGCACCCTGATGCTCGAGCCACAGGACACCGCCGAGCCCTCTGCCCGCGCCACCGCCGATCCGTTTCTCGAGGGCAGCTGGTGAGCTGGTCGCCGCTCGGACACGGCCCCTCGCGCGCGCTCCTCGGGCGCGACCTCGCGCTGGCCGTGCGGGCGGGCGGCGGGGCTGCGACGGCGCTCGCCTTCTTCGTGCTGGTCGTGGTGCTGGTGCCGCTCGGGGTCGGCCGCGAGCCGCAGATGCTCGCCCGGATCGCGGCCGGGATCGTCTGGATCGCGGCGCTGCTGGCCACGCTGCTGAGCCTCGACCGGCTCTTCCAGGCCGATCAGGACGACGGCAGCCTCGAGCAGCTGGCGCTCTCGCCACTCGCGCTCGAGCAGGTGGTGGCGGTCAAGGCGCTGGCCCACTGGGTCGCGACCGGGCTGCCGATGAGCCTCGCGGCCCCGGTCCTCGGCGCGATGCTGCAGCTGCCGGTCGAGGCGCTCGGGATCCTCGCGCTCTCGGCACTCCTGGGCACGCCGGCGCTCTCGGCGATCGGGGCGCTCGGGGCGGCGCTGACGGTGGGGGTGCGCCGCGGCGGGCCGCTCCTCTCGGTGCTGGTGCTGCCGCTCTACATCCCGACGCTGGTCTTCGCGGCCCGCGCGGTCGAGGCGGCGGCGCTCGATCTGAGCCCCTGGCCGACGCTCGGCCTCACGGCGGCGCTCTCGCTCTTCGCGGCCGCCCTCTGCCCCTTTGCGGCGGCGGCGGCACTGCGCATCGCGATGCGGTGAGCCGATGGACGATCCGGCCGGCACGCTCCCCGAGATCCCGCTGCGCGACCACCGGCAGGACGGGCTGCTTGGCCACACGCTCGCCGAGATCGGCGCAGCGCGGGCGCTGATGGACACGGTGATCCGCGGTCTCGGCCCGGGCGGACATCTGCTGCGGGCGGGCCTGCGCCCGGCCGACCGGATCGCTGCGCGCTGGCTCCAGCGGGCCGGGGATCCCTATCTCGACGAGATCCTCGCCATGGCCCGCGCGCTCGGCAGGCCCGGCGGGGTCGCCTTCGCGCTCTCCTACGAGTTCGGCTGCACCGCGCGGGTCTTCGACGGCGCACGACCCAGGCTCTTCCGAACGCTCGACTGGCCGTTCCGCGGGCTCGGCGACCGGGTGGAGGTGGTGAGGCTCTCCGGCCCCGCGGGCGACTGGGTGACCGCGACCTGGCCGGGTGTCCTCGGCGCGCTCCACGGGGCGGCGCCGGGGCGGTTCGCGGCCGCGCTCAACCAAGCGCCCGAGCAGCGCGAGACCGGGCTCCGCGGGGCCGACTGGGCCGCCTCCAAGCTCCGGCTGATGCGACGCCCTGCCCTGCCGCCCGCCCATCTGCTGCGCCGGGTGTTCGAGACGGCGCCCGACTTTGACACGGCCCTGGCCGCGCTCCGTGACACGCCGGTCTCGACGCCTGTGATCTTCACGCTCGCCGGCATCCGGGCGGGGGAGACGGTGGTGATCGAGCGGACCGAGCGGAGTGCGGCGACCCGCGCCGAGGCGATCGCCGCCAACCATTTCGAGGCGGGCCATGGCCGGCGCTGGCGCCCGCGCGGGATCGACAGCCATGGCCGGGCGGCGCAGATCGCCACCCTCGAGCATCCGCCCGAGGTCGACCGACTCGCGAGCCCGATGCTGAACACGCTGACGCGCCTCGCGGTCTCGATGGACGCCACGGGCGCGCTGGCGGTCGCGGGCTATGAGGGCACCCGGCGCGCAACCCGGCCGCGGAGCGTCGCAGCCGGGTGAAGGGGCGGCCGCGCCGCCCCTCCGGTTCGCAGGATCAGACGAAGTCGAAATTGGCCTCCGACAGATCGGCCAGATCGGCGCCGACGATGCGGATGGTCAGCTCGCCCAGCGTGATGTCGACATCGTTCTGGACAAAGAAGAGGTCCTGCTCACCCGTTGCCGCATTGGTGACCGGGAACGCCTCGTCGACCTCGACCGCCGCCGCCAGCACGTCCTCGAGATCGAGCCCGTCGAAGCCCTCGAAGCGCAGCACCTCGCCGGCCCCGGCATCGAAGTCGAGCAGCGTGGTGCGGCCCGCATCCTCGGCGCGGAACACGAAGGTGTCGACGTCTTCGCCGCCCTGCAGGAGGTTGGTGCCGCTGCCGCCGGCGATCACGTCGTCGCCCGCGCCGCCCCGGATCACGAAGCTGTCATTGCCGTCGCCGGCCTCGATGGTGTCGTTGCCCGGGCCGGCATCGACGCTGTCATTGCCGTCGCCCGCATCGATGAAGTCGTCGCCGCCACCGGTGCGGATGCGGTCGTCGCCGCCGCCCGCGATCACGACGTCGTCGCCGTCCTCGATGATCACCGGATCGCCGGCCTCGTCGAGGAGCGGGAGGCCCTCCTCGTCGGTCGCCACATCGCCGCCGGCATCGGTGTTGATGGTGTCGCGACCCTCGCCGCCGATCACGGTATCGTCGCCGCCGCCGCCGTTCACGATGGAGCCGTTGTCGCCGACCACGATCTCCTCGTCGGCATTCTCGCCGTTCACGATGTCCGAGAAGAGGGAGGAGACATTGCCGAAGCCGCCGCTCGGGACGCCGCCGAACGAGAAGGTGGGCACGGACAGAGTGACCGGCCCGCTGGTGTCGGTGGTGGGCCCCGGCATCGTCATGGTCGGGGTCGTCATGCTGAGAGAGGGGAAGCTGAACATGTGTTGAGGTCCCTGCTTTGTTTGGGGAGCCGGGCGCAGCTGCCCGGCATCGCCTGTGTGCGGCGGGATGTCGCGCGGGGTTCGGCACCGGAATGTCAGCCGTCGTGGAAAACCCACGGGCGCGGCCAGCGCACACAAGGGGATGGCTCTACGCCGCAGGAGGGGCGGGGCGGCGAGGCGTTGCCCGGCCCGGCGCGCTTGCCTATTTTGCGTCCATGTCGATCTGGCGCTATGCAAACCCTGCCGAGTTCATGCGGCTCTCGGGCTGGCTCGTCGGGCCGGTGGCGGCCGCGGCGGCGCTGTTGGTGACGATCGGGATCGGCTGGGGCCTGTCGGTGCCTGACGACTATCAGCAGGGCTCGACGGTCAAGATCCTCTTCATCCACGTCCCCGCCGCGATGCTCGCGATCAACACCTACGCGATCATGGCGATCGCGTCGGTGGTGGGGCTGGTGCGGCGCCATCCGGTCTCGTTCCTGGTGGCCAAGGCTGCCGCCCCGATCGGCGCGGCCTTCACCGCGGTGGCGCTGGTCACGGGCGCGGTCTGGGGCCAGCCTATGTGGGGCACCTGGTGGGTGTGGGACGCGCGGCTGACCGCGGTGCTCATCATGTTCTTCTTCTATCTCGGCTATATCGCGCTCTGGGAGGCGGTCGACGAGCCCGAGAAGGCGCAGGAGCTCACCAGCGTGCTCTGCCTCGTCGGCGTCGTCTTCGCCTTCTTCGCGCGCTACGCGGTGAATTTCTGGGCGACGCTGCACCAGCCGGCCTCGCTCTCGGTCGAGGCGGGGCAGCGGGTCGACGACGTGTTCCGCACGCCGCTCTATCTCTGCATGATCGCCTTCTACCTCGTCTTCATCGCGCTGCTGCTCGTGCGCGCGCGGACCGAGATCCGGTTGCGCCGCGCCCGCTCGATCCGGCTGAACGCAGTGCCGGCATGATCGCGGGCGACCCCTACGCGGTCTATGTGATCGGCGCTTATGGCGCGACGGCAGCGATCCTCGGCTGGCTCGTCTGGACGACGCTGCGTGCCAATGCCCGCGCCAGGGCCGAGCTTGAACGCATGGAAGAGGAGCGCCGCCGATGACCGAGGTCGAAACCGGACCCGCGCGAGAGCACGCCCCGCAGGATACACCCCCCCGGGGCGGCTTCCGGCCCTGGATGGTCGTGCCGCTGCTCGGCGCCTTCGCCGTGTTGTCGACATTCCTGCTGGGGCTTGGCCGCGAGGATGCCAACGTGTTGCCCTCGGCGCTGATCGACAAGCCTGCGCCCGAGTTCGACCTCGCGGGCCTCGGTGACACGCCCGGGCTCTCGACCGCCGATCTCAAGGGCCCGGGCGTCAAGGTCGTGAATATCTGGGCGAGCTGGTGCGGGCCCTGCCGCGTCGAGCATCCCTGGATCACAGCCCTCTCCCAGGAGGGCCACACCGTCTACGGGATCAACTACAAGGACACGCCCGAGGGCGCCGAGCGCTTCCTGGCCGAGCTCGGCAACCCCTTCGAGCGGATCGGCGTCGACGACACAGGACGGATCGGGATCGACTGGGGGGTCTACGGGGTGCCCGAAACATTCGTGATCGACGGCCAGGGACGGATCGCTTACAAACATGTCGGTCCGATCAACACCGGCGATCTGTCGGCCAAGATCCTCCCCGCCATCGAAGCCGCCGCCGCCCGCTGAGCGATCGCCTAGAGCGCTGTCCGACCTGATGGGGTCAGGTCGCGCGCTCTAGCGCTGGCATTGATCGCGTTTTCCAGACACCAGACTGAGTCAGTCTGGTCGGAAAACGCTTGAGGGTGGAGCGCCCACCAACTGCGCGTCAACCGTTCGGCGAAGAGCTCGGTTCCTCGATCGCGTGGCGCTTCAAGAGCGGGATCTGGCAGAACAGGAACAGGAAGGTCAGCGGCAGGTTGGCAAAGGTCTTGAAGTTGACCCAGAAGGCGTCGGTCTGCGTGCGCCAGACCAGCTCGTTGAGCGCCGCCATGCCGACAAAGAACCCGATCCAGCGCTGGGTGAAGATCATCCAGCCGCGGTCATCCATAGGCAACCCGTCGCCCATCAGGTCCTTGAGGTAGGAGCGCCCCTGCAAGAGCCCGATGCCGAGGATCAGGGCGAAAAGCCCGTTCACCACCGTGGGCTTCATCTTGATGAAGGTCTCGTCGCGGAGCACCAGCGTCAGCCCGCCGAACACCGCGACCACCACCGCCGTGACCACGGCCATCTTCGGCAGCGTCCGCGTCAGCGCCCAGGAGATGCCGAGCGACACCGCGATCGCCGCCATGAAGGCCACGGTCGCGATGAAGAGCGGCCCGGTCTTGCCCGCCAGCGCCGCCTCGCCCACCAGGGCGGTCATCGGCCCCGCGATCGCGGGATGGGTCGCCAGCCGGTCGCCATAGGTGAAGGCCAGGAAGAAGATGCCGAGCGGCCCGATCTCGAGCGCGAGCTTCAGCCAAGGGTTCGTCTGTTGGTCTGCCATGCGCCCTCCTAGACTGTGGCCGCCGGGCTGTCACCATGCGGTCCCGCGTCGCGCGATCAGGCGGCGGAGCCCGTGAGGGCGGCGGCGAACTCGCCCGGGTCGAAGGGGGAGAGATCGTCGATGCTCTCGCCCACCCCGATCGCATGGATCGGCAGGCCGAAGCGGTCGGCGAGCGCGACGAGGACGCCGCCCTTGGCGGTGCCGTCGAGCTTGGTCATCACGAGCCCCGAGACGTCGGCGATCTTGGCGAAGACATCGACCTGGCCGAGCGCGTTCTGCCCGGTGGTGGCGTCGAGCACGAGCACCGTGTTGTGCGGCGCGTCCGCATCCTTCTTGCGGATCACGCGGACGATCTTGGCGAGCTCGTCCATGAGGTCCTGGCGGTTCTGGAGCCGGCCCGCGGTGTCGATCAGCAGGAGATCGGCGCCCTCGGCCTCGGCGCGCCCCATCGCCTCGAAGGCGAGCGCGGCGGGGTCGGCGCCCTGGGCCGCGGTCATCACCGGGACGACCGCGCGCACGCCCCAGACCAGGAGCTGCTCGACCGCGGCCGCGCGAAAGGTGTCGCCGGCGGCGATCACCACGCGCTTGCCGGCCGCCTTGAGCTGGCTCGCGAGCTTGCCGATCGTCGTGGTCTTGCCCGAGCCGTTGACACCGACGACGAGCACCACCTGCGGACGCTTGGCATAGAGCGGGAGCGGCCGGGCCACCGGCTCGAGCACCGCAGCGATCTCCTTGGCCAGGGCGCCGCGGATCTCGGCGGCCGTCAGCCGCTGGCCGAAATGCGCCTCACCGAGCCGGGCGGAGAGCTTGAGGGCGGTGTCGACACCCATATCGGCGGTGATCAGAAGCTCCTCGAGGCTCTCGAGCATGTCGTCATCGACGAGGCGGCGCGGCGCCGCCGGCCGGCCCATCAGCCGGCCGAGCAAGCCCGGTCGACGCTCCGGCGCTTCGGCGTCCCCCAGCGGATCCGCGAGCGGATCGGCATCGGGCCGCACGGGTTCCGGCACGGGTTCCGGCACGGGGGCGGGTGCGGGGGCGGGCGGCGGCTCATCTCGCGGCGGCTCGGCACGCTGTGGCTCGGGGTGCGTGGACTTGGCACGCGAGGGCTCAGGCGCTGGTGCGCGCGGAGGAGGCGGCGCCGCAGGGCGGGGCTCGGCGACGCGGTCGGGCACACTGTCGGGTGCCCGCTCCGCCTTTGCCGGAGCCTCGGCAATCTCCGGCGCATCCGGCTCGGCGGCGTCCGTCGTCTCGGGGGCCTCGGGTGCCCCGGGGGCCTCGTCGACGAGGGCATCGACCCCCTCGCTCAGCTTCGACGAACTCCGGGTGAGCCGCTCTCGGAGCTTTTTGAAGAACGACATGGGCGCCTCCCGTCCTGATCCGCCCGTCTAGCGCGTCCGGGCGGAGCAGGAAAGCCGGGGGGTGCGACGCCTCAGTCCTCGGCCATCGCCTCTCCGGCCCGGCGCGCCGCCAGCCCGAGGAAGATGAAGGACCACCCCTCGAAGATCAGCGAGATGCCGGCCAGCAGCCCGAGCAGCGTCAGCGAGATGCCGGGGAAGAGGCCGAACATCAGAACCGACAGCACCACCGTCACGACACCGCCGGCCGCCAGCCAGCCCCAGCCTCGCTCCGGCCGGCACTGCAGCCCCATCACCACGCGGAACACGCCGTCGACAAAGAGCGAGATGATCATCACGAGCGTCAGCGCGACGATCCCGGCAAGCGGCTTGAAGAGAAGCAGCAGCCCCCCCACCACGTAGATCACGCCGGCGATGCCCGACCAGAGGCGCGCCTGCCAGCCTGCCGCGTCGAACACATGGATGAGCTGGACCACACCGGCCGCCAGGATCGTCAGGCCGACGAGCAGCGTCACCGCAACGGTCGCGACGACGGGGGCCGCGATCGCAAACGTCCCCCCGACGAGGAGGAGCGCGCCGAGACCCACCAGCCAGCGCCACCCGCGCTGGAGGCTTCGGGCCGGGTCGACCAGCGCCTCGGGCGGCAGCGGGCCGTAGCCGGCCGGCTTGTCTGCATCGCTCATCGGCTCTCTCCCTTCCGCTGCGACACCTGTCTAGCCGCCCGGGGCTGCGACCGCACGAGAAGCTTCGGTGACAGGGGCGCCGTCGCACCCGGCCGCCTGCGCACAGAGCCGCCCATCGGCAAGACCGGTGATCCAGGCCTCGACGATCTGGCCCACGGGCTGGTCCGTCGCAAAGGCCACCTCGGTGAATTGCTCGGTGCGGCCGAGCTGCGGGCGCTCCATCAGCACCAGGTGGCGGCGCCCGATCTGGCTCGCGAGATGCGCCGCCACGCGCGCCTCGCCCGCCGCGCGCAGTCGAGCAGCCCGCTCGCGCCGCAGCGCCATCGGCAGCTGGGGCATCCGGGCCGCGGGCGTCCCCTGGCGTGCCGAGAACGGAAAGACGTGGAGCCAGGTGAGCCCGCAGGCCTCCACAAGGTCGAGCGTGTTGGCGAACATCGCCTCGGTCTCGGTCGGGAAGCCCGCGATCAGATCGGCGCCGAAGACGATCTCGGGCCGAGCCGCGCGCATCTCGGCGCAGAAGCGGATCGCGTCGTCGCGCAGATGGCGGCGCTTCATGCGCTTGAGGATCAGGTCGTCGCCCGCCTGCAGCGAGAGATGCA
>CAYORO010000160.1:0-8942 GCA_964406355.1 uncultured Limibaculum sp.
GAACATGCTCCTCGGGGCAGGACCCGGCGAGGGCGGGAGAGGCGAGGGTCGCGCCGGCAAGGACGGCCGACAGGAGGGCCAGGGAACGGGTGGCCATGGGGCAGGCTCCATTACTTGAGGGATTGCGACGGCGATCTGGCGGCGTGGCCGGGGATCACCGCATCCAAGGGGGTGCCATGAGACGCCCCAGTCTAGCCCAGCTTGCCGAGTGCCTGAAGACCGAGCCGGCGGGGGCGTCTTGTCTGATGTCGCGCGCTGCGCGATGCTCAAAATCTGACCAATGTGACCACGAGACGGCGATGTGATCGACCGAGAGGTCTTGCTCGTGAGGGATGCAGCTCCACCCGAAGCCTTGAACCAGGGGCTCGTCGCCGCGTTGGCCGCGGTCCACCTCTTTGCGCTCTTCCTGCTCCCGCTCTGGCTGCTTCCACGGTCGCCGCTCTGGGGGCTCTGCCTCGCGGTCCCGGTCGTGCTGACGCCGATGCTCTGGTCGCTGACCCATGAGGCGATCCACGGGCTGCTGTGTCGCTCCGCTCGGCTGAACGACCGCCTGGGCCGGCTTCTCGGCGTGCTCTACGGGGCACCGTTCCAGCTTCTGAGGCTGGGGCACCTGATGCACCACCGCTTCAACCGCACCCGGCTCAACCGCGTCGAGGTGATCGAGGCGGCGACCGTCTCGAGCCTCGACCGGCTGCGCTACTACGGGCGGCTCCTCGGCGGGCTCTACGCCGCGGAGCTGCTTGCGGCATGCGTCGCCATCCTGCCGAGGCAGGCAGCGGATCTCGGCGTTCGGCTGACATTCGAGGGGACGCTCGAGGACGGACAGGGCATGGGGCCGGTCGCCCGGCGCGAGCTCCTCGAGGAGCCCGGCCGCTCCCGGATGCGCCAGGAGGGGCTCGCGATCGTGCTCGGCTTGGCGCTGGCCTTCGCGGCCTTCGGCGCGCACTGGTGGATGCTGGCGCTCGCCCTCCTCGGCCGGGCCGTGCTCGTCTCGGCCCTCGACAATGTCTATCACTACGGCAATCCGCTCGACGAGCGGGGCGCCGGCAGCGACCTGCGCCTGCCGACACCGGTGCGGCTGCTCTTCCTCAACTTCAACTTCCACGGCACGCATCATCAGCGCCCACAGGTGCCGTGGACCGCGCTGCCGGACGCGTTCGCAGCCCTCGACCGCTCCTTCGAGAGCTCGCTCGGCACCGCACTTCTGCGGCAGCTGGGCGGCCCGCTGCCGCAGTCGACCCTGCCGGCGGCGGATCCCCGGCGCGGGGCGCCCCCGGTCGGGATCGGGGGCAGCGGACACTGAGCCCCGCCCGCGCGGGATGCCGAGACGCTCGCCAGGCCGGTTTCCGGCGCGGTATGGTCGGGACCGATCCGAAGGTCGTTGAGCGCCTGTCCGGCGGGGAGGGTGTGGCAGTGTCGGACCAACCCGCGCGGGGCCGGGTGACCCTGAGAGGCGTCGAGGCCTTTCTCGCGATCGTCGAGGCCGGCTCGCTCGGGGGTGCTGCGCTGCGCCTCGGGCTCGGGGCGTCGTCGCTCTCACAGCAGATCGCCAAGCTCGAGAGCGCGCTCGGGGCCCCGCTGATCGACCGCTCCTCGCGCCCCGTGGCGCTCACCTCGGCGGGGCGGCTCTTTCTGCCGCGGGCCCGGCGGATCATGGACGAGACGGCGCGGGCGCTCAGCGAGCTGGCCGAGGGAGGCTATGCCGGCCTCGAGACGCTCTCGATCGCCGTGATCGAGGATCTCGACGCCGACGTCGCGCCCGCGCTCGTCGGTTGGCTGCGCGAGGGGCTGCCGCGCTGCCGGATCGCCTGTCGCACCGGGCCGAGCCACGCAAACCTCGCCGCACTGGCAGACCGGACCGTGGATCTCTCGATCGCCGCGGACTCGGGCGTGCAGACCGCCGATTTCGCGGCCCACCCGCTGGTGCGCGATCCCTTCGTGCTCGTGACAGCCGACGGCCTGCTCGACGGCGCGGCGGACCAGCTGGCCGTCCTCCACGCCTCGCCCTTCATCAGCTACTCCGCGACGCAGCTGATGCAGCAGCAGATCTATCGACAGTTCCGGCGGGTCCATTTCGAGCCCGAGGTCGAATGCGAGTTCGACGCCAACCATGCGGTTCTGGCGATGGTGGTGCGCCGGCGCGGCTGGACGATCACGACAGCGCTCGGCTATCTCCGCGCGCCGCGGTTCCATACCTCGCTCCAGATCCGGCCGCTGCCGGTCAAGGGGTTCGCGCGGACCCTGTCGCTCTTCGCGCGCAAGGGGGTACATGGCGCCCTGCCCGCCCGCACCGCCGATGCGACCCGCCGGCTGCTCGCCGCCGACATCCTCCCGGCCGTGCGCGCGGCCGCGCCCTGGCTCCAGGACGGCTTCCGTATTGTCGACGTCGGCGGCGGCGCCGACACTGCCGACACCACAGACACGGCCGCGACCCCGACCGACTGATCCCGCCGCGCGGCTAGCCCGCGACGGCCGCAGGCCGCGCCTCGGGCTGGAGGATCTCGAAGCGCTCGCGGATCGCCCGGTCGACGGCCGAGCCGAGATAGTCGGGCCGGTGCTCCGCCAGGATCCGGCGCACCTGGTCGCGCGCCACCGCGGCCGCGTCGCGCGCGCCGCTCTCGGCCCATGTGGCGGGCGGGTCGCGGTCGGCGATGCGCGGGAAGAGATAGTCGCGCTCCATCGCCGAGAGCGTGTGGTCGTGACCGAGGAAATGACCCTCGCCGAGCACGGCCTCGCGGATCGCATCCATCCCGATCCGCTCCTCGTCGACCTCGACGCCGCGGATCACCCGGTGCACCGCGCCGAGCATCTCGTTGTCGAGCACGAAGGCCTCGAAGCTCGCGCCGAGGAGCGCGGCCATCATCCCGGCGCTCTCATAGACCATGTTCGCACCCGAGAGCCCGGCGGCGAGTGCCGACATCGCCTTCTCCGAGCCCATCTGGGCATCCGCGATCTTGGCGTCCGACATCGAGCAGGCGACGCCCGAGGGCAGGCCGAGCCAGTTCGACAGCTGCGCCGCCGCCGCGTTGAGGAGCGCGCTCTCCGGACCGCCGCCCGAGAAGGCGCCGGTGCGCAGATCGACCACCAGCGGCCAGTTCGAGAAGATCACCGGATGCCCCGGCGCGAAGGCATGCACCAGCGCGAGGCCCGCGAGCGTCTCGGCCAGCGATTGCGTCAGGAAGCCGGCCGGGGTCGCCGGCGCCGTCGCGCCCGATTGCGCGGCGATGATGCAGCTGATCGGCACCCCGTGCTGGGTGCAGGCGAGTGTCACGTCCACCGCATCCTCGCCATAGCGCAGCGGCGAGACCACCGGGCTGATATGCGCCTTGCAGAACGGCCGCTCGCGATAGCGCCCCTCGCCCCCCAGCACCATGTCGAACATCTCGACGATCGGCCCGACATGGGCGCCGAGCGTGAAGGCCGTGCCGACGGGTTTCGTGGTGTTGGCGACGAGCGCGTAGGCCGTGTTGAGGTCGAGCGCGAAGGGGTCGGGCACGTCGGTCGCGATGCAGCAGCGGGTGAACCAGCTGACATTGGCGAGCGTGTCCTGGAGCCGCGTGAAGTCGTGGAGATCGGCGAGCGTCGAGGGGCGGTAGCGCCCGGTCTCGAGATCGAGCGTCTGCACCGCCGCACCACCGGTGCCGAACCAGACCCGGTCGCCGCCGACCTCGATGCTGCGTGCCGGATCGCGCCCATGGAAGACGAAGCTCTTGGGGGCGGCGGCGACGATGTCCTCGATCATCGAGCTCGGAAAGGCGAGCCGGCCGTGCGCGTTCACCTCGGCGCCCCGGGCGGTGGCGGCCTCGACGAGGACCGGCGAGGCCTCGCCCATCCCGAGCTCGGCCAGCAGCCGGAGCGCGGAGCGCCAGATCCGCTCGATCTCGGCCTCGGAGAGCGGGGTGTAGGCGCCGCCCGGCATGCCCGGCGGGGCGGGATCCACCGTCGGCTTGGTCTGCGCGCGATGGGCGATCCGTCCGGCCCGGCCGCCGGCGCGCCGCACATTCCGAGGCTCCCGCATCGTCTCTCCCCCTCTTGGCCGCGATGCCGAACGGATCGACCCTTCCGCAGGGCGCGGCAAGCGGCTCCTTGGACCTGCACGAATTCCGAAGGACCGTTTCGGATTTTCCGAAGAGGCATCATCGGCGTTGACGATCGGTCGGTTTGGCGTCTCGGTGCGGCGCATCCCGGACACTGCCTGCGCGAGAGAGACCCTGATGAGAGACTGTGCTGAGCCAGGCGCATGCGCCGCCCGCGGCGTCCACTCGGGGGTGCGGCGATGAGAACGACGGCCCGCGCTGTGGTGATCGGCGGCGGCATTGCCGGCTGTTCGGCGCTCTATCACTTGACCGAGGAGGGGTGGACCGACGTCGTCCTGCTCGAGCGCGACGAGCTGACCTCGGGCACGACCTGGCACTCGGCCGCGCAGGTGACGAATTTCGGCGCGATCCAGGTGATGGTCGGGCTCAAGACCCACTCGATCCGGCTCTACGAGGAACTGGCGAAGGATCCGGACTATCCGATCAACTATCATCACGCCGATGGCGGGCTCCGGCTCGCGACCGAGGACTGGCATCTCGAGGGCTATCGGCATTTCCAGTCGATGGCGCGCGGCATGGGCGTCGAGTTCGAGCTGATCGATGCGGAGGAGAGCCGCCGGCGCCACCCGCTGATCGCGACGGAGGGGCTCAAGGGCGCGCTCTGGGACCCGCTCGACGGCGATATCGACCCGGCCCAGCTCTGCCAGGCGCTGGCGCGGCGCGCGCGCAAGGCCGGCGCCGAGGTGCACCGGCACACGCCTGTCACGGGCCTCACGCAGAAGCCCGGCGGCGCCTGGATCGTGCACACGCCTGGGGGCGACATCGAGGCCGAGCACATCGTCAACGCCGGCGGCTATCGCTGCAACGAGATCGGAGCGATGATGGGCGTGGAACTGCCCGTCGCCTCGATGGAGCACCAGTACTTCCTCACCGAGCCGATGCCCGAGATCGAGGCGCTGGAGCGCCGTGTGCCGCTGATCCGCTGCCCGGGCGCGGATTTCTATGCGCGCCAGGAGAAGCAGGGGCTGCTCGTCGGCTTCTACGAGCAGGACTGCCGGACCTGGGGCCTCGACGGGATCGACCCGAACTTCACCATGGCGCTCTCGCCGGACGATCCCGAGCGCGTGCTGCCGGTGCTCGAAGGGGCGATCGCGCGAATGCCGGCACTCGAGAGCGCGGGGATCCATACGGTGATCAACGGGCCGATCACCTACACACCCGACGGTGTGCCGCTTGTCGGCCCCGTCCCCGGCCGGCTCAATGCTTGGGCCATCACGGGGCTCCGCGCCGGGCTCGGCGAGGGCGGCGGCCATGGCTGGCTGCTGGCGCAGATGATGGTGCATGGCGAGGCGGTCTATGACACCTGGCCTCTCGACCCGCGCCGCTTCACGCGCCACGCGACGGTGGAGTGGACCGCGCTGAAGGCGATCGAGGATTATCAGAACGAGTTCCGCTTCCACCGCCCCCGCGAGCACCGCCCCGCCGGGCGCCCGGCCAAGACCACGCCGCTGACCCCGATCCTCGCGCGTGAGGGCGCCGAGTTCGGTCCGGTCAATGGCTGGGAGCGGGCGCTCTACTACCGCCCGGAGGGTGCGCCCGAGGATGTGCCCGGCTTCGGCTGGGGCCCGAGCGAGGCGGCCGTTGCGGCCGAGGTCGAGGCGGTGCGCACACGCGTCGGCATCATGGAGGTGAACGGCTTCACCCGGATACGGATCGCCGGCGATGGCGTGGTCGGCTGGCTCGACGGGCTCTTCTGCGGCCGGGTGCCGAAGCGCCCCGGCAAGGTCGGGCTCTGCTATTTCCTCACCGATCGGGGCAATGTGGCGGGCGAGGCAACGGTCGCGCTGATCGACGAGCGCACCGCGTGGTATGGCGCCGCCGCCGCCGCGGAGTGGCACGACCGCGACTGGCTGACCCGGCACCTGCCGGCGGACGGCTCGATCCGCCTCGAGCCGATGACCGACAGCCACACCATCCTCGTCGTCGCCGGCCCCCGCGCGCGCGACGTGCTGTCCGCCGCCGCACCGCGGACCGACTGGTCGGCCGAAGCCTTCCCCTGGCTCTCCGTGCGCCCCGTACATCTCGGGCATGTCGCGGCCATGGCGATGTCCGTCAGCTTCTCGGGCGAGCTCGCCTGGGAGATCCATGTGCCGATGGCGCAGGCAGAGGCCGCCTATCACGCGCTCCGGGCCGCGGGTGAGCCGCACGGGATGGCGCATTTCGGCCTCTACGCGACCGAAGCGATGCGGATCGAGAAAGGCTTCCGGCACTGGAAGAGCGATCTCTTGACCGAGTTCGACCCCTTCGAAAGCGGCCTCGACCGCTTCGTCACACTCGACAAGCCGGCCGACTTCCCCGGAAAAGCCGCGCTCGCCGCCCGGCAGAACGAGCCGCGCCGCGCGGCCTTCGTGACCCTGCGGATCAACGACGACCGGGCGCCCGCGCATCCGGGCGACAGCGTCCTCTCTGGCGAGGCCGTCGTCGGCACGGTCACCTCGGCCGCCTGGGGGCACCGGGTGGGCGAAAACCTCGCGATGGCCTTCGTCAAGCCCGGTCACGCGCCCAATGGGGTTGCCATCGACGACCTTCCGCCGCTTGATGTGCTTGTGCTGGGCGAGCGACGCCCGGCCCGTGTCGTCGCCCCGGTGCGCTACGATCCGGAAATGCGGCTGCCGCGAGGCTGATCGAGGAGCGCCCGATGCGCGCAGAGACCGAGCCGGTCCGGTTCACGAAACCCTTCACGCAGCAGGAGCCGCTCTCGGAGGCCGCGATCGCGGCGGCCACCGAGGTGATGCGCACGGGCCGGCTCCACCGTTATAACACGCTGGCCGGCGAGACCGGCGAGGTGGCGCTGCTCGAGCGCGACTACGCCGCCTGGCAGGGCGCGCGCTACTGTGTCGCCGTCACCTCGGGCGGGCAGGCGCTGCAGCTCGCCCTCCGCGCCATGGGCGTGCGCGATGGCGCGCCGGTGCTCGCCAATGCCTGGACGCTCGCGCCGGTGCCGGGCGCCATCCACGCGGCGGGCGGACGGGCGGTGCTGGTCGAGATCGGGCCGGATTTGCGCATCGATATCGATGATTTGCGGAACAAAGCCTTGCACAGCGGCGCGCGGTTCCTAATGCTGAGTCATATGCGCGGGCACATCGCGGACATGGATGCGGTTAGCGCCGTCTGTGAGGATGCAGGGATCGCAATGATCGAGGACTGCGCTCACACGATGGGAGCCTGGTGGCGAGATCGGCGATCCGGCGATTTCGGCTGTGTCGCCTGCTTCTCGACGCAGACCTACAAGCATCTCAACTCGGGCGAGGGCGGGCTGCTCACCACCGACGATCCGGAGATCGCGGCCCGCGCGGTCATGATGTCGGGCTCCTACATGCTCTACGACCGCCATGGCGCGGCGCCGGGCCCGGAAGCCTTCGAGCCGATGCGCCTCGACATGCCGAACCTCTCCTGCCGGATGGACAATCTGCGCGCGACGATCCTGCGCGCCGAGCTGCCCCTGATCGAGGGGCGGATCGCGCGGTGGAATGCGCTCTACGCGGCGTTGGAGGCCGGGATCTCCGGGGCTGCGGGTCTGGCCACCATCCCGCGCCCCGAGGCGGAGCGGATGGTGGGCTCGTCCTTCCAGTTCCAGGTGACCGGGGCGCTCGCGGAGGATGTGCCGGGGTTTGTCGCGCGCTGTGCGGCGCGGGGCGTCGAGCTCAAATGGTTCGGCGCCGACCGGCCCGCAGGGTTCACCAGCCGCTATGACAGCTGGCGCTATCTCGGCACCGCCGAGGATCTGCCGAAGACCAGGGCCGCGCTCGCGCCGACGCTCGACCTCCGCCTGCCGCTCACCTTCGAGCCCGCCGATGCGACGCTGATCGCGCGGATCCTGACCGAGGAGGCCGCCGCCGGCGCGCCCGCTCGGCCCGCCACCGCGGCGGCGGAGTGAGGCGCGATGCAGGCCACCGCCCCCGTTCGCCCCATCGCCCGCCGCGAGGCGGGATCGGCGTCGTCGGGGCGCCGCAACCGGATGCTGACGGCGCAGACTGCGCCCGGCCAGAGAGTGTGCGGACAACCGCACCGACAGGGAGAGCTGGTGACCCGTCCGGGCCACCGATCTTATCACACCCACCCCAACAGGAGAGACCGACCATGAAATCGGCGCTTCTTTCGACCACCGTCCTTATCGCAGTCGCCGGCCAGGCGGCGGCGGCCGACCTCATCATCGGCGTGCCCAACTGGGCCTCGGTGAACGCCACGGCGCATGTCCTCGAAGTGGTGATCGAGGAAAACCTCGGCCTCGATGTCGAGCTGCAGAACGGCACCAACCCGATCGTCTTCGAGGCGATGGACAAGGGCGCGATGCATGTCCACCCCGAGGTCTGGATGCCGAACCAGCAGAACCTCCACGACACCTATGTGAAGGACCGCGGCTCGGTCGTGATGAACGGCAACCCGGTGCAGGCCGAGCAAGGCATGTGCGTCCCGACCGCCATCGCCGAGAAGCACGACGTCAAGCATATCGACGACCTGACCAACCCCGATAAGATCGCGATCTTCGACGAGGACGGCAACGGCACGCCGGATATCTGGATCGGCGCCCCGGGCTGGGCCTCGACCATCGTCGAGCGGGTCCGCGCGCGCTCCTACGGCTATGACCAGGTCATGGAGCTGAAGGAGTTCGACGAGACGCTGGCCTATGCCAATCTCGCCAACGCGATCGAGGCCGGCGAGCCCTGGATCGGCTTCTGCTACAGCCCGCACTACATCTTCGTGATGCACGACCTGACCGTGCTCGAGGAGCCGGCGCACGACCCCGCCACCTGGACCATCGTCCAGCCGACCGACGATGCCGCCTGGCTCGAGAAGTCCGAGGCCTCGACCGCCTGGAACGGCGCGACGCTGCACCTGCACTAC
>CAYORO010000161.1:0-8928 GCA_964406355.1 uncultured Limibaculum sp.
TCCCGGCGAAAGCGACCAGGTAGGCGACCCAGACGATCGTCAGCCAGATGTCGATATGCCAGGCGAGCTCGGCGTATTCGCGGCCCTGGCTGCCGCCGAAGACATAGGATGTCGCCGCCAGCACGATCACCAGCTGGTAGCCCCAGAACACGAACCAGGCGAGATTGCCGCCCCAGAGCCGCGCCGCGCAGGTCCGCTGCACGATGTAGAAGGACGAGGCGATCAGCGCGTTGCCGCCGAAGGCGAAGATCACGGCGCTGGTGTGGAGCGGGCGGAGGCGGCCGAAGCTCAGATAGCTGAGGCCCCAGTTCAGCTCGGGGAAGGCGAGCTGGAAGGCGATGTAGGTGCCGGCGAGGAAGCCGACGACGCCCCAGAGCGCGGTGGCGATCACGCCGGCCCGGATCACGTCGTCCATATAGCCTTCGGCCGGCACCGCGCCGCCATTGCCGTTCGGCATCGGGGCCGGCAGGTTGGCGCGCCGCAGCACCCAGATGAAGAGACCCACAGCGATCACGAGAACCGTGAGGGCGTTGACCTGATAGGCCAGGTCGCGCGCGTAGTTCGCTCCCATCGCCGCGAGCACCGCGACGATGCCGAGCACGGTCAATTTGAGGACGTTGCCCATTGCCTTCCCCGACTGCGTTCCGACACGCGCCCGGGACGGATCCCGAGCGTCGTCCGGTTATCGGGAGGGGGACGGGGCGCTCCCTTGATCTGCGTCAAGCAGCAGTTGCAGCGCCGAATTCGCCGCACCCGGGGCGCGCCGGGTGCTCTCCGCGCGGATCTCGGGGGTCAGGTGCCCGGCCCGTCCGGGGCCGCTTCGGCCGGCGGATCGGTCGGCGGGGCATAGCTGTCGGGCGTCACCACCTCGGCGGGGGGCGTCCCGCAGTCGGCCGCCAGCGTCTCGAATGTGCAGCCGGTGAGCTCGATCGGCGGCACGGCCGAGACGTAGCGGGCGCTGTCCTCGGCGGCGAGAACCAGCACGGTCGGCACATCGTTCTCGGCGGTGAACGCGTTGATGAAGCTCAAGAGGCCCTGATCGAGCACGACCGAGGCGCGCACGGTGATCAGGTGGAACGGGATGCGCAGCGACCCGGCCGAGAGATCCGGCGTCACGTCATAGGAGAAGGCGATCCCGCGGACCGGCTGGCCCATGCGCTGTGCCACCAGCCGCGCCGCCCGGTCGACGAAGGGGCGCAGAAGCTGTGGCGGATCGCTGGGCGTGGCGCCCGGCCAGGCTGGCGAGGCGGCCAGCAACTGCACCGCGTCGGCGAGCGCGCTGTCAAGCTGCTCGCGCTTCGACAGAGCCTCGCCATACTCGGCAAAGAGGATCAGCGGCACCATGAGGAGCGGCAGCGCCACGACGAATTCCAGGCTCGCCGTGCCCCGCTCGTCCCCCAGGAAGGTGCCGACCCTCCCCGCTCCGGCCATGCTGCGCCCCCGCTGTCGCCTGTGCCCCGTCTTGGCCGCAAAGTCGCACCCAAGTGCGAACGGAAGGTTAGCGACGCGGTGCGGGATCCGCCGCCATGGACCGCGCAGCGCATGGCGAGACCGCCGCCCCGGGCAAATCAGTGGGAAAGGTGGCGGACGAACGCCTCAGTCGATCATGCCGCCATCGGCGTCCTCGCCGGCCGCATCCAGCAGCTCGGCGAAATCCGGGATCAGCAGCGTGCGCGGGTCGTCGAAGACGATCACGCCATCCTTGCGGAGTGCCGTGAGCTGCCGGCTCACCGTCTCGATCGTGAGCCCCAGATAGTCGCCAATCGCCTCGCGCGTGATCGGCAGGGCGATCCGCAGGCCGTCGGTGATGTCTCGGCTCTCCGCCGCGGCCGAGCGTCGCGCAAGGATGGTGAGGAAGGTGGAGATCTTCTCCCGCGCCGTCTTGCGCCCGAGCAGCAGCATCCAGTCGCGCGCCGCGTCGAGCTCGTCGAGCGTCATCTCGAGCAGCCGGCGCTCGATCATCGGGGTCTCGACCAGGAGCCGCTCGAACCGCGCGCGCGGGAACAGGCACAGTGTGACCTCGGTGACCGAGACCGCGTCATAAGGCGCGATCGGCATCTTGGGCCGGCCGATGAAATCCGAGGGGAACATCAGCCCGATCATCTGCCGGCGCCCGTCGGGCATGGTCTTGGAGAGGCTCACGACACCCGAGACCACCGATCCGATCGTCATCGTCTCCTCGCCGGCCGCCACGATCTCGCGCCCCGGCGCATAGCTCCGGTAGAACTTGATGCTGTTCAGCCGGTCCAGCTGGTCGCGCGGCACATAGGAGCAGACCGCGCGTTGGCGGATCGGGCAATCGGCGCAATGCACCTGATGCTGATGCGGCACGGGCTTGGCCATGGTCCTACCTGTCGCGTTTCGTTGACACCAGTGTGGCCGAGGGGTTGATTTGGGTCAATGATGCGGAAGGGTGGCGCGACCAATCTGCCCGGCATGGAACAGCTGGCCACGCCCTTCGCCCCCGATGCGCTCGAACGCGCGGTCCCGCGCTACACGAGCTATCCCACCGCGCCGCATTTCCGCGATGGGCTCGATCCCGCGATCTACGAGCGCTGGCTCGGAGATCTCGACCCCGCAAAGCCGCTCTCGCTCTATCTCCATGTACCGTTCTGCGACGAGCTCTGCTGGTTCTGCGCCTGTCGCACCCAGGGGACGCGGCGCTACACGGCGGTCTCGCGCTATCTCGATTGCCTCCTGGCCGAGATCGAGCGGGTGGGGGCGATCATCGGCACCGGGCACAGGGTGACGCAGACCCATTGGGGCGGCGGCTCGCCGACGGTGCTCGCGCCCGAGGACACGGCGCGACTGGTTGCCGCGGTTCATGCCGCCTTCCCGGGCGCTGCGGCCGAGGCGGCGGAGTTCGCCGTCGAGATCGACCCGCGCGACATGACCGAGCCGCGGATGGCGGCGCTGGCGGCGGCCGGGATCACGCGCGCCTCGGTCGGGGTGCAGGACTTCGACCCGGACGTGCAGCGCGCGATCGGCCGGCTCCAGGGCCGCGAGATGACCGAGCAGGTGATCGAGGGGCTGCGCGCGCATGGCGTCTCGAGCGTCAATGTGGACCTCCTCTACGGGTTGCCGGGGCAGACCGAGCGCTCGCTCGCCGAGACCATTGAGGCCGTGGTCGCCCTCGCCCCCGACCGGCTGGCGCTCTTCGGCTATGCCCATGTCCCCTGGATGGCGAAGCGCCAGCGCATGATCGACCCGGCGATCCTGCCGGGGCCGACCGAGCGGCGCCTGCAGTCCGAGATGGCGCGGCGGATGCTTTGCGAGGCCGGGTATGCGGCGGTCGGGATCGACCATTTCGCAAAGCCCGGCGACAGCCTCGCTGAGGCGGCCGAGGAGGGGCATCTGCGACGCAACTTCCAAGGCTACACCGTCGACGGGGCGGCCGCGCTCATCGGGCTCGGCGCCTCGTCGATCGGCGCGCTGCCCCAGGGCTATGCCCAGAACGAGCCGGTCACGGCCGACTACCAGCGCCGAATCGAGGCGGGCGAGCTCGCGGTGCGCCGCGGGATCGGACTCAGCCTCGACGACCGGATGCGCCGCGAGGCGATCGAGCAGATCCTGTGCACGCTCGCGCTCGATGTCGACGCGCTGACCGCGCGCTACGGCGACTTCGCCCGGGGCGTCGCGGATCGGGCCGCCGGGCTGATCGAGGTGGCACCGGAGGGGGCGTTGCAGCCCTGGCATGGCGGCTTCCGCATCGCGCCCGACTGGCTGAGCCACACGCGCCTGATCGCCGCCGAGTTCGACGCCTATCTCGCGCGGGGGCAGGCGCGGCACTCGGTCGCGCTCTGATCCCGGCGCGCGCGGCGGGCCGGTCGGCCGTTGGACGGTCAGCCGTAGACCGCCTCTTTCCCGAAATGCTTCGTGAGCAGATAATAGACCACCGCGCGGAGCTTGTTGCGGTTCGACCGGCCATAGATCTCGATCACCGCGTCGATGCCCTTGTCGAGGTCCGGACCGTCCGCGAGGCCGAGCTTCTTGATCAGGAAGTTGGCCTTGACCCGGTCGAGTTCGGTCTGGTCGCTGCTCGCGACGGTCGAGCTGTCATCGTTGTAGATCGACGGACCAAGGCCGATCGTCACCTTCTTGAGCAGCTCCATATCCGGCTCTTGCCCGCATTTTTCGCGCAGATCGGCGGCGTACTTCTCGATCAACTCGTCGCGCTTTGACATGGTCGGCTCTCCCTGTTCGCGGCTTGGCGCCGCTCTCCGCGAGGCATCATGACGAATTCGGCTGCGCCGTGAAGCCTGTTTCCGAAACCCGGGACCGCCGGGCGGGGCAGGGCGTGTGACGGCGCTGGGGCTCCTCGCCGCGATCGGGGCGCGGGCGCGCTGGGTGCTGGCGGCCGGGGTGCTGCTGGCAACGCTGCTGCCGGCGCTCTCGGCGGCGCTCAAGCCCGCGCTGCCGGTGCTCGTGGCGCTGCTCTTCTGCGTGGCGATGGCACGGATCGATCTCGCCGGCCTGGTCCGGGCGATGCTGCGGCCGGTGCGGCTGCTGCGCCTCGCGGCGCTGACGGTGGCGCTGCTCTGGGCGACGCCGGCGCTCCTCTGGGCCGCGGCCGCGGTGGCGGGGGCAGGGCCCGACACGCTCGCCGCGATCGTCTACACAGGTGCTGCGCCGCCGATCACCTCCTCGGCAGCGCTCTGCCTGATCCTCGGGCTCAACGCCGCCTTTGCGCTCGAGCTGACGATTGCCGCGAGCCTTGCCGCGCCGTTTCTCGGGCCTCCGGTGGTGGCTGTGCTGCTCGGGACGGCGGTGCCGCTCGGGGCCGAGACGCTGGCGCTTCGGATGGCGGCGATGGTGGGCGCGGGCGCGCTCGGGGCGGTGCTGCTGCGACACCTGCTGGGGCCGCGGCGGATCGCCGAGAACGCCGCCGCCTTCGACGGGGTGAGCGCGCTGACGACGCTCGTCTTCGTGGTGCCGCTCTTCGACGGGTTCTGGGCCGCGGTTTTCGCCGACCCTTTGCGGGCGGCCTGGCTGCTGGCGCTCGCGATTGCACTCAACTACGGGCTTCAGGCACTGATCGCACGCGGCGCCCGGGCCCAGGCGGGGGCGGCGACCGCCGGGGCGGCGGGGCTGCTCTGGGGCAACCGGACGGTCGCGCTCTATCTCGCGGCGCTGCCGCCGGATCCGGCCTTTGCGCTCTTCGTCGCGCTCTTCCAGCTGCCGATGCTCTTCACGCCGCTGGTGATGGGCCGCCTTCTCGGTGCGGCGCGGGCGCGCGGGAGTGGCTGACCTGATGGGGTCAGGTCGCGCGTTCTAGCGCCATCGTTGATTGCGTTCTCCAGACGCCGGACCGAGCCCGTCTGGCCGGAAAATGCTCCAAGCGTCAGTCGAAGCCCTCGATCTCGCCCGAGGACCAGGCCGAGAGGATCACCCGCGCGATCGCCGAGATCCGGGGCGCCGCGATTCGCTCATGCTTGCCGGCCATGATGTCGGGGATGTCGGAGCGGTTGACCCAGAGCGCGTCCTCGAGCTCCTGCTGGTCGATCGCGATCTCGGTCGAGAGCGCCTCGGCCGAACAGGCGAGCATCAGCGAGGAGGGCCAGGGCCAGGGCTGGCAGGCGAGGTAGCGCACCCGCCCGATGCGGATCGAGGCCTCCTCCATCGTCTCGCGGCGGACCGCATCCTCGAGGCTCTCGCCCGGCTCCATATAGCCCGCGAGCAGCGAATAGACCCGATCGGGAAAGCCGTCCTGCCGGCCGAGCAGCACCCGGTTGCCGTCGAGCACCAGCATGATCACGACCGGGTCGATCCGCGGGAAATGCAGCGCGCCGCAATCGACGCAGCGGCGTCGCCAGCCGCCCTCCTCCATCCGGGTCTCGCCGCCGCAGACCGAACAGAACTGGTGCGTCGCGTGCCAGCCGAGCACCCCCTTGGCGGTGGCGGCAATCGTCGCCTCGCCCGCGGTGATCTCGCCGGCGATGCCGCGCAGGTCGAGGAACTTGGCGCCCGAGATGAAGGCGCGCTCCACCCGCTCCTGCGGCAGCTTCGAGAACTCCGCCGCGAAGACCGGGTTGTCCTCGTAGAGCCCGAGGAACACCGGGCCGTCATCGGCCATCTTCAGCGTCTCGGGCAGCGGCGGGATCCAGCCGAGCCGGCGCCAGCCATCGCCCTGGCTGATCATCGGCTTGCCCTCCCACATCGGCAGGAGCTGGGCGCTCGCATCGCGGAGCAGCCGCTTGGTGCCGCTCCGAAGATGGGTCGATCGGTCGAGCTTGGCGCCTCCGGTGGCGAAGGTGACGGGGAGTGTCAGGCTCATGCGGAGGCTCTGCGTTGCGGCGTCCCTCAATGCAACAATGCGGCCCGGTCCGCAATGGTGGGGTGCGGGGCGCGGTCGGGCCCCTCCCTTGTGCGCCGCGCGGGTGAAGGTTATGTCTACGCCCGAGAGGTTGGCGCGGGCAGGCACCTCGCCAACCCGGTCAGGTCCGGAAGGAAGCAGCCGTAACGAGGCCCGCTTGGGTCGATGACCAGCCTCTCACCTCGCCCGCCTAGCCCTGATCTGCCGCGCGCGCTTCGAGCCAGGCATTGGCGCGGACCATCCCCCAGGCCGCGAGGATCGCGATCACGCCTGCGCCGATGATCGCCTCGGGCGCCGCCTCGAGCCGCTCGAACCACTGCGTGTAGAAGTGGATCGCGCCGAAGGTCGCCGCGGCGTTGAGCACCGAGCGCCGAGCGGTGAGCGCCGCCCAGACCGCCGTGCCGAGGATCAAGAGCGCCCAGCCGATGACGAAGGCGATGTCGGGGATCTGCGGCAGCCCGGCGAGCACCGCGTCGCGGGCGGCCTCCCAGGCCTCCCACTGCGCCTCGCCCGTCTCGCCCGCCACCCAATTCGGCCGCGGTGGCGTGAGGAGGTGCTCGGCGACGACATCTCCCCAGAGCGAGCCGACCCAGAAGCCCATATTGATCCAGACGAGCGCCATCAGCCCCGCGATCCGGGCATGGCGGGCCTGGCGCTCCGGCAGGCGGGCGGCGGCGAGGGCGATCCCGGCGACCGTGCCCATCAGGAGGATCAGCAGCGTCGGCTCGTAGACCGCGAGGAAGTAGGAGGCATGGCCGTAGCCCGTCGCCGAGAGCGTGCCCGCGAGCGCCACCACCGCGAGCGCGCTCAGCAGGCGGATGTCGAGCAGCACGCCGCAGAGGAGCAGCACCAGCGCCGCGTCGATCATGGCGAGCCAGACGAGGTCGGGCCGGCCCTCCAGCATGAACACCCCGCCGAGATGCGCCGCACCTCCCAGCACCGCGGCCCAGGCCGCCATCACGCGCCATCGGGCAGGCCCGACCGCGCGAAGCGCCAGCCCCGCCACCCCGACGCCGAGGCCGATCCAGACGGCGGGCCAGCTCGTCTCCGCCCGCTCGATCGCGAGCGCGATGGCCCCGCCGCCTGCGGCTGCAACGCCGATCACGGCCGCCGCATTGGCCGGCAGCCGGAAGCGCGGCCCCACCTGCAACAGCGCCGCCGCGGCGAGCGCCAGGATCGCGAGGCCCGTCGCCGTCAGCCCCTCGGGCGTCGGCGCGAGCGCGATCACGCCCGCGATCACCGCCACGATCCCGCCGACGAGCAGCATGCTGGTGCCGAGCGCGAGCGCATCGGCTCGCGCGCGCGTCCGCAGCAGAGCGCCCTGCTCGGGGCTCACCACGCCCTCGGCCACCAGCGCGTCGATATCCACCAGCCACTTCATCGCCACCCCCGTTTCGGGACGCGCGCAACTTAGCATGCCGGGGGATGGCGTGGGCGCCTTGCTCGCCTGCGCCCGGGGCCGCTAGTCTGTTCGCGTCACATTCAGGAACCCGCCCGATGCCCGACGCCGACGGCGCCTACCGCGTCCTCGCCCGCAAATACCGCCCCGGCCATTTCCGCGACCTGATCGGGCAGGAGGCGATGGTCCGCACGCTGACCAATGCCTTCGCCTCGGGGCGGATCGCCCATGCCTTCATCCTCACGGGTGTCCGCGGGGTGGGCAAGACCACCACCGCGCGGATCATCGCCAAGGGGCTCAACTGCATGCGCGGCGAGGGGCCCACGATCGACCCCTGCGGCGTTTGCGAGGCCTGCCGCTCGATCGCCGAGGGGCGCAACACCGATGTGCTGGAGATGGACGCGGCGTCGAACACCTCGGTCAACGATGTGCGCGAGATCGTCGAGAGCGTGCGATACCGGGCCTCCACCTGCCGCTACAAGGTCTACATCATCGACGAGGTCCACATGCTCTCGACCTCGGCCTTCAACGCGCTGCTCAAGACCCTCGAAGAGCCGCCCGAGCACGTGATGTTCATCCTCTGCACCACCGAGACGCACAAGGTCCCCGCGACCATCCAGAGCAGGTGCCAGCGGTTCGACTTCCGCAACCTCTCGCAGACCGAGATCGCCGACCACCTCTCCAGCATCTTCGAGACCGAGACGATCGACGCCCAGCGCGAGCTGATCGACGAGATCGCACGCCTGGGCAACGGGTCGATGCGCGATGCGCTGTCGCTCGCCGATCGGGTGATCGCAGCATCGGAGCCCGGTGAGACGCTGACCCGGGCGCTGCTCGAATCGCTCCTGGGCCTGCCGCATAACGAGACGCTCGCCGATATTGTCGAGGCGCTCGCGAACGCCGACGCGAAAACCGCGCTCGAACAGATGGACGCGCTCGCCTCGCGAGGCACCTCGCCCGAACAAACCGTCGAGTCGCTGGTCGTCCGCCTGCGCGATCTCATGGTCATCGCGGCGTGCGGCCCGGAGACCGAGCTGGTGGGCGAACGCGGGCCGGGGCGCGATCGGCTTGTCGAGCAGGCGGGGCGGTTCGATGCGCCCGGGCTCGTGCACATGATCGCGCTGTGCGAAAGCGTGCAGCGGCTTGCGCGGCAGAGTGCCGTGCACCGTGCGCTGATCGACGCGCTCGTGGTGCGACTTGCGATGACCGAGCACCT